>CAZSTT010000007.1:0-13040 GCA_964609705.1 uncultured Thermodesulfobacteriota bacterium
AGAAGGAGGCATCGTATGAGTGAGGTTGTTCACACTTCACGAATCAAAATCGTCAGAGAAAAAGGCCCGACCCGTCGGGCCATGATAGAAGGATTCTCGGAACCGGTCTATTATGGAGTTCATGGCGGGATTATGAAGTTCTATAAGGTCCAGCCCGAGAAGGAGCAGGCCGCGACGCTGGATCATATAGTCGCCGCCACTGCCGGGTGAATGATGGGAACACTGGCCACGGTAATGGCCGGAAAAAAAATTCAAACCCCCGAACACCTTTACCGGGCCGAGGTCGAAGGGGATATCGAAAACGTCAACGGCGTCCTTAAGATCACCACCATCCGGGTCCAATACCACCTGAAGGTAGCCGAAGATAAAATAGCCGATGCCAGGGAGTGTTTATCGAACTATATTACCTTCTGCCCCGCCGCCCAAAGTGTCATTGGCTGTATTAAAATTGAAGATGAGCTAATCATCGAGAAATAAAACCTGATCCCTTTAATAAAAAGCCGCCATGGGTTCCATGGCGGCTTTGAACTTATTAATTAGTTCTCATCCGGAAATTGATATTTCCGGATGAGAACTAATTCAAGCTATGGGAAGATCGGAAGGTTTGTTTTAGGCCGAACGCACCTTTTTGGCCTTGGCTTTAAACGCCTCTATCTGCTTCCTGACAGCGATCTTATCATATTTACCAACGCTGGTTTTGGGGATATCGTCGACAAAGGCGACATAAACCGGAAGCATCCATTTGGTGATCTTGCCTTTGTCAACCCCCTCTTCCTGAAGGAAAGTGAGAATATCTTCTTCTTTCTTGTTCGAATCGGAGGTTTTCTTTACCAGGGCCATCGGGATTTCCCCCCATTTCTCATCCGGCACCCCGACATAGGTAGCCTCTAAAACGAAATCGGCATTGCTGGTCAAATTCTCTAAAAGAACGGTGGGGACCATTTCGGAGCCGCTTCTAATGACGTCGGTGATTCGATCGGCGATAATGATATAGCCTTCCCGGTCGATTTTGGCCGCATCGCCGGTGTGGAACCATCCCCCCCTCCAGGCCTGGGCCGTCTTTTCCGGATCCTTGTAGTATTGTTCGGTTATCCAATGTCCCCGCAGGATAATCTCTCCGATCGTCTCGTTATCGTGGGGCACATCCTGGCCGCTCTCATCAACGACCCGGGCGTCTATGGCCGGAAGCATCGGCAAGCCCGTCTTGACCAGGACCTTGTCAATCTCCTCTTTCGGCCAGTTCTCCATGTCTCTTTTTAATACGGCGGTGATAACACCAGCCATCGTTTCCGACATACCATAGCCGGAAGAGGCCCTCATATGGGGGAAAAGCTTTTCGGCCTTGTTTTTTAAACCAAGGGGTAAGGCGCCTCCTCCGATGGCTATACTGGTAAGGCTGCTCACATCCCATTTGTCGAGATCCGGGTATTCCAGCAGCATGGCCAGCATGGTCGGCACCATCACCGTAGCATTCACCTTTTCATTCTGAATGAGCTCGCAGAAACTATCCGGCGTATATTTGCTCGAAAAAACCATCTTGGCGGCCGAATGAACCATCATGAACGGCGTTCCCCAGGCATGGATATGGAAAAACGGAATAAGGGTCAGGAATGAGGTTAAATTAGGCCGCGGGGGGTCGTCCGGCATCGTTACCGAATTGCCCATTCTCTCCAGGGAATGGATACATTGGAGGTATACCTGACGATGGGTGTACAGCGCCCCTTTAGGCAGACCGGTTGTTCCGGTCGTATAATAGAGCGTAGCATGCGTGTCTTCATCCAAATCCGGCCAATCGAAGGTGGTCGGCTGTTCCTTCAGCAGGGCCTCGTATTCGACCAGAGGCTCGATCCTGGTCTTGGGCAGGCCCGGTTTATCGGACATATAGACAAATTGTTTCACGGCCGGCTTGATCCGGTCGTAGAGGAGTTCGACCAAAGGCAGGAGCATTTCATCAACAAAGATGACCGAATCCTCGGCATGGGTGATGACATAGCCGATATGATCCAGGGACAGTCTGATATTGATGGGGTGGGAAATCGCCCCGGTACCAACGGTGGCAAAAATATTCTCCAGGTGCCGGTGGTGATTCAGCGCCATGGCCCCGACCCGGTCGCCCTCTTTAACTCCCAGGGCCTTGAGCAGGTGGGCATGCTGGCAGGTGCGCGCGTACCATTCCCGCCAGGTGAACCGGAAATACTGGCCGTCGTCATTCCGGTAGACCAGGGCAATGTCATCCGGATACATGCTCAGCGGTCTTTTCATAAAGTTCGTGATAAGAAGAGGGTAATTCTTACTGTACTCGGGATAAAAGATCTTGGTGTTCATTTTTCCTTCCTCCTTTGGTTATCGTTAGGCTTTCTGGTGTATTTTTAATAATAAGTTGATTTTGCTTGGGATGAATATAAAACAAGGGAAAGACAATCTCAAGAAGAAAGATAGGGTGCGAATTGAATCATATTAAAAGGTACCAAGGGGGTTAAAAAAATCGGTAACATTTAATTATGATTCAATTGGGGGTAGACGGGCATCGCCCGGGGGGGGGCGCTTTCTGAAAAAAACGGGACCGGGCCGGACTTTCAAATAGCCGTCCATTTCTTCTTATTTCTCGTCTTTCTCTTTTTATCCTCATACATTAGCCGGTCTGCCTGGGCCATAAGTTCTTCAGAGGACCTTGGTGTTTCAGGGTTATAACGCGCCATACCTGTGCTCAACGAGAGCGGATATTTTCTCCTTTCCGACTTGCTGTAATTATCAAGGGACTTAAGCAGACGATTCAGAAGAATTTCCCCGGTCTTATCGTGGGTGTCTATGGTCAGGACTGCGAATTCATCCCCTCCCATACGGCCGATGATATCTGATTTTCGGAAGGTCTCTTTGAGGATATTGGCAATCTTAATAAGCGCCTTATCTCCTTCCTGATGACCCCATTGGTCATTAATCTGCTTCAGCTTATCCAGATCAACAAAAAAGAGGAGTAAATTTTTCTTGGTCCTCTCGGCTACCTTCAGCTGTTGCTCGGAAAGGGTGATAAATCCTCTGCGGTTATACAGACCGGTGAGTTCGTCGGTAATGGACATGGTAGAGAGCCGGTCCTCCAGTTGTTTGCTCTCGGTAATATCATTTAAAATGAGGGCTATTCCACTGAATTTCTGACTCACATCCAGCATTCTTTTAAGTTTTATATTAAAGTATCTAATTCCCTTCTTCGTTGCCAGTGCCCTTTCGAAAGCATATTCCGTCTTGTTGCCGGAGAGAAATTTAACGACTTCATCAATCTTCCAGGGGAGAGGTTCCCACATTTTTTTCTCGGCATAATAGGTCGAACCGGGTGTTTCGATGATCCCGTAGATAAGGGTTGCCGCAGCATGATTCATGTTATCTATGATATTCTCTGAGTTGAGGAAAATAACCGGGGTTGGGGTGCTCTCAAAAATAGTAAGATATTTGTTTTTTTCATTGGTTATCGTTCTATTGCTGGATTGGAGCTCTTTCGTTTGTTCGTTTTCATTCAACATGGCCCATTCTGCGGTAAATCCTATCTCGATACGGTCAAAGAATCGCTCTATGAAAAGCCGGCAACGTTCTTCATATTTATTTTTAAAGCCGGCCTGTATAACCAGGTCAAGGTAGCCTTGTTTGTAATATTTCATTAGGCCAAGGAACATGCTGAGCGTAATCCCCCGTGAACGGTGTCTCCGGGCTTCCAGGATACCAAAGGAGGCTATGGGATCTTTAGTGAAGTCATCATCGGGGCCCAATTCAGGGGGGGCCTTGCTGTCTTTGATGGCTTTCATCAGGGATTCTGAAAGACCCTGGATGGATATTTTCCAGGCCTCGGCCAAGGTAGAGGTGTACTTCGTATAATTATGTAACCGGGCATGGTATAGAACACGATTCATTAACCATTCTTCATGAGTGGCAATGAGGTTATAAAAATGCTGGAGAATCAAAGGTTCCCTCCACAATCATTCCATAACGGTTGTTATGGTCAATGGAACTCATGTCTTTTTTCAAAAAGAAAATTTTCAGCATTTCAGTATTCTATACTCGTTGAAAAAGCCTGCCAATCAAAAAGTGCACGGTAAAGACGGGGCCTTATCTTATCACTTGTCACCCGCCACGGGTCCCATTATTATTAAACTGCAACTGGTACAGCCGGTAATAATACCCTTGTTTCTGCATCAGTTCCTCGTGGGTCCCCTCTTCCACCAGCCTTCCCTCATGAATAACCAGGATTCGCCGGGCCTGACGGAGGGTGAAGAGCCGATGGGCGATGATCAGGGCCGTACGCCCGGCCAGCAGCCCCTGGATGGCTTCCTGAACCAGGCTTTCGGTATAGGCGTCCACCTGGGAGGTGGCCTCATCCAGGATCAGTATAACCGGATTCCGGACCATGACCCGGGCCAGGGCCACCAACTGTTGTTCACCCGCAGAGATGGCCCCCACTCTTTGCGTTTCCATCTTATTAAGAAGGGGTCCCAGATGCATGGTTTCGGTCACTTCGTCCCAATTCGACTCGGATACACCGGCACCCGGAAGCAGGATATTCTCCTTGAGATCCCCGGCGAAAAGGACGGTTTCTTGAGGAACCAGGCCGATGAGGGTACGAAGACTGTTTTTGGGGAAAGTCCGGAGGTCCCGGCCGTCTATCAGGATTTGTCCTTTCTGGGGAAGATAAAAACCTTCCAGGAGACTGATTAAGGTGCTTTTACCGCCGCCGGTCATGCCGACGATGGCCGTTACCTCTCCGGCCGGGATGGTGCAGGAGAGATCTTTAATAACCCAGTGGTCGGGCTCATAGGCAAAACTGACTTGCCTGAATTCAATCTCCCCTTTCCAGGGAGGCCAATGGCCCGGCACTGGGGCGGACGGCTCTTCCTCGACCTTTTCCTCCATTAAAGAAAAAATCCGTTCCAGAGAAGCCATGGCCGATTGCATGACGCTGTACTTTTCAGTCATTTCCCGCAGAGGTCGGAAAAACATTTGGATATAGGAAAGAAAGGCCACCAGAGATCCCAGGCTCAGGGTCTTCTGGATGACCTGTCCCCCCCCATACCAGATCAGAAGGGCAATGGCCATGGCCGAAATCAGTTCCATCAAGGGCATGAAAAGGGCGAAAACCTGAACCTGTTTCATACCGGCCTGAAAGGCCTGGTGGTTTATTTTAGTGAAATCATCGAACCTTTTTTTCTCCCGAACCAGGATCTGAATCAAGGCCAGCCCGGAAAGACTTTCCTGCAGGAAGCCGTTCAGCTGGGCCACTCTCCGGCGCAGGTCCCGGAAGGCATCCCTGGCCTTCCGGCTGAATAGACGGGCACAGATAAAAATCACCGGAATCAAGGTAAAGGTAACCAGCGCCAGCCGGTAATCCAGATATAGAAGGACCCCCACTATTCCCAGGGCCAGAAAAATATCCTTAAAAAGGGTGGCCAAAAGGGATTTGACCATCTCGTTCAGGTTTTCTATATCATTGGTGACCCGGGTGGTCATGCGGCCTACCGGATTATGTTGAAAAAAGGAAAGGGGCAGGGAAAGCAGGTGGGAAAAAAGTTTCAGGCGAAGGATATGCATAACCTTTTGCCCCATCTGTTCCAGGACTATGGACTGGATGTACTGGAGGCCGAAGTTAATCACCAGAATCAGCAGCAACAGGAGGGCCAAAGGCCTCAATCCTTTCCAATCCCCGGCCAGAATATGAATATCAAGGGCCTGTTTGGTCAGATAGGGAGGGATCAGATCGAGCAGGGTCAGACCGACAGACAGGAAAAGTCCTAAAAACCATTTTCTCCGCCAGGGCCAGAGATATGGAAAAAGTTTTTTCAGCAGTCCCAGATCGTAAGGCCGGCCTAACTGCTCACCCTCGATATATCCGAAATCACCGGGAGGCATTTAAAAGGCCCCCTGACGTAATTCCAGCTCCAACCGCTGATAGCGGTAGAGCCGGGCGTAATGACCCTCCAGCCGGATCAACTGTTCGTGACTCCCCCACTCCAGCAATTTTCCTGCTTCCAGGAAAAAAATCATATCCACTCCTTCCCAGCCGACCAGACGGTGAGAAATAAAAATCGTCGTCCTCCCTTCCCTGAAACGCCCCAGGTTTTCCTGTATGACCCGCTCGGTATTCAGGTCCACTGAGGACAGGGTATTGTCCAGGATAAGGACGGAAGGATTGATAAGCAGGGCCCGGGCCAGGGAAAGTCTTTGTTTTTGCCCCCCGGAGAGTAACACCCCCTTCTCTCCCACCATGGTATCCAGCCCCTGGGGAAAAGTCTGGATCTCATCGTAAAAGGCAGCCGCCCGGAGGACGGCCTGCATTTCCCCTTCTTCGGCCTCGGGCCTGGCCAACAGCAGATTGGCCCGGATGGTATCGGAAAACAGAAAAGGGTCTTGAGGAATTAAAGAAATGGATTCCCGGAGTTCGGCTAAAGGGATGGAATGGATATCGTTCCCGTTCAGATAGACACTCCCGTAAGCCGGCTCCAGAAGGCGAACCAGCAAGAGGGCCAGGGTCGTCTTTCCCGAGCCGGTTTTTCCGGTTAGGATATACGTCCCGCCCGAACTTATTTCCAAACTGACCTCTTTCAGGACCGGTTTTTCTTTTTCGGAATAGGCAAAGGTCAGCTCTTTCACTTGCAGATCCAGTGGATGAAGTGTCGGGGCTGTCAGCCCCGGTAGATCGGCGATCTCCGGACGTTCCTCCAAAATTCGTTCGATCCTTTCCAGGGAAACCGCCCCCCTTTTGATGAGGTTGATCCCCCACCCCAGGGCTGAAACCGGCCAGGAAAGCAGGCCCAGGTAACTGATAAAGGCCACAAAATCCCCGGCGGTAATTTCCCGGTCGATCACCTGTTTCCCCCCTATCCAGAGGACCACCGCCAGACTCAGGCTGGTTAAAAAAACCGATAGCGGAAACAGGGTGCTGGTGACCCGGGCCAGGGCGATGTTTTGATCCTGGTATTTGAGACTAAGACGGGACAAATTTTCTTCTTCCCGTTTTTGAAGGGTATAGGCCTTGACGACCATGATTCCCGCCAGGCTTTCCCGAACTTTTTCCATGATTTGGGAAAAGGTGCCCTGGACCATTTCAAATCGCTGGTGCAGCAATCGGCTTAACCGTTGGGTGAGAAAGGCGGCCAGGGGCATGGGCCACAGGGAAATCAAGGTCAACTTGAGGTTGATATAGGCCATAAAGGCAATGGCCGCCGAGCCCAGGACCAGGGAATCTATTAAGGAAACCAACCCCATCCCCAGGGCCATACGAACGGCTTCCATATCGTTGGTGGCATGGGCCATCAAGTTCCCGATCGAGGTCCGATGGTAGTACGATTGGGAAAGACGGAGCAGGTGTTGGAAAAGTCGATTACGCAGGGCCTCTTCGATCCGGCGGCCCTGACCGAAGATCAATCGCCGCCAGGAATTCCGAAAAAGAAAAATTAAAGCGGCCGCCCCCAGGATCAGGAGAACGTATTTAAAAAGCCCCTGGGCCGCGCCAGATTTGGTCGTCAAGGTATCGATCGCCCCTTTAATAAATCGGGGGATAGAGAGCTGAAGGAAATCCACGGATAAAAGAAGAAGAAGGCCCGCCAATAGGGGAAGCAGTCCTTGACGCAAATAAGGCAGGAGGATTCGGTAGGATCGCATGAAGGGTTGGGAGACTCTCTGATACCAATATTTATAATAATAAAATAAACAGTATCCGAGCGCAGGTCAATGAAAAAAATGGGGCTTGTGGCCGGCTGGCCAAGGCCTTTCAACTTCGTGGGACCTACCCCTGATCGGGTTAAGCGGAAAAACCAAGGCCCGGAAATCTGCGGCGTCCCCCTATCCTAAGATGATGGAGTAATTCTTCGAAGGAAAGAGAAGGAAGGGACTCTAATTCGTTTTCATCCGGAAATTCGAATTTCCGGATGAAAACGAATTCACTTTTTGACGAATTCCTCCTGAAAGGCTATGATACGATGACGCTTATGAAGGATTTTACATGCTGAATAAAAACAGGCTGCCGGAATTGTTTGCCTTCGGCCGATTTGAAAAAGATATCTGGATGGTGGTGATCGTTCGCTTTATCACCATGTTGGGTTTTGCCGTTTACGGCCCCTATTTTATGCTCTATCTAAACCGGGACCGCGGGTTGACCATGACCTTGGCCGGAGTGATCGTCGCCCTCGCCAATCTCGGCAGCGCTTTCAGTCAGACGCTCGGCGGGAAGTTCGCCGATAGATTTGGCCGCCGGCAAACCATGCTCCTATTCTTCGGGATCAATACCTTGCTAACGATAGGCCTGACCCTGATGGTCTCCGTCTCGACCACGGTCTGGTTGTTCGCCTTCTTCTACATCATCGCCGGTTTTGTATGGGGGATGGCCCAACCCGCCGCCAACGCGGTCATCACCGATCACGCGGCCGGGGGAACCCTTACCGAAGCTTACGGACTTTCTCAAATGGGTTTGAATCTGGGTTGGATTATAGGTCCCCTTTTAGGCGGATATATGTATTCCCGTTTTGCTTTCACCTACCTTATCTCCATTTCAATCTTTACCAACCTGACATCCTTTGCCCTGGCCTTGGGAATTCGTAATTCGTTTTCAGGGGATAAAAAAGGGATAAATCTCCGCAGTTTTTTTTTGGCCGGTCCCGACCGTTCTTTGATTACCTTCGTCTTGCTGAACTTTTTGGTTTTTACCGTCTATCTACAGATGGCCAACACCTATGCCGTTTTCACGGTCAATCAGTTGCGGTTCGCCACGACTCAATACGGTCTGCTGATGACGATTAATGCGGTCGTCGCCGTAGTTTTTCAATACCCGGTCACCCGCATGGTAGGTTTATGGCTGGGCGACAAAAATGCCCTCTTTGGGGGAAGCCTGCTTTTTACGGCCGGATACCTGTCTTTAAGCTGGATAACTAGTTTCGGGTGGTCTGTTGCGGCGATCGTTATCATTACTTTAGGGGAGCTATTATTTGTCCCTTCGTCGAATTCTATCGTCGGCCATCTGGCCGGACCGGAACAGCGCGGACTTTATTTGGGACTCCTGGGCACCAGTGCCGGACTTGGCATAGCCATGGCGCCGTTGCTGGGCGGCGCGCTGTTCGACGCCTCCCATGGAGTTTCTTTGCTTATTTGGGGTCCTCTTTCAGCGATCACTTTCGTCGCGGCTTTTGGATATTTAAAGTGGTTCTCCTCGTATAAAGAAAGATTTCACCAATGAGAAGTTATCAACCCCACAAAGGGGTCAAGTCTCCTTTTGACTTTTGATTGTGATTCTGGAAAAGAAAGAATACTATCATAGCCCTGAAGATGTAATATAATCTGAGGTTGCAAAACAAACATGATTCTTACGGTGAGGCTTAAATATAGGTCAACCAGAGACTTGACCCCTTTTCTAAAAGCTAAAAATAAGAATAAGGGGGGGCCTATACTTAACACCAATCAAATCAGCCAATCCTGGGCTTCAATAGGTTGCGCTTTTTCCCATCGTATTCTCTGATGAAGTCGATTACGCCCTTTATAAAATCATTATCCTCATTACTCATTTCTTCAACGACGAATTCCATGCCTTTAATGTATTCCTGGGACACATCGCCAAGTTCGCCTTTTTCGGCTTCGGTTTCCATTTCATTTAATACTTCTTTAGCTAAATCAATATTAAATCTTGCCATGTTTCTCCCTATTCCTTAAATTAAAATTGATTTTATTAAACAACTGGTCAGGCCGCGACCCCTGCCCCAAAATCACACCAAATATTTAACTTTGCGATTGCGGTTAATCCAATAAGCCCAGGCGATCAGCAGCCATTGCAAGAGACCGATATAGGCAATCGGTTCCACCGTCGGAGGCGGAGGTCCGAAAAGGTTCCCGGCATAGGTCAAGATAAAAAAGGCCACCAGTCCCCATAAAGCCCATCGGCCCGTCCTGTTTTTGGCTTGAGTGGCGGTGGCATAAAGATAAACGCCGATGACAAACAATCCCCCTTCCACCACCAGGGTCCCGATCAGGGAATTCCACAGGCCAAGCCCCACTTTGGTATCCAGTCCGGGCAGCAAGGGAAGATCCGGACGATGGGTGAATAAATCCAAAATCCAATGACCGACTACCAGCAATCCGAGCCATAAAGCAGACTTCAAATCCTTTTTCAGAACCCAATAGATCCCCCCGATCAGCACGCCCCAAAGGAGCACCGCGAGAAGCCCGTGAGAGTAGGGATAATGGGTGAAATGAAGGGGTGTGACCGCCGTATTTCCTGGCTCGATCAGCACCTGTTCCCACCCCAGTAAAAGCAGCAGGGGCCAGAGCAGATCGATGAACTGGGTGGCCAGAAACAGGGTCCCCAAGGACGGTTTAGGGGCCCATTTCTTGGCCGCAAAACCCAGGGCAAAATGACCGATATACATGGCCGTTCCTTTCTCTTGGTATCTATTTGGTTTCTTGAAATCTGAAAACTTTATTACACGGGATTTACAGGATTACGTTACTTTTGTGACTTGCCTTAGTTAGTTTGATGATTCTTTCCCCCAAAGGCCGGTCACTCGACTAAGGGCTTGATCCATCCGGGTCCTGTCTGCTCTTTGGATTATATCCCTGGTAATAAAATATTTCAATCGAACGGCTTCTTGGGGACCGAATTGCAGACCGGTCAGGAAAAAGCTCATGTCGAAAAAATATTTTTCCCTGAACTCCCGATTCCAGGGATTCAATTCACCGGACAGGTTTTCGATCCGGTCCGAGGCGGCTGAAAGCATTTCATCGCGGATCATCAGCGGAGGGTCGGTTTCCACCCTGGAACAGTAAGAGATCTCAAAGGAAAGGACTTCCCCGGGTAAGGGTATGCCCAGGTTTTCCCATTGCTGTCGGAGAAACGACTTCTCTTGCCGGTTTTGATCAGCCAGCTTCTGATAATAGTCCCTGGACCAGAGTCCGTAGGCCCGGCAGCCGAAAAACCGGTCCGGATAGATAAGACAATCTTGGTTCTGCAAAAAAGGACAGGATGAAATTTCCAGCGCGTTGCTAAAGAAATAGCGGACTATTTTTCTTATTACCTGGAGCCGGTCGGATGACGGCCAGGACTCCAGGGCACGGATAGCCTGCAGGGCTTCCAAAAAAGTCATCTCCGGTAACAGAGTACAGCAGCGCACCTGACGCCGGCACTTCGTGGCCGGAAGAAGTTCATAAACCTTTATTAGCTCCCGGCGAAGAGAGGCCGAAGTTTGCACTAATTCCTGGAGAGAAAATTGAGGAGATTCACTCATAGTCCGGATTGTATCCTTGCCGAAAAACTGTATTTATTTTCTTCTCAGCCCTCTTCGGCTTTGATTTTCCTTAGTTTTGATTGGTTTTGACTGGTAATTTTAGAGAGTTAGTACCCGGAAAGTCAAGTTAAATCATGAAATTAAAAAGAAATCAGAGCATCGGGTTTCTTTCTGATATCCCCAGCCTCTATTTGACATTTTTTATCAGAAATTGTAGCTTGCCTTTAATTGCTTAATTTTTTCGACGGTTAACGAATGTCCACAAAATAAGGAGTAACGGATATGAGTGATGAACTCAGAAACAGCAATTTAGCGGAATGGAAAGAAATTCTGCAGGAGATATTCAAAGGTCCGATCCCCGGAAGACGTGCCTGGACGGAAAAGAAAGATATCATCCGAACCCTTTATTTCTTAGGAAGGAATCCGGAACTTAACCGGACCTATTTACCCGATGGCAGCCGGCTTCATTTGAAAAGGGGGGAAGATTCGGCCGAACCGGATGGCCTCGACCTTCACTTTGTCGACCACCCGGTCTGTATCATAAAACCCCGGACCTTGACCTTTCAAGCCTTCGGTCAGGACTATGAATGGGCTTATTTTCGGCTGGAAACGAAAGAACTGGAACCAAGCGGATGGTATCCGAATTTAAAGGGGATAAAGGAGGAGCTGACCGAACTCTCTCCCGGAGATTATGCCGACCGAAAATACTGGGATTTAGGCTCTTATGAATATGATGAAACCGGAAGAGAAATACCTTTGTCCAGCAGAGCCAGGATCGTCTTTCGATATTTTTCCGGGTCATTTGTAATATTCGCCACCCGGTCGGCTTTCCATGAAATTCGATTGGCTGACGATGAAAGTCCTTCGACCATGACGGAGGAAGCCTTAAACATATTGATCGGCCCGATGGTTAACAGCCTCGAAAAGAAGGGAGCATAACAGCATGAAACGAAAGAAAAACCTTGATTTGGAAAAGGCCTATCCCAAAGATCAGTTTATCGCCAAATTGCGCCGGTTGGCGGATACCCTGGAGGCCGAAAAAAGTTTTTCCATCCAAATTGCCGGTGAACGCCTTTCCGTACCCAAGACGGCCCTGGTCAATATCGAACATGAACGGGAAGGTCCATGGGAAGAGGTGGAGTTTCAGATAAAATGGAAACGGGAAAAATAAAGAAAAAGACCGGAGGTCGGTTAAGAAACGGATTCGAAAAAATATCTTTTTTATCGTTTGCTCCTGTTCGCAAAATCCCGCTTAAAGCAGGAAACGCCGCACAAAATTTTTATTAACCTCAGGACAGGGAATCCAGAATTTCATCCACCCGATCCCGTTCTTCTTCGTCCTCGGCCATGGCTTTAAGGGTGCGCAGCCTGCTGACAAAGGCCTGTTGTTCCCGCAGGGACCGTTCCGGATAAACAGCGGCCATTTGATTCAATAATTCGATAACCACCTCGGGGTCGTCATAATCCAGAAAGAGAAACTGGGTTCCCCAATGTTTCGGATGACCGTATTCATCCAGATATTGCTTGGCCAAGGTTTGAAATTTTCGGGTTCCAAAATTTTCTTGTAGGTTTCCTACGGCCTTCTCATGGGCCGGGGTTCCTTGTTTGCCCTGGAAATGCTTATTGGCCTCCTTCAGGGCCATCTTCCGAAGCCAATCGGCTTTTTCCTTATTCCTTCCAAAGGGCTTGGGATCTTCGGAAACATGACTGCTGCGGTCTTTCCGTTTATCGATTTCACTCCAGGTTATTTCCCTGTTTCGATAATCTCTTTCTTTTTCAGGCATAATGAACTCC
>CAZSTT010000007.1:13140-45021 GCA_964609705.1 uncultured Thermodesulfobacteriota bacterium
CCAGGTTATTTCCCTGTTTCGATAATCTCTTTCTTTTTCAGGCATAATGAACTCCGAAAAAAGGTTCAAGGTTCGAGGTTCGAGGTTCGAGGTTTAGGAATCCCCAATGAATAGAATTGATAGAACTCAAGCTAAGAATAGGCTATAGATTATAGGTGAATATCTTAGGTTTTTCGACGAACGCTGAACGCCCAACGCTGAACGGTTTCTAGCTGTTTTTCAATAAAGGTTGACCGGTGGATTCCAAGACACTCATCCACATATTCCCCACCAGATCGACCTGCTTCCTTTTGGCCACGGCGGCCCTAATGGGTAAATGCACATATTCACTATTCCACAAGCTGATCAGCATATCGGTTTTCCCGGCCATACCGGCATGAACGGCGTGCTGCCCCAAGAAACCACAAAATATCCGATCATTGGAATTGGCCGGCTGGCTGCGGATGATATAACTGGGATCGATATATTTGAGATTGATCTCTCCACGGTTTTTGGCGAAATGCTGTTGGATTCGTTCGGTCAAATAGGTGCCGATATCTTTCAGTTTGATGTTTCCCGACGCATCTTTGGTTTGGGGAAGATCGGCCAGATATTTTTGCCCCGCCCCCTCGGCGACCACAATGACGGCATGCCCTCTATTTTCCAAACGTTTTTCCAGGGCGGCCAATAACCCTCCGGACCCTTCCAAATCAAAATCCGATTCCGGGATCAATACGAAATTGACTTCCCGGGAGGCCAGGGCGGCATTGGCGGCGATAAACCCGGAATAGCGCCCCATCAATTTAACCATCCCGATTCCCCGGGGGGCTCCGACTGCTTCCACATGGGCGCTGCGAATCACCTTGGCGGCATCCTCCACCGCCGTTTCAAAGCCGAAGGATTTTTCCACCCAGGAAATGTCATTGTCGATGGTTTTAGGAATGCCGATGACCGAGGTGACCAACCCCCTCTTTTCAATTTCCTGGCAAATACCCTGAGCCCCGCGCAGGGTGCCGTCCCCGCCGATGGTGAAGAGAATATTGATGTTCAGTTGCTGGAGGGCATCCACAATTTCTTCGATCTTGTATTGCCCCCGGGAGGAGGAGAGGATCGTCCCTCCCAGTTCATGAATATAGGAAACCCGCTCCGGGGTCAGATCGATGACCGGATGACCGTACTCCGGGATAAAGCCCTGGTACCCAAAAGGGATACCGATCACATTGTCCACCCCGTAAATATAATGCAGTTCAAGAACAATGGATCGAATGACATCATTTAATCCCGGACAAAGCCCCCCGGCAGTGACAATGGCACACTTGATTTTTTTAGGATCGAAATAGATTTTCTGCCGTGGGCCGGCTTTTTCAAAGGACAGGGGACTTTCTCCTTTTTCATAACACTCCAAAAAATATCTTTGGGAATTATCCACCACCACCCGGTCGTCTTCGGTGACGAAGTTTCTGCACGGAAACTGGCCGATTTCCTCTCCTTGAAGATTGATGCATCTTACCGGGGAATTGATTTTGGGTTGGCCCAGGCTTTCAATAACGATATCTTCCTCGGTCAAACGGGACAGATGATCCACAGTTCACTCCCTGACTTTAACTTTGTATTCAACCTTCCCGAGCAGGTCATGAAGGTGTACTATTCCCAATACCCGCTTTTCGTTGTCAACAATAGGAAGAATGGTTATCAAGAACTGCTCCATCAACTGCAAGGCCTCGGAAGCCAGAACCTCCGGCGAGACCGACTTCGGATCAGGAGTCATCACTTGCCCGGTTAGTGTTTTTTCAAAGGACGTTTTACCCTTTATTAGTCTTCTTAAATCTCCATCGGTTAAAATCCCCACTAACTTGAGTTGATTTTCCTCTACCACCAGAGCGGCACCCAAATCTTTGGCATCCATCTCCTGAATAGCTTCGGAGAGGGATTGTGCGGGAAAAACCTTAGGGATTTTCTCCCCGGTGAGCATGACCTCGGAAACTTTGACCGACAACCGTTCCCCAAGGCTTCCCCCGGGATGGAACCGTTTAAAATCCTGATGATTGAACTGCCGCCGTTTAATCAAGGCCACCGCCAGGGCATCGCCCATGGCCAGGGCAGCGGTGGTGCTGGTTGTCGGGGCCAGTCCCAGGGGACAGGCCTCCTTTTCCACCCCGACATCAATCATCAGATCACTTTGTCTGGCCAGGGTTGATTCCGGGTTGCCGACAAAGGCGATCAGCTTGGCCCCGATTTGTTTAATACTGGGCAGAATCATGTTCAGGTCTCCGGTTTCCCCGCTATTGGAGATAGCCAGGACGATATCTTTGGAGGTGACCATCCCCAGGTCTCCATGCATAGCCTCCGTCGGATGCAAAAACAAAGCTGGGGTCCCGGTACTGTTCAATGTGGCCACAATCTTCCTGGCTACGATACCCGGCTTGCCGATTCCGGTCAAAATGACTCTTCCTTGGAGTTGATAGATGGCCTCAACGGCCTTTTCAAATTCCAGACCCAATTTGGGAATGAGATTTAATATCCCCTGGGCCTCATTTTCCAGAACTTCTCTGGCGTCATCCAAAATCATGGCCGCTCACTAACTTTCCAGACAATGTTTATTAAAGGCCAGATCGGGTTGGACCGGGTAGCGGCCGTCAAAACAGGCCAGGCAAAAACTCGACTCCGGCAGACCGGTGGCCGCGACCATCCCTTCGACACTGAGATATCCCAACCCATCCAAACCTAAATATTTTCTGATTTCCTCCACGGAATGGTGGCAGGCGATCAACTCCCCTTTGGTGGAAAAATCGATCCCGTAAAAGCAAGGAAATTGATGGGGAGGACAACTGACCAGCATATGAATTTCCCTGGCCCCGGCCGATCGAACGGCCTGGACCCGGGTGCGGCTGGTGGTTCCCCGGATGATGGAATCTTCGATGATGACCACCCGCTTTCCTTTCAGGACCGGGCGGACCGGATTGAGTTTGACCCGGACCCCGAAATCCCGCATACTCTGGGAAGGTTGGATAAAGGTCCTTCCCACATAATGATTGCGGATGACCCCCATTTCAAAAGGCATATGGGAAGCCTCGGCAAAACCCAAAGCGGCGTAATTCCCGGAATCGGGAAAGGGCATGGTCAGATCCCCCTGAGGCTGAAATTCCTTGGCCAGCATCTGCCCCAACCGCTTCCGAACCTGATAAACATTCTGCCCGAAAATATAACTGTCCGGCCGGGCGAAATAGATAAATTCAAAGATACAAAAGGCCTTCCTAACTTCATTGGCCGGCTTAATGGAGCGGATCCCGCTCTTATTGATAAAAATGATTTCACCCGGTTCGATATCCCGCACATATTGGGCTTCCACCAGGTCCAGGGCACAGGTTTCGGAAGCCAAAACATAAGCTCCGTTCAATTTCCCCAGGCATAAGGGACGAAACCCATTGGGATCCCGGGCCCCAATGATTTGATCCTGGGTTAAAAGGAGCATGGAATAGGCCCCCTGAACCTGGGATAAGGCCTCGACCAAGGCCGGTTCAAAACCCTGTCCCAGCCCATGGGCGATGAGATGAATGAATATTTCGCTATCCATGCTGGATTGAAAGATGGCCCCCTTCTTTTCCAACCCCCGGCGCAACTCATGGGCATTGGTCAAGTTTCCATTGTGGGCGATGGCCAGGGACATCCCTCCGTGAGAGACCAGGAAAGGCTGGGCATTTTTCAACATGGAGGAACCGGTCGTGGAATATCGAACATGCCCGATAGCCAGGTTTCCTTTAAGGGCGGCCAGGCTTTGTTCATCAAAGACATCAGCCACCAGACCCATGCCTCTTTGCTCGCACACCTGGATCCCGTCGGAAATGACGATCCCGGCGCTTTCTTCCCCTCGGTGCTGCAGGGCATACAATCCGAAATAAGTTAGTTTTGCGGCATCCGGATGACCGAAAATACCGAAGATACCGCATTCTTCTTTTAATGGTCGATCGTCGAAAATATCACTCATCTTCTTTTTCCTGCAAAATTTAAGGGTTCGAAGGTTCAAAATTCATAGTTCAAAGTTCAAGGAAAAACCCGGGACCAATAATATCACCCCCTTGGCCCCTAGACCCCTTGAAACCTTGAAATCTTTGTTCTTCTTCTATCTTAAATCCTGATGATACTCCTGTATGGTTCTAACGGAAAGTTTTTTCTGCTGCAGGGCTTCAATCGCCTCAGCCGTCGCTCTGGCCCCGGCTACCGTGGTGGTGTAGGGAATCCGGTTAACCAGGGTGGTTTGCCGGATGGAAGCCGATTCAGAGACACTTTTAGACCCGATGGTGGTGTTAATGACCAATTGAATCTCACCGTTTTTTATATGATCCACCACATGAGGCCTTCCCTCCCGGACCTTGTTGACTTTTTGATTGGGAAACCCGGCTTGGTCCAAAAACTGCGAAGTCCCGGCCGTGGCCATAATTTTAAACCCCAGAGTATAGAGCTTTTGGGCCGTGGATAAAATCATTTTTTTATCCTGGTCCTTGACACTGATAAAGACCGTGCCGGTCAGGGGCAGATCCATTCCGGCGGCCAACTGTGATTTGGCAAAGGCCAGGCCGAAACTATGATCAATACCCATGACCTCGCCTGTAGACTTCATCTCCGGACCAAGCAACGTATCCACTCCGGGAAAACGTAAAAAGGGGAACACCGATTCCTTGACTGAAATATGGGTGGGAACGACTTCCCGGGACAATCCCTGTGATTCCAGGGTCCGGCCCAGCATGACCCGGGTAGCCACCTTGGCCCAGGGGATTCCGGTGGTCTTACTGACAAAAGGGATCGTTCGCGAAGCCCGGGGATTGACCTCCAGGACATAGAGAGTATCCCCTTTAATCGCATACTGAATATTCATAAGACCTTTAACCCCCAGTTCCCTGGCCAGGGAATAGGTATTCGACTGGATCCGTTCGATCTGATCCGTTTTAAGGGTGTAAGGAGGCAGGACGCAGGCACTGTCGCCGGAATGAATCCCCGCTTCTTCAATATGCTCCATGATCCCGCAGATCAAGGTCTTCTGCCCGTCACAAACAGCATCGACGTCGATTTCAATGGCTTCTTCCAAAAATTTATCGATCAGGATGGGATGGCCGGGAGAAACCAGAACCGCCTTAGCCATAAAAATTTCCAGGGCCGCCGGTTCATAAACGATCTCCATGGCCCGGCCTCCCAGAACATAAGAAGGTCGGACCACAACCGGATAGCCGATCGATTCGGCAACCTTCAGGGCCTCCGAGGTAGTAAAGGCCGTCCCGTTCTCCGGCTGGATCAGACCTAATTTTTTTAATAATTCTTTAAATCGTTCCCGGTCTTCAGCCCGGTCGATACTGTCCGGGGAGGTGCCGATGATCGGAGCTGAAACCGCCTGAAGCCCTACCGCCAGATTCAAGGGTGTTTGTCCTCCGAATTGAACGATGACCCCCTTGGGTTTTTCCCGATCGATGATATGATAAACATCTTCATGGGTCAGGGGTTCAAAATACAGTTTATCGGAAATATCATAATCCGTACTGACCGTTTCCGGGTTGCTGTTGACCATGATACTGGTAAAGCCCTCTTCCCTGGCCGTCAGGGAGGCGTGGACGCAACAATAGTCGAATTCGATCCCCTGGCCTATCCGGTTGGGCCCGCCCCCCAGGATCATGATCCGTTCTTTTTCCGAAGGCCGGGATTCATCTTCCCTCTCATAGGTCGAATAATAATAAGGAGTATAGGCCTCGAATTCGGCGGCGCAGGTGTCCACCAGTTTGTAAACCGGAAGCAGCCCCAGGGCCTGTCTTCTTTTGAAAATTTCCGCAGGAGTGGTATTCAGCAAATGGCCGATTTGAACATCGGAAAAACCGTATTCCTTGGCTTGTTGCAGCCCATCCGGCTCCAGGGTTTCCAGGGATTGGCCGGCCAAAGTTTGCTCCATAGCCAAAATCTGGGCCAGGTTATTAAGAAACCAGGGGTCGATCCAGGTCAGGGCTTGAATCTCTTCAATGGACATCCCGGCTTCCAAAGCCGCTTTCAGGTAAAAAATCCGTTGGGAGTTGGGCTGCCGGAGTTTTTTATGGATTTCGTCCAGGGGTATTTGGAAAAAATCTTTTCCGTCGGCCCCAAATCCAAATCGGCCGATTTCCAGGGAACGGATCCCTTTTTGAAAGGCTTCTTTAAAGGTCCGGCCGATGGCCATGGCCTCACCCACGGATTTCATGGAAGTAGTCAAGTAATCCTCGGTGCCGGGAAATTTTTCGAAAGTCCAGCGCGGGATCTTAACCACACAGTAATCGATGGTCGGCTCAAAAGCGGCCATGGTTTCTTTGGTGATGTCATTGGGAATCTCATCCAGGGTATAGCCAACGGCCAGTTTGGCGGCGATCTTGGCTATGGGAAATCCGGTGGCCTTGGAGGCCAGGGCCGAAGACCGGGAGACCCGGGGATTCATTTCTATGACCACCATTTCGCCATTACCCGGATGAACGGCAAACTGGATATTGGATCCGCCGGTCTCGACGCCGATCTCCCGGATGATGGCCAGGGAAGCATCCCGCATCCTTTGATATTCCTGGTCGGTCAGGGTCTGGGCCGGAGCCACGGTAATGGAATCCCCGGTATGGACCCCCATGGGATCAAAGTTTTCAATGGAACAGATAATAACCACGTTGTCCTTGAAATCCCGCATGACCTCCAGTTCGTATTCCTTCCAGCCTAAGACGGATTCCTCCAGCATGACCTGGTGGTTCATGCTCGCTTCCAGACCGGAGGTGACCAGATATTCAAACTCTTCCCGGTTATAGGCTATTCCGCCGCCGGTCCCTCCCAGGGTAAAACTGGGTCGGATAATGACCGGAAATCCGATTTTTTCCGCCGAATCCCTGGCCTGTTCCAAGCTGGTAACAATGACGCTTTCCGGCACCCGCAATCCAAGTTTCCACATGGCCTGGCGGAATTCATCCCGGTCTTCGGCTTTTTTAATGACCGGAAGAGAAGCCCCGATCATTTCAACCCCGAAATGATCCAGGACCCCCATCTCAGCCACAGCTACAGCCGTATTAAGACCGGTCTGCCCTCCCAAAGTCGGCAGCAAGGCCTGGGGGCGTTCCCTTTCGATGATCTTGGCCACGATTTCCGGGGTAACCGGTTCAATATAGGTTCTCTGGGCCATCTCGGGGTCGGTCATAATCGTGGCCGGGTTGCTGTTGACCAGGACGATCTCATAGCCTTCTTCCCGCAAGGCCTTGCAAGCCTGGGTCCCTGAATAATCAAATTCACAGGCCTGACTGATGATGATCGGGCCGGAGCCGATAATCAGAATTTTTTGAAGGTCGGTTCGCTTGGGCATGGGTCACTTCTTCCGGTGTTTTCCCATCAGGGAGAGAAAATGGTCAAAGAGATAAAAGGCGTCATGGGGACCTGGCGAGGCTTCCGGGTGGTATTGAACGGAGAAAAGGGGGAGTCGTTTATGTTCCAGACCCTCGACAGTTTGATCGTTTAAATTGATATGGGTTATTTCCACCTGGGGATCCTTAATGGATTGATCATCCACGGCAAAGCCGTGATTCTGGGAGGTGATTTCTACCCGGCCGTTTTTCAGGTATTTTACCGGTTGATTGGCTCCCCGGTGCCCGAACTTGAGTTTAAAGGTAGTTCCTCCCAGGGCCAGCCCCAGTAGCTGATGGCCGAGACAGATGCCAAAGATAGGCAGATGTCCTATTAAATTTTGAATAATCCGGATGACCTCCAATTCGGCGGCCGGATCGCCGGGTCCGTTGGAAAGGAGCAATCCATCGGGTTTTAAATCCAGGATCTCCCGGGCCGAGGTCAGGGCCGGATTGATTAGAACCTGGCAACCCTTCTTCTCTAAACAGCGGAGCATATTGTATTTAATCCCGTAATCCAGGACCACTACCCTGAAGGCCGAACTGTCTTTCTCCCAAGGTTGGTCGGTTTGGTGCCGGTTCAAAGGCCTGGCGTTTCCTTCAATCCAGCGATAAGGTTGGGGGGAAGTAACCAGACCAACCAGACTCTGCCCCAGCATGGTCGGAATGGATCTGGCCTTTTCGATTAAGGCTTCCGGGTTTAATTCTTCCGTGGAGCCCACTGCCCGCATGGCCCCGTAATTTCTGAGGTGTCGGGTCAAGGCCCGGGTATCTATGCCTTCCAAGCCCAGGACCCTGCTTTCTTTCAGATAATCTGCTAAGGGGGCCTGAGAGCGAAAATTGCTCGGGAAGGGCAAATATTCCTTGACCAGAAAAGCCTCCACCTGAATCCGATCCGATTCCACATCCTGGTCGTTAATCCCGTAGTTTCCGATCAGAGGATAAGTCATGGTCACCAGCTGCCCTTTATAAGAAGGATCGGTCAGCACCTCCTGATATCCGGTCATGGCTGTGTTAAACACACACTCCCCCTGGGCCTCTCCCGGTCCGGTGAAGGACCGGGCCGGGAAGACGGTTCCGTCTTCTAATGCCAAAAGCGCTTTCATTTCAGTCTCAGTTCCTTAATTTCTTCGGCGATGATCTCCGCTGCTTTTTGGGTCAGTCCTGTCTGGGCCTTCAAAATGGCCCGGCCGGCTTCTCCCCGTCTGACCCTTTCTTCCGGATGCCCTAAATAATAGGCCATTTGTTTTTCTAATTCTTCCTGATCCCGAACCATAATCCCGGCCCCGACCTCTTCCAATTGACGACGGGGCTCTTTAAAATCTTCCATATGGGGCCCATAGAAGACCAGTTTCCCCCAGGCGGCCGGCTCGAAAATATTCTGTCCTCCTTTGGGGACCAGACTGGCCCCGCAAAAAACCAGGGTAGCCACACTGTAGAGGGCAAAGAGATCGCCGATTCGATCCACGAGAATAACCGCTTCTTTCGGCCGGTCCTCCTGGGAAATAATCCGGCTGTATCGCTGAAAGGGAATCCCCTGGCTTTGAAAAAGATTTTCTATCTCCGGACAGCGATTGATATGGCGGGGTGCCAGGATCAAAATCAAGTCCGGGAAAGCGGCCTTTAAACGAATATAGACCGTCAGAAGGATCGCCTCTTCGCCCCCGCGGGTACTTCCGGCCACTATGACCGGTTTGCCTTCAGGCAGCTGAAGTCTTTGCTGGATCAAGGCCGGCAGGTTCTCCTTAGCCTGCTCCAATAGACCATCATATTTTATATTGCCAAAAACCCGGATCCTTTCCGGAACAGCCCCCAGGGCGATGAAATAATTGGCATCCTCCAAATCCCTGACCATCAAAACTTTGAACTTTTCAAGGACCCGTCGAAACAACCAGCGAAAGTTCTTGTATCGTCTAAAGGAACGGGGGGAAATCCGACCATTGGCCAGGATCAAGATACAGCCTGATTTATGGGCTTGAAAAAGAAAGTTGGGCCATAGTTCGGTTTCCAGGGCTACAAAGGCCCGGGGACGAATAAATTTTATCGCCTTTTTTACACAAGGGTAAAAGTCCAGGGGAAAGTAAATAACGGGTATCTCCTTTCCCAAAAGCCTTTCGGCTGTATCCCTTCCTGCTGGGGTTATGGTTGAAACAAGAATGGGAACAACGGGGAGCAGTTCTTTGATCTTCCTGGTCAGGGCTATGGCTGCTTTGATCTCACCCACCGAAACGGCATGAACCCAGATGGGTTTCGAGTCGGTTGAGCCTTCGGCAACCCAGAGGAATTGCGGGTAACGCCCCAACCGTTCGACCAGGCGATTGCTATACTTTCCGTGGGACAGATTATACAAGATCAGGAAGGGAAACCCAATCAAAAAAATAATCCCGGAGAAAATGTTATAAAGGACTAAGTTTGTTGACATTATAAATAATTATTTTAATTAGATAAGATAGTTTTTTTCGTGGTTGTTTATATTCTTTTTTAAGAGAAAGAGTCAAGTTTAAAAGATCAAACAGGACAAGATCTCAAGAATTAATGTGGAAAAGATTCGGGAAGGCCGGATGAAAAAATAAACCGCCATGCCCCGCCTTTGGGGGCGTGGCACCGCGATACGGTCGGGTTCCCCCGACCTAAAAGGAGGCTTCTTAAAAGAAGCCGGGACATGAAAAAAGACTCATTAGGAATAAAATCCTTTTTTCTTTTAGATCTTAATAGAACGGTTAGGATGCCAGCAAAAAGGCCTTATATCCTTTGTAAGTCATATATAAATCGGCCTTGCTGACCAGTTCGAAAGGAGAATGCATGGATAGGACCGGGGTGCCGCAATCCACAATGTCCGGACCCAGGGTAGCTAAAAATTTGGCGATGGTACCCCCTCCCCCCTCATCCACCTTACCCAACTCTCCAGTCTGCCAGACGATCCCCTTTTGGTTGAATAACTGTCTGATCCAATAAACATATTCGGCATGGGCGTCGCTGGACCCGATTTTGCCTCCGGAACCGGTAAATTTAGTCAGGCAGATCCCGCATCCCAAACGAGGGGCATTTCTTTTTTCATGGACCTCCTGGTAATCGGGGTCCAAGGCCCCGGCCACATCCGCCGAAATGGCCCGGGAAGCGGCCAGGGTCTCATCCAGAATTTGAGGAGAAAAAGTCTCCCCTTTCAAAGAAAAGAGGCGGTGCAGAAAGGACTCCAATATCGGGGCCCGGGCACTGGTGTTACCTTCGCTGCCGATTTCCTCTTTGTCAAAAAACAGGACCACCGAAGTTTTATCAGGTTTTTCGACTTCCAGGGCAGCCTTAAGGCAACTGAAGACGCAGGCCCGATCGTCCTGGCCGTAAGCTCCGACGATCCCCCGGTCCAGGCCTACATCCCTGGCCGGCTCAGCCGGAACCAGTTCCAGTTCGGCGCTTATCAGGTCCTCTTCGATCAGGCCATATTTTTTTTCAAGATAGTGCAGGACTGCCAGTTTATACCGTTCTTTGATTTCCTTCGGCCCCAGAGGAATACTCCCGACCAGGAGGTTGAGTTTTTCACCCTCAACGGCCTCGGAGAGTTTTTTTTCCATCTGGACCTTCCGGGCCAGATGGGGAAGAAGATCGGCCACGGTGAAAACCGGGTCCTCTTCTTTTTCGCCTATGGCCAGATTGATTTTTTTATTTTGGGCCGTAAGTATGGTCCCATGGAGGGCCAGGGGTCTGGCCAGCCATTGATATTTTTTTATTCCTCCATAGTAATGGGTCTTCAGGAAAGCCAGATCCGCTTCTTCATATAAGGGATGTTGCTTTAAATCCAAACGAGGCGCATCAACATGGGAGGCGAGAATCTGCAACCCGGCCGACAAGGATTTATTACCGGGAACAGCCAAAGCCAGGACTTTGTCTTTCAGGACCTGAAACACCTTCCCCCCGGGGTTGGCCTGATCAAGACCGATGAAGCCGGCTTGACTTAATCTTCGGGCAATTTCACCGATCGTTTCCCGTTCGGTTTTTGAAGCATTTAAAAAGGCCTTATAGTCCTCGGAAAGTTCCCAGACCTTTTCCTCTTCCCCTCCGGAAAGTTCATCCCAGACCAGACGCCTTTGATAAGACAGGCGTTTTTCCAAAATCTGGGCTTCTTTTTTAGATATTTTTTTTATCATTAGGAGAGGATCCTTAAGGCTGAAATTTACCCGGGGCTCACCTCTGACAAGGGTCATTAAAATTTGGACAATTGAGTTTAGCAAATACTGAACAGGTTTTTCACAAACTGTTCCGGAAAGGTTTAACTTACAGGTAAGGGTTTTTGCCCCAGGATAATCTTGTGCAGGTTGAAAAGGTTACAATTGATGATCCTCTGAATCTCGATTTCTGTAGATTTGACCAGGGATACCACATCCAGGTTGGTGACAAAGCCGACCCTGGCAAAAAAAGGAGAGGCCATGGATTCTATTTTTCCCAACAAGCGGTCAGGGTCTTTGGAGTGATTGATGATGATGATCTGTCCCCCTGGTTTGCAGACCCTGATAATTTCCCGGCAGAATTGATGGGGATCTTGCACGGTAGTAAAAACATAAGGGGAAAGAACGGCATCAAAAGTATTGTCATCAAAATTCATCTTACAGGCATCCATCACTTCCAGGTCGACCTTGAGTCCATTCCCCATTTCTCTGACCCGATCTTTGGCTTTCTGGATCATTTTGGCGGAAATATCGATGCCCACGATATGACAGCTTTTAGGGTAATGGGGCAAGGTTAAACCCGTCCCGATCCCGACTTCCAGTACCTTTTTATTGGAGGAATCCAAATAATTGATAGCCTTCCTTCTGCCGGCCTCAAAGACTTTGCCGAAAATCAGATCATAGAAAGGAGAATAAAAGGAATAAATCCCTTCCATAGATCGACCGTTTCCGTTTCCATTATTTTTTTTGCCCATAGGCTTGACAATGCTCCTGATCTTTTGCTGGATTACATTTTGACAGTTCGCCTAAACCCGATTCTTTCTTCTCTGGACGGGGAGGTCCGGTTATCAGAATCGGTCCCCGGATTTCAACAAAAAGTCGTATTAATTACTAAAGGACTGCACTTCCGGGGATATCACTTCAGTAGAGGATGCATTGTGTTCTGGATTGGATCCTCTTCCTTAACTAAATATTATCGTTAACCTCATAGCATATTTAACAGAACAAGGTCAACTGTAAAATTTGCCTTATTTATTAATGACAAACCGTTGTGTAAGCTTCTATAATACCAATAAATTGGAATCCTGGAGTAACTGATTATTAGAGAACTGGAATCCTGGAGTATGGGAAGGTTGGAGTGTTGGAGTCATAGACTCCAGTATTCCATAACTCGTCACCACAATCCGGAAAGAGAACGGAAAACCCTGAATTAATATGGTAAGAATTTAAGCTATGCCTGTGGTCACTATTTCAGACCTTTCCTGGGGAGGGGAAGGTATCGGACGGATTGAGGGGAAAGTTGTTTTTATCCCCTACGGACTTCCCGGAGAGATTGTTGAAGTGGAACTGGTCCGATCCAAAAAGAATTTCAGTCAGGGGAGATTGATCCGCATCCTGGAACCTTCACCGGACCGGATTGAACCGCTCTGTACCTTTTACCAGGCTTGTGGGGGATGTCAGCTACAACATCTGGCTTCCCCCAGGCAGATCCAGGAAAAAGAAAAACTTTTTAAGCAGGCTCTGAAACATGCCTTAAGACCGGAAGAAATTCTGGTCCATCCAACCCTGCCATCCCCTGCCGAATTCGGTTACCGTCACCGTCTTCAACTCAAAACAGCCTGGAAAAACAACCGGTTTAACCTTGGATTTTTCAGGCCTAAAAGTCACCGGGTAGTCCCCATAGATCGCTGTTTACTGGCCAATAAGGGGACCAATGCGGTCCTGGGACCTCTTAGAGAAAAAATGCAGGCTCTGCGTTTTGAAGGCTGGACACCGGATATTGAGCTCCAGGTCTTTGAAAACCCTCATAAAGGTGGAATTGTCTTTAATTCCCCCTATCAGATTGCCCCTCCCCGACAGGAAAGGGTTATCAAGGAACTCCTGGAAATACCTGGTCTGAACTTCATAGTGTTCCGTGATTCCGGTCCTCTCCTGGAATCCGGAAGCCATTTATTTCAAAAAAAGGACTACCCGGAATTTTTTTTGCCGGTTGGTCAAACCGGGCTTTCCAAAGATATCCGGTTATGTTGTTTCCCGGGAGTCTTCACCCAGATCAATTTGGAGCTGAATCGGCGGTTAATAAGCAGATTGGTTGGCTTGAAATTATTTGACCCGCAGGACACAGTCCTGGACCTCTATTGCGGTTTAGGCAATTTCTCTCTGCCCCTGGCCATCGGGGTTGAAGAGGTCATCGGTCTTGAGGTATTCCCTCAGGCCGTGGCCAATGCCCAGTGGAACCAGGCAATCAACCAAATTTCTAATTGCACTTTTATTAAGGCTAAAGCAGAAGATGGGGTTCGTCATTTGAAAACGCTGTCCAAGCCTGTTTCCTGGGTTATCCTGGATCCTCCCCGGACCGGCGCCCAAGAATTGATCCCCATGCTTGAGACCTGGGACTTAAAGGGGATCCTCTATATTTCCTGCAATCCCATGACCCTTTTCCGAGACCTGACTCATTTAATCTCCAAAGAATGGAAAGTTCAATGGTCACAGCCCGTTGACTTTTTCCCCCAAACCTTCCACCTGGAAAGTGTAACCCTGCTAATAAAATAGAGGGTCAGGGGTAAAGGCAATTTATTCAGTTTCCATCCATTTCCGGATGAGAACTCTCTGGATTATCTCAAATATTTGATGAGACCGGGGGAAATTTTTGGGGTTATAAATCCAAGGGTTCAATGGAAATGTTTTTTTGTAACCATTTTTCAACAGTTTCTGCTCCGGTCTGAAGAACCAGGGGAAGAGCGGCCTCGACCGATTCGGAAAGATCGAGGCCGTAATCGATGATCTCCGGCTCAATCCCGATGATGGCTACTTCCGGAGACCGGGTCCGGTTGATCATCCGCAGGGCCTGGATGATGGAAAGCTCATGTAAAGACGCGGGGATTGTTCCGTCGTCTAATTCTTCTATTGAAGAGACCCGGTAAACCGTTCCCGGGGCCCCACCGGCCTTCATGGCATCGATCAGCAAAATCTTTTCCGACCATTCCAGGAGATGGAGGGCATCCAGCACGGCGCATCCCACCTCAACAGCCCGGTACCTTTTGTCTGCCGACTTTTGAAACCGTCTTACGGCATGGACCCCAACCCCGTCATCCCGGAGGAGAAGATTGCCGAGACCGGCGATAAGAATCCTCGGCTTTTTTGTTCCTCTCCTCCGTCTTTTCCCGGTCATGGTGGTCATGATCCGACTACCGATATCCGGCTATGACCTGCACCTTGGCCTTGGCCTTGGGGCGAGACACATGGACGGCGCAGGAAAGGCAGGGGTCGAAGGAATGAATGACCCTCAGGACTTCGATAGGCTGGTCCACGCTGAGCACCGGGGTGTTGATCAAGGCCTTCTCAATAGGCCCTAATTTGCCGGCGTCATCCCGGGGGGAAGCATTCCAGCAGGTGGGAGTAATGATCTGGTAGCGGGAAATCTTACCCGAGGCCATCTGCATCCAGTGCCCTAAAGCTCCCCGGGGTGCCTCGGTCAATCCATAGGAAGAAGCCGTGGCCGCAATCCCGTGATCGGCATAGACCGCCCCATTAGCCTGGAGCTGGTTCACCCAGGACTGGAGGGCCTGGGCGATCTTCAAGGCTTCCTGGGCCCGGGCCTGGTGCCGGTCCATAACCGATATCCCCTGCCGGTAATCTCCATTAACCCACATGCGGGCCAAGGGGCCTACTTCATAGGGGGTCCCGGCATATCGGGGGGCCTTGAGCCAGGAATAGGCCCCGTTCTTTGGATACAGGGGAGAGGTCTGGCCGGAAACCGGTTTAAGATTGGTGGTGTTGTTGTTATACCAGGAATACTTGACCGTTTCCGTAATGTTATTGATATCCAGCGAACCTATTGCGGTGGAGCCGCCGGCCGCATAGCCCCGTTTGAGGAGTTTGTTGCTGCCGGCCGAATCCAGATCAAAGACCCCGAAGGCCAGCAGATTGCCATATCCGCCGCCGATACCCGTGTAGTCCATATAAACCTTTTTCAGGGCGGCCACATCCGGCAGATAAACGTTACTGATAAAGGGGATCAGCTCGTTGAGATAAGCCTTAAACTTGGTAATACGATCGGCCCTCGGGGTCGTGGTAAAACCGCCGGCAATATAAGTGGGCGGATCAGGCATACGTCCCCCGAAAAGGGCGCCCATCTCATGGGCCTTGCGGGTCATATCGATGGCCGTTACATAATGTTTGACCAGGGTGTCCGCCGTCGACCCGGTGATACGTTTGTCCACGTTCCAGGAAGGCTGCCAGGGGGGCATGCCCGGTCCTTCTATGTAATCCATAACCGCCAGGTGATAGAAGTGCAGGATATGAGACTGGACAAAGTTGGCGCCCAACACCAGGTTGCGCATGATTCGGGCATTGTTCGGCGGGGTCACCTTAAAGGCCTGGTCCTGGGCCATGACCGAGGCCAAGCCGTGAGGGACTGGGCAAACGCCACATATTCTTTGGGTAATATGCTGGGCATCCTGCGGGTCCCGGCCGGTAAGAATTTGCTCAAAACCTCGGAACAGGGTCCCGGAGGCCTTGGCGTCAACGACCTGTTGGGTGTTGTTGACCTTGTCCACCGTTACTTCTATCTTCAGATGTCCTTCCAATCGGGTTACGGGATCGATGATCTTTATAGTTGCCATATGTTTTCCTCCTTAATTAATCGCCTTGACGGTAGAACGGCCGAGTGCCGGGGAAGGTGGGTTCAGTACAACCAATACAGGGGGCATTGGCATCGACACACCAGTTGACTTTGTTGTTCCATAGCGATATTGGGCAATTTCCTCGAGTTTCCGGTCCCCGACAGCCCAATTCCTTGAGACAGCGCTTATCGACACCGAAAGTGTTGACCTCGTCGGTTTCCCTGCGGGGACACTGGTCATGGACGGTCTTCTTGAACAAGTCCGCAGGACGTCCACTGGAATCCAGAGGAATGGGATTGTTCAGAAGAAGCTGGGCCACAGCCCAGACGATCCAGTCTGGGTGGGGGGGACAGCCGGCAATATTGATCGTTGTTTTTCCAGTTACGGCTTTAACTCCCTTGATGCCGGCCGGATTCGGGGGAGCGGCCGGTATCCCTCCCCAGGCGGCGCAGGTCCCGATACAAAGGATGGCGGCGGCCTTGCCGGCCAGCTCCTTTACCGCATTGAGGAAGGTCACCTCAGCACCATTATAAGTCCAGGCCCAGCAGGCACTTCCGTTGAAGGCGGTGGGAACCCCTCCTTCCACGGCCAATACGTAACCCCCTTTTTTATATACGGCTTCCGCTTCAGCCACGGCCTCCTGTCCGGCAGCGGCCATAAGGGTCGGGTGATAGACCAGGTTGACGGCATCTATTAAGACATTGGCAGCCGTCTGAGGGCTGGTACTGGAAATCCGGTTCAATAACGACTCCGAACATCCCGTGCAACTGCCACCCTGCAACCAGATGACCGCCGGTCCGCTGGGATTGGCCAGGGCTTTTTCCAGAAGCCCCAAATCGGTCAGGCTTAATCCCAGAGCCCCTGCTCCAACACCGCAATACTTCAAAAAATCCCGTCGTGATACATTGGCCATGATTTCCTCCTTTTTGGTAATAATAAATCTTAACAACTATACCCAACTAACAAAGTCGTATTATTTCCTATGAAATTAGTCGAGATGACAAAAGATTCTATTGCAAAAGCAGTGCCTTAATTAGCAACAAATTAACAAATTGAGTAAATTTGTATTGGTTTATCTTCCCCAAGATCCAAGAATTGTTAAATAAATTATTCAAATAAAATAATTTTTCTTATTTTCCCAGAAAAAGATCTTTAAAAAGGATTCATAGGTAATTGACTATAAAAATCATTTGGTTATCTATATAGGAAATGAGGATAGAGTTGACCCGCCCGCGCGGGCTCCCCTCTGAAAACCTTGTTCTTTTGGGCAGGATTACCGGCACCAGATTGCAGGGGATTCCCTACAACTTGGAAAGGAGCTCCCGGACCTCGAGGGTTTAAAGGGATCCGGCCTATTTTCATGTCCCGGCCTCCTTGGGAGGCCTCCTATTTAGGTTTTAGGTCGACGGATCGGCTCCCGGATGGGAGCCTCTTCAAAAGCTCAATGAAATCGAGCGGACCGACCGGATTGTGGTGCCACGCCCTAAAGCGGGGCATGGCGGTTTACTTGATCCGAGAGATTTAAGGAGGAAAAAAGTTGGGGGAATGTTAATTATAATGGAGTTGCAACAAAGGGCGGGTTTGAATCTTTTTTCTTCATAAAGGCTTAGATTTCAAATCCCCGTTTTTTCGCTTCTGCGCAGATTTGATTTATCGTAATAGAATTAAAGTAGTTCATTAGTGTCTTTGAGGCCCCCTCCCAGACTTCGGAAACAATACAAGTCCCCAATCGTTTACAGGGTTTTTTGGGGGATTTTTGAAGGCCGGAACAAAAAACAAGTTTAATATCTTCCCCATCGATCGCCCGGATGATATCTCCGACCGATATAGATTGAGGTTCTTTAGCAAGCAGGTACCCGCCCAAAGGGCCACGGACGCTTTTGAGGATCCCGGCCTTTTTGAATTTATTAAAAATCTGTTCAAGATATCTTGCTGAAATACCTTGTCTTGCTGAGATCTGCTTAATTTGTGAAGGAGTGACTGACGGGGAATAGGCGAGGTCACAAATCGCTCTCAGACCATATCGAATCTTGGTAGAAATTCTCACTTTAATCCTTTTTCAGAAATTACCTTACCCCCTAGAAAGGGATTTCAGAGGAATTCAATCCGAATTCTAAGCTGATCAATGGTATTACCTTTTACAGATTTTTTGTCGAACTGATTATAGGAAGATAAAAGACAGAGGTCAAGGATGAAAATAAAAAAATGATTTCGCTCCTGATGAAAACTTTTCTTGTTTAGCCCCTCTAAACCTTCAGGCCTCTCCGTCAGGGGCCTGAAGGTCTAATAATCGATTAAAAGCATTCTGATTTTTTCTGTTTGGTTTTTATGGGAAAGATGATATAATTATAATGTTAAAAAAATAAAACCAGGAGGTTGCCCCATGATGATATTCAAGGTGGGGGATTTGGCGGTATATCCAGCCCATGGAGTTGGACGGATAGAATCCATAGAGGCTCGTAACCTTTACGGTTCTTCTCAGAATTTCTACATTATGCGAATTTTGGAAAACAATATGATAATTATGATCCCGATCAGTAATGCCAACAATGTCGGGCTCAGGGAGATCATTAAGGAGGAAGAGGTTTCCAAGATTTATAAGATCTTAAAAGAGAAAGATGTCGAATTCGACAACCAGAGCTGGAACAGGCGATACCGGGAATATATGGAAAAAATAAAAACCGGTTCGGTCTATGAAGTGGCCCAAGTCCTGCGCGATCTTTTTTTACTGAAACTGGAAAAAGAGCTTTCCTTCGGTGAACGAAAAATGCTGGACACAGCCAAGGGCCTTTTGGTTAAGGAAATTTCTATTGCTAAAAAGATGGAAGAAACCAAGGTGGAAGAGAATATTAAGCGAATTTTTAAAGCCTGAAAAGTTTGAGACTGTTTTCATTATCGCTATAAATTTTCGAATTCCTTTCTTGATTCTTCACCGGGAAGACCTCTAAAAAGAGTCTTAATTCCGGACCGGCCTGTTATTATAACCTAAAATTTTCTCCAGTTGTTCTCCTGCCTGCTCGGGAAACAATGTCGAAAGGGCATTGGGCGCGAGCAAAGCAACCAAGGCAATTTTAAAATGCCTTAAAAATAAACACATTACACGTTTTTTCGGATTTCTCCAATTATCTAGATAATTGCCGGGCGGTTTCCAGCGAAGGAAGGCTGATACTGCTTTTTCTCTAATCACTCATTGAAAGGAGGTGAAAAAATGGACCATATTTTTTTAAAAGCCTTTCTATTTCTTATCTGTTTACTGGGCGGCTTTTTTATTACCCGCCATCTTTGGGGAACTCAGGATTACCCCTGGCTCCCATATCTTGGGGCTCTCCTTGGTCTGATCATTTCCGGAATTGTCCTGGAAATTGAAAAACAAATTAAAAAAACTCCCCTTCGCCGTTCTCTGGGAGGGGTAGTCGGTTTGGTTTTGGGATTGCTCGTAGCCCGCCTTTTAATGTTTCCATTTGATTGGTTTCGAAATGATGCCTTTCTCTACTATTTGATATTGGTCTTTTTGAGTGGTGTCCTGGGATACCTGGGATTAACTTTGGGCGGCAGCAAAGCGGAAGAAATCGGCCTCCTGGCCAACTCAACCTTTATTCCCTCCACTCTTTCCAGGAACATTTCCCGTTACTTACTGGATACCAGTGTCATCATTGACGGACGAATTGCCGATATTTGTGAAACCGGCTTTATCGAAGGAACTTTGATTATTCCCCAGTTTATTCTTCAGGAGTTGCACCATATTGCCGACTCCAACGATCCATTGAAAAAGACCCGGGGACGGAGGGGCTTGGATGTCATTGAAAACATCCAGAAGCAAAAAGACCATGAAGTTATCATTCTGGACCAGAATCCCACCAAAGACAATGTAGATGCCAAATTAGTGGACCTGGCCCTGGAACTGAATGGAACCATCATTACTAATGATTTTAATCTGAACAAAGTGGCCGAATTACGGGGAGTTAAGTGCCTGAATCTTAATAAACTGGCCAATGCCCTAAAACCAGCCGTATTGTCCGGAGAAGTCCTGACCGTCCAAATAATCCGGGAAGGTAAAACTCAAGGCCAGGGGATCGCCTATATGGACGATGGGACTATGGTGGTGGTTGAAAATGCCAGAAAGCATATCGGGCGGACGATCGAGGTGATCGTAACCAGTGTCTTGCAAACCGGAACCGGCCGGATGATTTTTACCGAAATCAAGAATGGGTGAAAGAACCGTTGCTGGTTGCTCGTTACTCGTTTTTTGTAGCACTAAGCCGGGTTGTCGAACAAGTTAAGGATTTTTTCCCCTTTGAGGGTTTGTTAAAAGGGACCCAGTGACCAGGAACCAGTAACGAGCAACGAAAAATCACCATCAAAGTCCTCAATTGTGCGATACGAATTCAAAGTTCACGATTCCGATCTCCATAAACGGTTGGATCATTTCCTGGTGGAACAGGGAGTCCCTTATTCCCGATCCCAAATTAAAAAATGGATCGATGATGGAAGGCTCTCCGTCAATGGACAGCGGGAAAAGGGGGGGTACCGTTTAAAGATTGGTGATTTCCTGGAGCTGCTCCCCGAAGCCCCCACTCCACTGGCGCTGACTCCGGAAAATATCCCTTTATCCATTAACTATGAAGACCAGGATCTTTTGGTTTTGGACAAACCGGCCGGACTGGTGGTCCATCCTGCCCCGGGGAATTATTCCGGAACGCTGGTCCAGGCCCTGCTTTTTCACTGCCATGACCTTTCAGGAATAGGAGGCGTCCTCCGACCCGGAATCGTCCACCGGTTGGATAAAGACACCTCCGGGCTGATGGTCGTTGCTAAAAATGATATGGCCCATCAGCGACTGATCCACCAATTCCAGACAGGAAAGGTGACCAAGGAATATCAGGCTCTGGTTTGGGGACATCCCTTAAGAAGTCAGGGACGAATTGAAAGCCCCATCGGCCGTCATCCGGTGCAACGAAAAAAAATGGCCGTTAACGCGATCCATGGCAAACCAGCCCTTACCGAATGGCAGGTCATCGAAAGATTCCCCCAGGGAATCACCTGGCTGAAACTGGTTATAAAGACCGGACGAACCCATCAGATACGAGTCCATCTCTCCTCTCAAGGATGGCCGGTCGTTGGGGATCCCCTGTATGGCGGGAAAAAAAATATCCCTCCCCCCCAAAGAGGGGGGACGGTCGATGTTCAAAAAGAGATTTCCCGCCAATTGCTTCATGCCTGCCGCCTGGCTTTTTTTCATCCAACCACTCATAATTATTTGGACTTTTCATCGTCGAACCCTAAAGACATGGAAACCCTTATCCAGTCTTTAAGAAATTGTTCCGGAAGAAGTACCCCCTGGCCCAAACAAACATAAAAAATGCTTGACATTCCTGGAATTTTGCTTTACCTTTTTACAAATTAAACCGTCAAGGCCACGCTGTTGGTGGCCCGACACCAGGGACTATGAAAATAGGGGGGCTCAAGGGTAACCTCGATCCTATTTTCGAATTAAAGGAGATCATGGTGCCCCAAGAAAGTACCAATTCCTGCCAGGCAAGGGTATAAATCCGAGAAGAAACCAACAGATTCCTAAATCATCATCATTTCTCATTGCAATCTCATAAGATCAATAAAGGGAATTTTTTTAGTCAGTCATAATCGTTTAGTTTATGAGCCGTTTATCTGCCGATGATAAAAAGGCCTGTTCTCCAAAAGACCTTCCTAAAAGTTATTAATAGAGGATATACGTTGAGGATACTATGAATTTAGCCGAACTTAAGCAAAAAAAGATCAGTGAACTGACCCAGATGGGCAAAGAATTCAATGTCGAAGGGGCCAGTGGGATGAGGAAGCAGGAACTTATTTTCGCCCTGCTCCAAGCCCAGACGGAAAAAAACGGTCTCATTTATGGAGAAGGGGTTTTGGAAATCCTGCCGGATGGATTTGGTTTTTTAAGGGCTCCGGATTACAACTATCTCCCCGGACCGGATGATATTTATGTCTCTCCCTCTCAAATTCGAAGATTTAATTTGCGAACCGGCGATACCACCTCCGGACAGATCAGGTCTCCCAAGGATAACGAACGATACTTTGCCCTTCTTAAAGTGGAGTCGGTCAATTTTGAAGATCCGGAAGTCTCCAGGGATAAAATTTTATTCGACAACTTGACCCCCCTGTATCCCAACGAACGGATTCAGTTGGAGACCGATGACCCCACCAATTATTCCATTCGGGTTATGGATTTATTAACCCCCATCGGCAAGGGACAGCGAGGGCTGATCGTCTCCCCTCCCCGGACCGGCAAGACCATGCTGCTCCAAAACATCGCCAACAGCATCTCTCGAAATTTTAAAGATATCATTTTAATCGTCCTGCTTATTGACGAGCGCCCGGAGGAAGTCACCGACATGCAACGATCAGTCAAAGCCGAGGTCATCAGCTCGACCTTTGACGAACCGGCCCAGCGTCATATCCAGGTGGCCGAAATGGTCATTGAGAAAGCTAAGCGGCTGGTGGAACACAAGAGGGACGTGGTCATCCTCCTGGACAGCATCACCCGTTTGGCCAGGGCTTATAATACCGTAGTCCCCCCCAGCGGCAAGATCCTCTCCGGTGGAGTGGACTCCAATGCCCTTCATCGTCCCAAACGGTTTTTCGGGGCCGCCCGAAATATTGAAGAGGGGGGCAGTCTGACCATCATTGCCACCGCCCTGGTGGACACCGGCAGCAGGATGGATGAAGTGATCTTCGAAGAATTTAAGGGTACCGGTAATATGGAGATCCATCTGGATCGCAAGCTGAGCGACAAAAGGATATTTCCGGCCATAGACATCAACCGCTCCGGAACCCGCAAAGAGGAGTTATTGTTAAATACCGACGAGCTGAATAAGGTTTGGATTTTAAGAAAGCTGTTGGCCCCCCTGACTGTGGTGGACAGTATGGAGTTTCTACTGGAAAAAATGGAGGGGACCAAGGATAATGCTGATTTTTTAAGCTTAATGAATAAATAAGGAGCCCATGTTATGAAAGAAAAAATTCATCCAGCCTACCATCAAACGACCATCCGCTGTGCCTGCGGAAATGAAATACCGACCGGCTCTACCCGGAAAGATATCCGGGTGGAAATTTGTTCCCAGTGCCATCCCTTTTTCACCGGGAAACAAAAAATTATGGATTCCGCCGGAAGGATTGAACGTTTCCAGAAGAAATACGCCCATATTCTCAATAAAAAAGCCGCGCCGGCAGAGGGAACCCAGGTTTGATTCCAGTAGGAGGTCAGGCTGTTATTGAAGGGGTAATGATGAAGGCCCCCAAATCCCTGGCCGTTGTCGTCCGACGGCCTAACGGGGAAATGGTGACCAAGGAGGATATCCTCCACCCCTGGTCCGATCGTTTTCCTTTTCTCAAGTGGCCGGGATTAAGGGGAACTTTGATTCTGATGGAAACCATGATTCAGGGTATCCAGGCCTTAAATTTTTCGGCCAACCAGGCCATGACGGAAGAAGAGGGGACCAAAGAGATCGGTTGGGGGGCTCTATTGGGCACCTTGTCTCTGGCCATCCTGCTGGGGATGGGGTTGTTTGTGGCCCTGCCCCATTGGATCAGTGCCTATCTGGGCGGATTGTCTCCACTGCAGTTCGGGGTCGATTCTTTTTCTTTTCACCTCCTGGATGGCTGTATCAAGGTTTTTTTCTTTGTCGCTTATATCTGGATCATTTCCCGTTTCAAGGATATTCGACGGGTTTTTCAATACCACGGAGCGGAACATAAATCGATTTTCACCTATGAAGCCGGTCAGGAATTGACCGTGGAAAATGCCAAGGGGCATTCCACGCTGCATCCCCGTTGCGGAACCTCTTTTATCTTGCTGGTCCTGGTCATCAGTATTCTTTTTTTCTCCATCCTGTTTCCTTTTTTACCCAAAATGTCGGCTTTGAGTTCCTGGTCCCGGAATGTGGTCTATGTCGGCTTCAAGATCCTGTTAATGATCCCCATTACCGGACTGGCTTATGAGGCCATAAAATATTCCGGCAAAAAAACCCATCTTCCCTGGATACGCGTCTTGATCCTTCCCGGATTGTGGATTCAACGATTGACCACCCAGGAGCCCACCGAAGACCAAATTGAAGTAGCCTTGTCCGCCCTAAACCGGGTTTTAATTCTTGAAGGGCAGCTTTCCGAACCAAAGGTAGTTTAAGCTCGATTATGCTGTTTACAAAACTGGAAGAAGTGGAGAACCGTTTTCTGAAATTGGAGGAGTCCCTCAGCGACTCCGAAGTCCACAAAAATCCCACGGCTTATCAAAAGCTGGCCAAAGAGCATTCCGGGCTGGCGCCTTTAATGGCCAAGTATCGCCGCTATAAATCCCTTTCCGATCAAGAATCAGAAAACAAAGAACTCCTGGAGGATCCCGATCCCCAAATGCGGGAATTGGCCAAAAGCGAGATTGAAAGCCTGAAAGAACAGCTTTCCCGGATCGAAGAAGAGATCCGGCTGCTCCTTTTGCCTAAGGACCCTACCGATGAGAAGAATACCTTCCTCGAGATTCGGGCCGGCACCGGAGGGGAAGAGGCGGCCCTGTTTGCCGCCGATCTATTTCGCATGTACTCCAAACTGGTGGAGATGATGGGCTGGAAAGTGGAAATCATGAGCGAGCATCCCACCGGTATGGGAGGCTATAAGGAAATCATAGCCCTCATCGAAGGCAAAGGGGCCTACAGCAAACTCAAATATGAAAGCGGCGTCCACCGGGTTCAGCGGGTACCGGCTACGGAAGCGCAGGGCCGACTCCATACCTCCGCGGTCACGGTGGCCGTGCTCCCCGAGGCCGAGGAAGTGGATATCGTCATTGACCCCGAAGAAATCCGGGTGGATGTTTTCCGTTCTTCCGGACCTGGCGGCCAAAGCGTCAACACCACCGATTCGGCCATTCGCGTCACGCACCTGCCGACCGGTCTGGTGGTCTCTTGCCAGGACGAAAAATCCCAGCATAAAAACAAGGCCAAGGCCTTAAAAGTCTTGAGGGCCCGATTGCTGGACCTCAAAATTAAGGAACAGCAGGATAAAATATCCGAGGATCGAAAAAGTCAGGTCGGCAGCGGTGATCGAAGTGAACGCATCCGAACCTATAATTTTCCCCAGAACCGGCTGACCGATCACCGAATCGGTCTGACCCTGTATCATTTGGATACGATCATGGAAGGGAATCTCGCTGAAGTCATCGATCCCCTGACCACCCATTATCAAGCCGAACAACTCAAAGCCGGGAATAATTAATAAACCGTAGAGAAGGTTCAAGGTTTGAGGTTTGAGGAAAAACCTATGCCGGACACCTTACACCCTATACCCTGTACCGTCCAACAGGCCCTGGCCTGGGCCGGGTCCTTCCTGCAGGATCAGGGTCTGCCTGATCCCCGTCTAAGCGCGGAATTGTTGCTTGGATCGGTCCTAGGCCTGGAGCGTCCGGGATTGATCCTCCACCGCGATCGGTCCCTGGATAAAAAGGAAGGACTTGTTTTCCAGGAAAAAGTCCTTCGAAGGGCCGAACATGAACCGGTGGCTTATCTGGTCGGCCAAAAGGAATTCTGGTCTTTGACTTTTGAAGTCGGCCCGGAGGTACTGATCCCCCGGCCGGAAACGGAACTGCTGGTAGAACAGACCTTGGGAATCCTTTCCAACCGGGCCGGGACAATAACTGTTATTGAACTGGGGACGGGCTCCGGGGCCGTTTCCATCGCTCTTTCCAAATCCCTGATTCATCCGTTGACCACAAGACTCATCGCCACGGATATCTCCCGGGGGGCGCTGAGAACCGCCCAAAAAAATGCCGGCCTCCATGGAATGGGAAAAACCATTCATTTTGTCCAGGGAGACTGGCTAAGGCCTTTTTCCTCCCAATCGAGGTGGATCGACCTACTGGTTTCCAACCCCCCTTATGTTTCGGATAAAGAGTTTCTTCAACTTCCAACCACGGTCCGGAGGTTTGAACCGTTAAAGGCCCTTGCCGGCGGCCGGGACGGACTGGAGGCTATTCGGCTCATCTTTAAGCAGACGGTCAAACAGCTTAAGCCGGGGGGCTGGATAATTTTGGAAATCGGGGAAACCCAGGGCTCCCGGGTCCTGAACCTGGCCCGGGAATATCATTTTAATCCCATAACCGTCCTCCGGGATCACGCCGGTAAGGATCGGGTTTTGAAAGCCTGCTATCATGGATAAAATTCGCATCCAGGGTGGAATTCCTTTAAAAGGGAAAGTGGTCCTTTCCGGGGCCAAAAACGCCGCCTTACCCATCATGTCAGCCGCACTTTTAACCGACGGCTGGGTCACCCTTTCCAATCTTCCGGCCTTGAGGGATATCCAGACCGAAAAAAAACTGTTATCATTTCTGGGGGTCGCCCTTGAAGAAGGCCCGGAAGCGACTCTGCGCCTCAATGGTTCAAAGATTGATCGATTCGAGGCCCCTTACGATCTGGTCAAGACCATGAGGGCGTCCATCCTGGTCCTCGGTCCCCTGGTGGCCCGCTTCGGCCGGGCCCGGGTATCCCTACCCGGAGGATGTGCCATCGGGGCCAGACCCATCAACCTGCATTTGGCCGGTCTGGAGTTGATGGGGGCCCGGATCGACCTCAAACATGGCTATGTGGAAGCCAAAGCCCGCCAATTGCAGGGGGCTGAAATTGTCTTTGATATTCCCACGGTAACCGGAACGGAAAATCTGATGATGGCCGCCTGTCTGGCCAAAGGGAAAACAATTATCGGAAATGCCGCCAAGGAACCCGAAGTAGTGGACCTGGCCAATTTTTTAACGGCCATGGGGGCCAGGATTGAAGGGGCCGGAAGCGATGTCATCACCATCCGGGGTGTTTCCCATCTTCATCCGACGCCCTATCGGGTCATGGCCGACCGCATTGAAGCCGCCACCTACATGGTGGCTGCCGGCATTACCAAAGGGGAGATCACTCTGGTTGGGTATGACGGTTCGTGTCTGGAAACGGTCATGGTTAAATTACGGGAGGCCGGCCTGGAGTTTTCCCAGAAAAAATCAGGACTGACCGTTCGCGGGCCCCAGAAGATAAAAAGTGTCTCCCTGACCACTCGCCCCTACCCCGGATTTCCTACGGATATGCAGGCTCAATTCATGGCCCTCATGTCCCTGGGTCAGGGAACCAGCCTGATTAAAGAAACGATTTTTGAAAACCGGTATATGCATGTCAGCGAATTACGGCGCATGGGGGCTGATATCCAGGTCTCCGGCAATCAAGCCGTGGTCAAAGGGGTTTCCAAACTCCTCGGGGCCCCGGTTATGGCCACCGACCTGCGGGCCAGTGCTTCTCTGGTCCTAGCCGGGCTGGCCGCGGATGGCATCACGGAGATCTCCCGGGTTTATCATCTGGATCGAGGTTATGAGACCCTGGAGAAAAAGCTTCTTCCCTTGGGAGCGCGGATTGAGAGGATTAAAGAGACCCAATGAAAACCCTCAATTTCAACCCAGCTATTTCTCGGTAAGACTTTTTCCCGATTCGCTTGCTCTCGTTCCTCTAATTTGATTCGTTATACCTCAATTATACTCAAACCTAAGAATTTAACCATCGGGGTAAAATCCTTGTCGTCATGCAACAGGGATAGCTGATAGTGGATACAGAAAGTCCCAATAATAACATCGATAGTCTTCCTCACGGTTACCCCTTTTTTTCGCAACAACCGATAATTCATGGCGCTTTCCAAAGCTAAATCCTGTCCTCCCATCGGCCTAAAGGGGATACTTAAAAGAAGATCTCTTGCCGTCTTGAAGTCTTTATCACTCTCAAATCCCTGTAGGACTTCCGTCAGTATAAGATCACCCATAATGAGAGGGGTATTTCCGAGAGAAGAATCCAGCCAGTCCGTCTGAGGGGTTTTGTTGCCGTTGAAGTAGTCGATCCAGACGGATGAATCAACCAGGATCATTGGTCAGTCCTCATCGCCTCAAGATTGCCGGTCCATTTGAGTTTTCCTCGAAAACGCTTGATTTCTCTCTGGCGTTTTACTTGCACCAGCAGTTTCAACCCTTCTTCTATGGCATCTTTTTTTGTTTTAAGACCGGATAACTTGAGGGCGGATTCCATCAGGTCATCATCAACGACTACATTCGTTCGCATTTCCAGCCTCCGATGTGTATAAAATAGCATTATCATACACATTAATGAATTGAAATAAAAGAAATATTTTGCGGGCGCTAACAACAAGTTGGGTTATCGGCAAACAAGACTGGGACTGGGACTCGAATCAAACCTTTTCATTTAAATTTTCTTAAAGTAATATCAGGCGGGGGAATGCATTTTCAGCCAATCACGTAAGGCGGAATCCACACGGGCCTGCCAGCCTTCCCCTGTGGCCCGGAATTGTTCCACTACCTCTTGGGAAAGCCGGATGGTAATGCGCTGTTTGGTCGGTGCCTTTTGGGGACCCCGCTTGCGGATGGCAAGTTTAGCCTGTAAGTCAGGAGATAGTGCCTCTGCTGCCGGACGAAAATGTTTAAAATCCTCGGTCGTCAGTTCTCGAACTTCACCCTCTTTATTAGTCAATGGTTTTTTGTTTTTCATATTTTTTTACCTCTCTGAAGTTGGCCCTAAGGAAACTGATTACTCGAATGCCGGGTTCAGTCTCTACAAAGCATATAACGTGAAGTCGACCGTCCAGATACCCCAAGGCTACAATACGGTCTTCGCCGTATTCGTGTCTCCTATCCAGGGAATAAATCGCGGTTTCAAAATCAAATTCTGCCGCACGCTCAAAAGACAAACCTCGTTTCCGATTATTCCAGCCATTCTTAGCCGGGTCAAATGAGATTTCCATAAAACAAATTGTATGTACAATTTAAAGAAAGGTCAAGTTTATTATTTTTTATCCCTAATCTCTGGAGAGATTAACATTCCCTGATCAGCTAAGTATGCTTTACTTCTGAAGGTTTTAAATGGTATTATCTCAATAAAATCTTTTAGAAGCCCTCATCTCATCTAGCCGGTGAAAGCCGAAACCCAAATCTTAAAATGGGCAAATTCCCCTTCACTCAATTAATCACCCGTCCCTGCATCCCCTTAGTCCTGGCCCTGATGACCGGACTGATATTGGGGACACAAGTCTTTGATTCAAACCTGCCGATTCCACCCTGGGGGCTGTTTTCTCTCCTGTTGGCCTTTCCGGCTATCATTCTTTTCTTCCCCTCTTCCGCTGTTTGGACCGGGGGCGCCTTTTTTATAATAACCGGTCTCAGCCTGGTTACTTTTCTTTCTCCTCAGGCCACAACCCCACCGGTCCCGTCTTTCCTGGTCAATCATGAACTGCAGCACCTGTCCGGAGTCATTGTGGAAGAACCGGTCAACTATCCGGACAAAACCCGTTTTACCCTTCGATTGACCTCTTATTCGGATCAGGGACAGGACCGGCCCGCTCAGGGGGTTATCCTGTTAGGAGCCAAGGGGATAGTTACGGGGTTCGGACCGGGTGACCCGGTTCGCTTTGTCTGCCGTCTGCGGTTAATCGAGGGCTATCACAATCCAGGAGGGTTTAATTTTGAAAAAAGGATGGCCAGGAAAGGGATCAGGGTATCCGGTTTTTTGGAAAATCCCGAACTGCTGGTTTTAAGCGGCCCCGGCCAAAGGTTCTGGCCTCTAAAACGTCTTTCCATTCTCAGAGGCCGGGTTTCGGACCTGATTGATTCCAGGATCTCACCTCCTTATAACGGACTGGCCCAGGCCATTCTAACCGCCGACCAAAACAAAATTCCCAGGGAACTAAAGGAGACCTTCGGCCAGGCCGGGGTATCCCACCTGCTGGCCTTTTCCGGTTTGAATCTGAGTCTGGTGGGTGGACTGGCTTTCTTTTTATTCCGCTTCCTGCTCAGTCTTTCGGAAAGGATCCTGTTGTTGATAAATGTTCGCCAATGGGCCTTGATCGGTTCTTTTTTTCCAGTCCTGGGATATGCCCTGCTGGCGGGAATGAGTCCCTCGGCGGCCCGGGCCCTTTTTATGGTCGGTATGGTCATTCTGGCCCTCCTACTGCAAAAAAAATCCGATCTCCTGAACACCCTGGCCCTGGCTGCCCTGGTCCTGTTACTGGTTTCTCCGGATTCCCTGTTTCTGCCCTCCTTTCAATTATCTTTTCTTTCCGTTTGGGCTATCGGGTATTTACTTCCCCGGATCTGGAGTCCAATCGCTCTTTGGAAAACGAAAAAACCCTCGACTGTTCGTCGTTTTCTTTTTTATCTTTGGACCACTTTTTGTGTCTCCCTGGTTTGTCAATTGGCTACCGTTCCCTTGGTCGTCTGGTGGTTTCATCAAGTTTCCCTGGTTGGCCTGTTCAGCAATCTGGTCCTGGTCCCTTTGACCGGCGTCCTAGTCACCCCTCTTGGTCTCCTGGCCCTTATGGCCGCTCCCCTTTCCGCCTCGCTTGATTCCGGTCTCTTCTGGCTCATGGCGCTTTTTATTCGCTGGACAGTCAGCCTGACTCGGTTCTTTGCCGACTTACCCTTGGCTTTTATGATCCTCCCCAGGCCGGGATATGGAGAGATCGTTTTTTTTTATCTGACCCTGGGCCTGGCCTTCAACTGGAGAAAAATACCCAGGCCGGTCTGGTGGATTTCCCTTTCCTCTTTGGGGATGATCCTATTTTTCTTCTCCCCCCAGATCCGGGATTTCCTTTCTCCCTCCTTTCGAGTGACCTTCCTGGATGTCGGGCATGGGAGTTCCACACTGATAGAGTTTCCCCGAGGTCCCAAGATGCTAATCGACGGTGGAGGTTCCTTTAATCCCGAATTCGATCTGGGTGAGCGGGTGGTCGCCCCTTTTCTTTGGATGAAAAAAATCACCGGGCTGGATGTCGTGGCCCTCACTCACCCCCATCCCGATCATTTAAATGGATTGCCTTATATCCTTTCTAAATTCAAGGTGAAGGAGATCTGGACCAATGGTCAGGGAGCGGACTCCGAACCCTTCCGGCGGTTTGAAGAATTAATCCGACAAAAGACCATCCCGGTCATTTACCCCGCTCCGGGCTGGTTTCGGTCCTTCTCCAATGTTCGGGTTGAGGTTCTGCAGGCCTCAGGGGAAATAAAACCCCAAGAGGAACCCCAGGCCTTAATATGGCATAATCAGAATAATAGTTCCCTGGTTTTTCGCTTAACTTATCAAAATCAACAGGTCCTTTTACCGGCAGATATCGAAGCCGAGACGGAAAAACATCTTTTGGGCGGAAATCATTCTTTAAGAAGCTCCATCCTCCTGGTCCCGCATCATGGAAGCCGGACCTCCAGTACGATCCCTTTTATTGAAGCGGTCCACCCTCGTTATGCGGTTATTTCCGGGAGGGCTTCTTCCCGTTTTCCCCTTCCCCACCCGGAGGTGATCCGGCGGTATCTGGAACGGGGGGTACTCTTATTCCGTACCGACCAGGAAGGGGCGGTGGCCTTTGAATTAAAAAAAGAGGGATGGGAAGTAAGAAGCTTTTTAAAGGGGACTTTAACACAAAAATAGATTTCGAGGCATCTCGTTGACCCGGTCTATTTTCATGTCCCGGCTTCCAAATGGAAGCCTCTTCTTAAGCTCGACGATTCGGCTTCCAAAGGGAAGCCTCTATGGGAGCTCGGCAAAGCCGAGCGGATCGAGCGGATCGTGGTGCCACGCCCCCAAAGCGTGGCCTGACGGTTTAACAGGGAGACCATCAGGGAATTCAGGAGCCGGAAGTCAGAATCGTTAGAAAAAGGATTCCGACCGGCCTATA
>CAZSTT010000008.1:0-2604 GCA_964609705.1 uncultured Thermodesulfobacteriota bacterium
GAAAATCTCTAATTCATGAATGGACCAAAAATACACCTCCTCTTTTCCGGTGTTAACAATTTGAAGATAGCGCATGGGGGTAGGGGGGAAAATGAAATCCAGATCCTGGCTGTCTTTCAAAAGGGTTTCACCGGTCCAGTAGAGTGAAACCGGACTCATGGTTGAGTTCAATAAGGTCCAGGTTTGACCATCCGCCGAATGATGAATTGAAAATCCGCGGGGAAAATCGTTGGCGGAGTCTCCTGGCAACATCCGAATTCGGGCGACCTTTTCCAATTTTCCTAAATCGATTTGAAAATAGGCTCCGGGTATTTGCGGCCGACCGGTGGTCCATCGGGTGGATAACTTCCCATCGGCGGCCCAGTGGGCCTTTTGAGGGTTGTAGTTGGAATGGAAATGCCAAGGGGTTGAGGAAACCGGACGATACCGGTCGAAAGGCGGATAAAAAGAATAAACCCTATGGCCGCTGATTTCCTGTTCTTGATAAGGTAGCTTTAAGTTATTTTTTAAAAAATGGCTCAAAGTCGAAGCTTCTTCATTTTCAGTCACAAAAACCGGATTTGAAATTATTTTAACCAGACCCCCTTTTTCTTTTGGAAGGGCTAAACCTCTTTGTTTGTCCCGCCAGTCAGGGGGAAACAGGGACTGGATCCAAGGGGTAGCAAAAATATTGGAGACTTCAAACCGCTTTAAATAGGATATTAAATGGGTCAAATCTCTAGGGGTTTTGGAGATAATGGGGTGAGTCTGATAAATAAAGCATTCGGCTACGGACCAATAATAGGTTGGGTCGCTCCCGAGTTGCGTAAATCTTAAAAAACGTCCCGATTGGGGGGGAAAGGTGATATCGACCCGGCCGAGGCCAGGACGATAAAAAGGGTGGGGACCGGACCAGAAAAGGTCGCTCCATAATCCTGCGGTTTCACGGACTGTTTGCCACTTTTGGCCATCCTGGGAGATCTCCAGCCGAAGACCGCGGGGACCATCCTCCGGGTTTCCGGACAAAAGGGTGATCCGGCCCAGATCGGAAACTGTTTCACCTAAATCCACTTGAAGAACAAGGCCTGGTTTTTGAGTCGTATTGGATGACCAACGGGTGGCCAGGTCCCTGTCGAAAATATTCCTGGTTCCCTCCAATGGCGAATCGGCTGTTGCCTTCAAATTCGTCGGGCTAAGTTCTACAAACCGTAAAGGGGGAGGCGTGAAGGTATGATAAATACTATATCCCGAGACCTGGCTTTTCTGAAAGGCCCCCCCGATATTTATTAAAGTAGTTTCAAAATCTTTATTGTCTCCCGGGAAAAGGAAAGCCGCCCCCGGGTCTCGGTCAACCGATTCTGTGTGCGGGGGATAACGATCATGAACCGGTGAGGCAAAGATGATCTCTTCTTGGGAATCGAAGGTCAGTCTGGCTGAAACCCAATAGTCATGACAGTAAAGACGCCGGATTTTTTTGTCCTGTAAAAATTTAAATAAATCCTGATCATTTTTTTTGTTGGCTTGAAATTGTTTCCATTGATTTTTATCGAAAAAAGGAACCCTGGGGATCAGTCCATATAGGTTGGAGAAAAGGGTCAGTATAACAAACAGTAAAGCCAAGACCACCGAAGACCGGTATATTCGTTGCGTGAAAACAGCAAACAGGATGGGCAACACTGAAAATAATGGTTGTAAATATCGACTGGTATGGGCTGAATCAAATCCGCTAAGGGCGAATATGAACGGAAAAAAGAGGAAAAAGAGGAGTAAAAGGTCCAACCCCGGGTTGTGATCAATCCTGAATTTTAAAAGATTAAACAGGCTCTTGCCCCTGATCAGAAAGAGGGAAAATAAACATCCCCCGAGGACCAGATAGATCAGGAAAGAGAAAAAGGGGATGTTGTACTTTTGGGTTTCGTTATTAATAACCCCCAGCAGTTCAGGGAGCCGATTAGAAAAATAATCGACCAGGGAAGATAGGAAAGGTTCGCCGCCGCCCGCTCCTTCCCACAAGTAATGCCAGGAAATCAACGGATGGTATATGTTATGGACCCAAAGGGGGAGACCACCGAATATCAGACCCAACAGAAAACAAGGAAGGGTCCGCCTGAGCCAGAACCACTTGTCTTGAATGAATAAAAGCAGAAAAATCGCCGGGAAATAAAAGACGATCAGATAATGGGTCCATATCCCCAGGCCGCAGAATAAGCCTAAGCCGAAAAAATACCTGCCTTTTCTCTCAATACTTGAAAGAATCTTGAAAGTGAAAATAAAAAGCACCACCCCGATGATCGGTATTTCAAGATAAGCCGAGCGAGCCAAAACCGAATGAAAGATGAGGAAATAAGATCCCAAGGCTGAAAATAGAGCCGAAAGGAGAGCCGTTGATTGGTCAAAAATCAGTTTGGCCAGATAATAGATCAATAAGATAAAAAAGAGGGATTCGAAGAAGATGGATAAGTCCAGGGTAAAACGTGAAACGCCGAACAGGAAAAAGATAGTGGAAATGAAATAGGTTTGAATGCTCCCGCAATAATCCTGGCCGTAGTAAAGCTGAGGTAAGGCCCCCTTCAGGATATGTCGGGCCATCAATCCGTTCACGGCCTGATCAGAGTCCATGAGGGG
>CAZSTT010000008.1:2704-33831 GCA_964609705.1 uncultured Thermodesulfobacteriota bacterium
TGTCCGGGCAATCTCTTTTAAGAAATATTTTGATTGAACGGCCATAACGATTAATCGGGTGGTATCTGAACCGGTTTTTCCTTCCCGGGTGAATTGTATCGTGGCGTTTAGGAATCCCGGGAGAAAGGTATGAGGGAGCCAAAGATGGAAAAGGCTGGGTTCGGATAATTGAGCGGGTTTGGACCATAACCGATCCAGTTCTCCCAATTCGCCCGACCGATCGGGCCAATACACATTTTCCCGGCTAAGGTCTGCTGGGGTGGCCCGGGACATTTGCTTTAAGAGGCTGTCCTGGTTTTGCTCCAGACCGGCAGCCAGCGTTTGATATTGGGAAAGGAAGTCCGGTCGATGCTGCCGGAGGCGGTTGAGGACCGCTCCGGCGTCTTCCTTTTTCCCTTGAGCCGATAAGGCGGCGGCATAAAACAAATAAAGTTCCCCTGAGATATCCAAGTCGGCTGTTCCCGGCTGGAGGATCCTTTCTAATAGAGGCCAGGCCTCATATCGGAGGAGCAAAGGAGCCGAAACCTTGGGATCCGGATAAAGTCCCAACCATAAAGACTGGATTCCCGATTTGGGAACTAAGGAGATCTTATGGGTCCTGGGGAAAAGGGGAATAATTCTCCTAAGGGGATTAATAAAACCGGCATCGAGGGTTCCATTTTTATTATTGGCCGGGAATCCTAAGGACGGGCCAAAAGCAATGCTCCCCTCACCATGGCCTAACAAAATATATCCCATCCGGTTTAGAGTTCCGGTGTTGAAAATATATTGATCCCTCAACCGCTCTGAATCGGAAAGCAGGTCCAGGGGTTGACGTTGAGACCAGGAGGTAGTTAAAAAAGCCGGCTCAGGAGAACGGACTCGGTTGTGAGGGAGAATTACATCCGGCAGGGATTGGAACGATGGGGGGCGGAAAAATGAAATTTCCGGATTTTCCCAAAACGAATTTCTGAGATCAATAACCTGAAGGGGATTAAGATGGTTTTGGCTAAGCGGTGGATCCCACCAGATCCGTTCCACAACGGCGGTCTGGTTCGCGGATAAGTCGGGAAGGATCTTGTTATTCAATAACGTCTCCAAAGCAGTTCCCGTCAACTTAAAACCGGCTTGGGTGGGTATCCAGGTGGCGCCGCTTATTTTAGCGTCATAGTGCAAGCGAGAACCGGTCTCCACATGCCGAAGGGCCCACTGTCGAGCCAATTGACGTGTGTCCGGGAAACGGGCAATGACAGCATCTGAAAAGGCGATGGACCCTTGGAAAGCGAGAAAGGCCGGCAAACAAGTTAAAATCAGAGTGCGATATGCCGGGAAATTTTTCCATCGCATCCATAAGGCAACGGATAAGGCGGCTGTGGCCATAGCCAGGTAAGGGGTAAGGTTGACAAAGTCCCATTCTCTAAGATAGGTCAGAGAAAAACCGATAAGCAACAGGGATGTAAACAGGGGGATTAAGAAAAACAGGTCCTTTTTTTGGTGGCGTCCGAAAAGAAATCCGATCCCCAAAAGACTGGAAACGATCCAGGGCAGGTGAAACCGGTGGGTCAATCCCTGCCATAAATAGACTATTCCTGTTTGAGCGTAGTTCAATCGGTTCCAGTTCCACCCCGGGGCCCTGACAGAAAATTCATCGATGGTTTCTAAAACGACATTGGACCACCAACCGGCCGGATCGACCCAGAGGTAAGGAGAACCCAGGATAATCCCCGCCATTAAACCAAAAAGAATAAGCCCTGTCTTTCTGAAAGTACGAGAGGGAGAGAACAGGACAGCGGCAAAGGCAGCCAGAATGATATAACCGCCATACATTTTGGTGGCCGTGGCCAGGCCGGCAAAACCCCCCGCCAGCAGACAGTCCCGAAGTTTATTGTTTAAAAAGATACGGGTGGCGAAAAAAAGGCTGACCATTACCCAAAAAGTTTGGGGAACCTCTCCCATCTCCTGCCGGGAATAGGTAAGGTGCACCGGATCGCAGGCTACCAGAAAGGCGGCAACTAATCCGGTCCAGGGGTCCCAAAGCTTTCGGCCGATTAAAAAAACAAAAAAAGGAATGGCGGCGGAGAGGAGACTTTGCAAAGCTCGAACAGTAATAATATAAGGGACAAACTGGGCCATGGTCTCATGGGTAAGTTCAGGAAGGGGACTGCTGATGCCGGTTACCGACCGCCAGAGTTTGATGATCCCGGAATACAAATAGATATGTCCAACCGGATACCGGCCAGGAGGATCCAAGTTCCCATCGACGAAATCGGGGATCAGAATTAGTTGTTTGGGGGTGTCCAAATGGACGATATAATCCGGCAATCCATGGGTCAATCCGCTGAACCGAAAAAACAGACCGAGCATCAATACCCCGATCAGCAATCCTATCATCCAGCGAGATTCCAATTCTTGAGCCGGAGCTTGGTCCTTCCAACGGAAAAAAAATTTCATCAAGAGTGTGAAAACAACCCATAAACTCAAAAGAATCCATAACAGCTCTTTTTCCGCCAGAAAATCCCAAAACGGCCAGCCGATCAAAGCAGTCAGTAAAAGTGCCCATCCCGGGGATCGAAGCGGCTGTTCCCGGGGCAGTATTCTTAGCCGGGAAAATCCCTTGCCAAGGCCCAGAGTCAGGAGAAACCCAAGCAGAACCCCCCCCAACCCGCCTCCGATAATACGCCAGTAAGGCAATTCCCAGGTTATAAACCGCAGGTAGTATAATTGGGTCAAAAGTCCGAGCATCAGGCCGGCAATCGACCCCGGGATCAAACCGGGGGTCCGGAATGTTAGGCTCGTCCTTATTCCTTCGCTGGTCTTCATTGAAGATTCTCAATTACCCCGGGGGATTGATCCCAAAAGAGATGGCTCATGACCGGTCTTTTTTTAACCTAAAATTAAGAAGATTTGTTTTATTTCCATCGACTTGAACCTTTTCGCCGGTCTCTTGATATCCGGGTGAAAATACCCGGACTTCATAGACCCCCGGGGGGAGATTCAAACGGGACAGGTTGAAAAATCCCCGACTGTCACTCCGGGCGGTTGCGAGCAGGGTTCCTTTTTGAAAGACCTTCAGGTCAACCCCGGGGAGAGGCTTTCCTTCCGGATCCTCCATCACCTGTCCGCCGATGGCCACGAAGGTTTTCTGGATGATGGAAAGATATCGCTCCCCATATCCCTGGTAGGCATATCCCTGGGTATACTCGGTTTTGTCGGGGCTATGATCCTGATGGGTGACGTTGGTGGCATAGGTCGGTTCAATCTGAGTTCCTTCATTCCATTCATTAAAGGAAGTGATCAGGGTTACAGGAATCTCCGAGTCCACAAAAGGTAATACCGTACGCTGGAGGGCTTCGGTAAAGAAAGATCCCTCTTCAGCTCCTGAGGCAAACTGACGGGGAATCACCGGGTGATTTTCCGAAAGGCGGACCCCTCTGTCATTGTAACCCGGGATGGTTGCGGGTATCAGGTGTCCCTTGCCGCTGATCGCTTTTTGATATTCCCGATACAGCTTATGAACATCCGCGAGGAAGGTACTTTGACTTCCGTAACCCATTTGCTGAGGTTTGGCCCAGTTATACATATTGTAGGCGGTAATTCCGTCAAACATTTTGATGCGGTTGGTTTCCGGGCGGGGGGAAGGGGGGAGAGGATGGGGACGCATGACATACCAAAAGATTTCATCTCCGATAAGGAAGGGATCGAACCCGATCTCCTGGAGACCTTTTCGAAGATTTTTGATGGCATCAGGGTAGTTTCCGGTAAAGGTCCTGGTTAAATAAATGATAGCTACCGGACGTCCTTTAATTTTCAGATAAGAAGGATGGGAAAAATAGGTTTGGGCCAGGTATTTGAAGTCTAATAGTATTTTTTTGGCCTTGTCAGAGGTTAGCTCAATTCGATCATCTTTAAGTCCCAGGCCGGAGGTTTCATAAAAAATGCAAAACTTAATATCCTTGATGTTATTGGCGCTAAGGATTTTTTCCTGAATAATCTTATTTAACTCAGGATGGTCCGGCCACCAACTGACGGCCCAGAAATCTATGCCGAATTGAGAGGACCAGGCGATATGCTGTTCAATGGTTTTTAGATCCGAAGAATCGTACTGCCCCAGGGCCGGCAATTGCTGGGGGAGCAAACGGCCATTGATATATCCCTCTCGCCAGTTTCCCGGATACCAGAGGTAATAATAGGCTCCGACCAGATATTTTTTGGCCCATCGGGGTTCCGAGGGATCGGTGTTGGAGGAGGAGGAACAGCCGACCATTTGGAAAATCAATAAAACGATAAGGATTAATAAATAAGATTTTTCCGAAAAATTCCAAGTTCGGTCATCCCGATAAAGGCCGGAAGGCTTATCCGGTCGTCTCTCCCGGGTTCCAGGTCGCTCCTCGCCGGTCCGGAGGGGGGAGGTCCGGAGAAGAAGATTGACTCGCCGTATTTTCGAGGGATTCACCAAAGTGGTCCTAATGGAATAAAAGAGATTATAGAAGTTCCATAGAGAGCAACGAAAGCAAAAAGATCACAGGAATTAAGGACATAGGCAATATATTAAGCTTTCTTCCATATTTTGTAAAGATTAAAAGGTTGAAAACCAGTAAACCCAGAGTGGCTCGGGCATAAGACCAGGGCTCAACCCAGATTAGATGGTTCAAAAGGGTGGTCATCAAGGCATATCCCAGGAAGATGAGCGTTAGGGGGTTGTAGTCTTTATAGATATTGTAAAGAGCCGAGATAATAAGGATGGTAATCAAAATCAGATATAAGAGTTCTGAAATTTTTTCATAAGAGGGGTTGCCTTGGCCTAACAGAATAAATTTCTCCAAGATTCCTTGGAAGGGAAGTCCGAAATTCTGGGTTCCACCGAGGAAGGAAAAGATCCTAAAATGAGCATAGAGATAGAGTTGCCATGAAAGGTAGGCCACAAAAGGGGAAAGAAGATAGAGGGATCGCCGAAACTCCTTCCTCCCCAAAGCGTAAAAAAGGAACCCCATACTGACCAGTAAGGCAGTTTCCTGGGTGAGACCTGCCAGGGAAAGAGAAATCACCTGCCGAGCGGTTTTTCCTTTAAGATAAAAATAAACGGCCATGACCGCAAAAGTGATCGCCAAAGGTTCCGGCAGGCTTCGCAAAAGGCAAAGCAAAAACCCCCAGGAGGCGGGATAAAAGAGGCTATACCAGGGGCTGCGTCCGAAATGTTTGAGTATCAGAATAATAAACCAGGTGCCTAATAAGATTCCGAGGAGATTCACCGCCACCATCATCCAGGGAATCAGAGGGGAATGACCAAAGGCCGCCAGCCAGACGACCAGGGGATAAATGATTCGTTGGTAGCGATAGGCCGGGAAATCGATATGATCATAGGACTGCCCCTGGATAAAGGGATCATGGGCGATATAATAGTAATATTGGCCGTCGTAACCGACACTGCCCTGATGAACCAGGGTTTTTTCCGTCCAGAGGTGACGGGCCTGGAAATAGTCTCCGATGACCATAAAACCAGTGATATTCTTGTTGAATTTAAAGGAATATAAAAAAAGAATCGCCAGGAAGGTCCAGGCTATCAAGAGCAAAATAAACAGTTCTTTTATATGAGGATTTCTGCCCGGGGATCTCTTTAGTAATTTCATCACTAGTTGAATGGGGTTGGGTTGTATGGTGCTGAGGACCAAGGGAATTTATTTTCTTCGGGTAATGATAAGGTCCAGATACATTTGGATACCCATCCTGAAAACTTTGGAGTTGAAAGAGCTCTTCGAGAACTCATAGGAGATGGGGACTTCGCCGATGGAAAGGCCGTTCCTGGCGATCAGCGCCAGGGACTCCGTATGGAAGTCAAAGGCCTTGGCCTTCATTTCCCGGTTTAAAAGAAGCTCTACCGCACGGCGCGAAAATCTCCTGTATCCCGACGTAGCATCCCGCAGTCGTGGTCCTGGGAGTTGGCTTCCCACGGGCCGGATGGCCAGGTTCATCAAGAAGGTGGCCGTTCGGCTGATGAGACGTCGGTAAAAAGGGACGTTCTCCGTTTTTGTCCTGACCCCGATGACCAGATCACAATCCGGAAAGTCCAGGAAAAGGGGAAGCTCCTCGGGCTTATGGGTGAGACCGGCATCCATAGTGACAACGAAGGAGACTCCGCGTTCCAGGGCATATCGCATACCGTCCAAGGTGGCCCGGGGAATGTGGGTATTCTTCTCGTGGGTGATGCAGATCACCGGGTCGAAAGACCGGATAATGGATTCGGTGTTGTCGGTGCTGGCGTCATTGACGACGCAGATATCGGCCAACGGCAGGGTTCTTCGGATCACCTCGCCGATGGTTTCTTCTTCGTTGTAGGCCGGAATGACAACCAGGAAATCCTCTCGTTTGAGCATAAGGATCAATCCTCCGTCCAGGTTTTATATATTACCCTTAACGGATTGTCAATCCGCTGTCCCCTATGAGTTACCCCTTACCAACCGTCCCTTACTAGTTTATATCTTTCAATCAAACCGATAATGTCGTTTTTTCTGTCTTGCCAGGTAGTGGTCGAAGTATTGATAAGCCCAATGCTCCAGGCGGGACAAAAAGGGCCGAATCCAAGAGCCAGTTTTTTTGTGCTCCGGAGATTTCCAGATCCGCCGTTCGATCTGTTCCTTAATATCCAGGATCATTTGAAATTCGGCGTGATTGATCGTCGATTTGAGCTTACTGTGATCAATAAAAGGCCTCTCCTGTTTTTCTTCAAAGAACCCGATAAGTTCCTGTTGCTCAACAAAGATCTTCCATTTTTTAAATGAGGTCAGGCCGGGACTCAAAAGCCGGGTCACTCGGCGTCGGGCTTGAGGTGTATCCAGGTGAAAAATATAAAAACTCTTTCTGGCATAAAAAAGGTGCTCGTCAAAATATTGGTGAACCAGTTGTTCAAGCCTTTCAACCCTTACCAGACCGTGCCGTTCAAATTGTTTTTGCCACCAGTCGCTATGGGCCCAGATCAGGTGGCCCTGAGCCGGGATAGGCGGGTTCGTGGACTCGGCATTCAGGTAATCAAAGGGCAGCCGCAGGTTGAATTTCTCGCGATTTTCTTCCAATTCGAGGGGAAAAATTTCGCCGAAAACCTTGTCGGCGCCAAAAGCGGGAATAGTAAAAAAAAACAGGGCGTCTTTCTCGGCCAGGGCAACCAGAGAATCGATATAGTCATGAAGTTTTCTGGGAAGGAGGTGTTCCCAAAAATCAAAGGCACAATAAGTATCAAAAGTATGTTTGCGGGACTCATATCCCTTGCAAACTTCGAGAACGTCCCCATAATCCAACTTTCCTTCCAGGGAGGGCCAGCTGTTTTCCAGTACATCCCGGCTGAATTCGATTCCCCTGATTTTTATCTTTTTATCAGCACCTAGGAGAAAGAGAACGTCTCCTCTTCCGCAACCCAATTCCAGCACGGATTTCGGTTTAATAGACCTGATAATGGAAGCCAGATAAAAGGCATCAAACTTGACCTGACCTTCCTGATAATCGATGTGATGGTTGAAATAGGCGTTGTCGTAATAGTTTGACCTGATAATATTATTTAATAAAAGATCAAAATCCTCCTCCCTTTCAACCCGGATGATATCAACCGTCCGCCCGTCGTTGAACATTTTACCATCCGATAAATAATGGGAGCGTACGATTTGCATTACCAGCCCGGTTTTCCTCTCTTAGGGGACGTAGGGGTTTCCCCGCCATCGGGACCGGTGGGAAACAAAATTTTATATAACAGTAAAGGGATCAAGAAGAAAACCCAGTACTGGGCCATCTTGAAAAAAAGGGGGGCTGATCCATTGAGGTTGGAGGCGACCCTGCCCCAGGGGTGTGGATGAAGGGGGATCGGACGGGGAGCTTGGTCGGGGGGGACCCAAAAGGCGTCTAAGTAGGCCTCTCCCATAAGATTTTCAAATTTTAATTCAATCAAATGAAGCCCCTTTTGCACATGGATAAGATCCATTTTTTTCTGACGGGAATGAAGGCCCCCGTTGTCCAGTATCTTTTCCCCGTCAATCCAGATCCAGGAGCCGTCGTCCGATTCGGTTCCGATCCCATAAAATCCCGGCTTCTCCACTTCCAGCAGGCCGATTATTCTCAGGTCGAATCGATCGTGATCAAAACGAGGATCGGATTTTCTGGTTAAGGGGAGTATTATGTTTTTGACGGATTTCCGATGAACGGAATCCCTGGTCCTAAGCGTCAAAATACCTGAAGCCTCTAAAGGATTCTTTTTAACACGCTGGTAGCCTTTTTGGTTCAACCCGGAGGCCAAAAGGGGGAGAGTCTCGGAAAGAAACCAGAAGGCGACAGGAATAGCTATGGCCCAAATAATCCAGGGGTTCCTTTTTTTAAAAAAATGAATCCTCATTTATGGTTTACCCTCATCCACCTTTAATATTTCGATGTTTTCGCTTTTATAAACTGTTTGGTAGTCTTTTGTAAACCTTTTGATGTCCGTCTTGTGTTCCCGCATAAAGTTTATTTCATCCGGACCCAAAAAAACATAGTCGGCCCGATATCTTCGGATAAAATTTTTCCTGGTCTGGATATCAGAGGTCAAATAAAAATAGTAGACCTCCGCCGCCCGCTTATTTAGAAAATCGACCGTTTCGTAACGGTTCAGATGGAAAAACCACCCAAATACTACTTTCCGTTCTCCAAGACCCTCAACACAGGTAGTTGAATATCTTGAATTGGGGAAGGTAACAAAGGTGCTGTTTTCAACGGTATTCGAGCGAATAAACACTCCGGCTGCTTTTTCCTCTGAATCTGCCGCTCCTTCCCACCCGATCTCTAAACGATGAGAGACTTGAAAGAAAAAGGGCAGGGTGATAATCACCAAAACCATCCCATAAATCAATAGGCGAATTACCCAGGGGATTTTTTTTAAAGCCTCCAATCCAACGGCGCTGAGCATGGAAAGGTAAAGGACACCCGGAAATACAAAATGGGACAGAGGGTTAATTCCGCTCTGTCCGAAAGTGGAAAGAAATACAAAGGGTCCGGCAAAAGGAAATAACCAAATACGGGCTTCACGAGAAATCAATAGGGCCCAAACGGCGAAGGGAATGGCAATACCGTTATTTCCCCAATATTCCCGTAGTGAATGGATAAGGCTGGTTTTATCGTGAAAAAACTGAAAGAAGGGATCGGCCGGAGGACTCGGCCGGAAATAGAGATAAAAAGTTAAGAAGTAGGGTATAAAGGCAAAAAAGAACAGAAATAACCAGGGATCAAACCGTTTTCTCAACCATTGAAAAAAAAGCCAGCAGGAAAAACCGATTAAAAAACCAAGATAATAAGCCGGATGGAAAAAACAGCTGATGGAACAAGCCCCGAGGGAAACCCAATAATCTTTTTTTTGTTGTTCCTGCTGATAGCGGATTAAGAAAAATAGGGTTATAAGTGGAGGGATAACGCTTGCGGGGAGATACCAAGCCCAAAGCAGGGAATAGCCGGTAAACGTCTGCAACTCCGACCAGGCCAGGTCGTTATTCCAGCCGGGATGCCAACCCAGTCCCTGCAATCCCCTCCAAACCCATTCCGTTTGCCTTCCAATGGTTAAAAAAACGATGGCCCATAATCCCGCGGTCCGCATTCGAGTGGCCTGGAAGAGAATCATATAAACCATTCCCAAATAAACAAAACTTAATAATACCGGGACAAACTCCAATGTATTCCAAGCCGATATTCCTCCCAAACGATGGATAAGGGCATAAAAAAAGTAGAAACCCCAGGGGTACTTTAAGAGCAAAAAAGAGGCTTCCGGATCTTGGGGGGGCATGTTTCTGGAAAGCTCTTTGAAAATCCCGAAAAGATAAGCCCAGTCTTCCGCGTATGGACCTAATTTGGCGATGTCCAAATATATGAAAACCCAACTGCAAATAAGAATCAGCAAAGGAGCCAGAAGGGGGCTGTGATTTTTCTCCTGATATGCAATGCGTTTCCGGTTTTTAAAGGAGAAAAGCATTCCCAATAGAAACAAATCGAGGGATAGGGCGATAATGGCCGCATTAACCTTTTGAAAGAGAATGCATCCCGGCAAGGTAATTACCGGGGAGAGTAAAAAGCTGCAACCTATGGACCCGATGGCGGCAAACAAAGGATTCTTCCAAAGGGACATTCTTTCGACCAGCAAATATCCGGGCAAAAAACTAATCAGCAGCAATGAAGCCGCGAATCGCAGGGGGGGAATCAACAAGCCGATATTGGCTGATAAAATAAGCAGCCAATAAAAGGTGTGTGATTTCAGAGAGAGAGCCATTGGGTCCCAAGAAAAATTAGTTAGTTCTCATTCGGAAATTCGAATTTCCGGATGAGAACTAGTTACGGGTCTGGCCTGTGATCTGTTTTAAAATTTCAATGCCCGGATTTTTATAAACCGAAGTAAATGAATTTTTAAAGGAATTCATGTCGATATGGTGTTCTTTTAAGTAATCGAGCTCTTCCGGGCCTAAAAAGATATAATCAATCTTATATTTTTTTAAAAAATCATATTGCCCCTGGGGATTGGCGGTCAAGAAGAAGGCCTTGATTTCCTGATCCCATTTGTTGATGGAAGCTTTGGATTCATACCGGTCCAGGTGCCATGACAAACCCATCATTAATTTCCGTTCTCCGACACCCTCGATGGTCTTTATCGAATATTCCGATTCCGGCAAAATGACAAAAGAACTGTTCGGGTCGGTATGGGCCCGTATGAAATAACCGGCCGCCATTTGTTCCGGCTGGACGATTTCTTCCCACCCGGTTTGAATTCGACTGGAAATTTCGTGGAGGTAAGGAGGGAAGATAATGAACAAAACAAGGGCATAAATAGCTGTTCGAGTCCAGCGGTTGAATTTCATTAGATACCCAAGACCGATGGCGCTTAGAAGAGTCAAGTATAGGCTGTTTTGAAGGGCTAAATGGGCTGCATGATTAACCAGTCCCGCTCCAAAAAGACATAGAAAAGCAAAGAGCAAGGCAAAGGGGAGAAACCACTTTCGTGCTGCCGGAGAAACTATGACAGCCAGAACACCCAAGGGGATGGCCATCCCGTCAAAAAAAATGTAAAACCAAAAAAGTTTTATCAGCGCCTTTTTTTCAAAAAAGAAGCGGTACAAGGGATCTTCGGGTAAGTTGGGATGAAAATACAGGTAGAAAGTCAGAAAAAAGGGAAGAAACGTGAGGTAATATAATAATAGCCAGGGTTTGAATTCTTTCTTTACGAAAAGCACTATTAGGAGAATGGAAAATCCGCCCAGGAATCCAAAATAATAAACGGGATGAAAAAAAGGACTGATCGAACAGGCCCCCAGGGAAAACCATAAGTCCGTTTTTCGATTTTCCTGGAGGTAACGAATTAAAAAGAAGAAAGAAAGTAAAGGAGGAAGCAGACCGGGAAGGGTATACCAACCCCACAACAAGGAATAACCGGTAATCGCTTGAATGTATTCATAGGACATATGGGTAACATAACCAGGACGCCATCCGTGGCCGAAAAGGCCCTGTATAATCCATTCGGAATGGCGTCCTATGGCAAACAGAAGGATACCCCACAGTCCGGTTACACGGTTTTTGGTGGCCTGATAAAGGAGCATATAAACCACCCCCATAAAGATGAAACTTGAGTAGACCGAACCCCATTCCAGTACCTTCCAGACAGAAAGTCCACTCAATCGATGCAGGAGGGCATAAAAAAACCAGAAAACCCATTGGTACCTTAAGGGCAAAATTGAGGCTTCCGGATCGTGGGGCGGCATGTTTCGGGACAGTTCTTTTACAATGCCGAAAAGATAAGTCCAGTCGCTGCAATAAGGCCCCAATCCGGTGATGTCCAAGTAAATGAAAATCCACAGGCAAATAAACACCATCATCAGGGGCAGCCAGGGGCTATGATCCTTCTCCGGGTAATGAATGCGCTCCCTCCCTCTCAGCAGGCAGATCATTCCCAATAGAAACGAATTGAGTGAGAGGACGATGATCCAGGCATTAACCTGCTGAAAAAGAAAACAACCCGGCAGAACAATCAGAGGAGAAATGAGAAAACTTATTCCCAGGGAGCCTATGGTCGCAAATAGAGGGTTCTTCCATAGGGCCAGTCTTTCTACAATGAAATAACCCGGCAAAAAACCGATGAGTATCAGGGAAGCCATAAACCGAAGAGGAGGCCACAATAAGCCCAGATCGGTTAATAGAATAAGAACCAGGTAGAACCGTACAGATTTTATAAGACTAATCATTTCAGAATTCCAAATCCGATTCCCCAATTATCATGTTCCGTTGAAGATTTCCAATTCATAAATGGACCACCAAAAGATGGGGTCTCTGCCATTCTGAACCAATTTCAGATAACGGTTTCGGATCGGGTTGAATCGATAAGTCACTTTTTTGAATATCTGGTTTTGGTCAAAGGCATATTCGGCATTAAGAGTGGCCTGAACCTCCTGCCAATTTTCCCCGTCAGAGGAAGAGAGGATCTTGAGAGTACGAGGAAAATCGTTTATGGATTGGCTTAAAAAAAGAGAAAACCCATGGACCAAAACACTATCTCCAAGATCCAATTGAAAAAAAATGCCCGGTTCCTGGCTTTTGAGACTTGTCCAGCGGGTAAAGGGATTCCCGTCCACAGCCGATCGGGCCTCCCGGTTGTTGACGTTTGAATGTACTTTCCACTTGGTTGGTGGAATCAAGGAAAAATCTCGATCAGAAAACAGGGTTTGTGGATTTTTATTTTTAAAGGACTTTTGAAGGGATACCTGGTCGCTATTCCCAAAATCCCCAAGCATCAAGGCCTGTCCTAAAAGCTGATGGGCCTCTTCCCAATCCGGGGCCTCTTGAATAGCCCTGGAAGCCGATTGGATCAGCGCTTGCCAATCTATTCTTTTTTTTCTGAACTGCAGAGATATTCCCAGCGGGGAAGGCTGTGGGCCGGTAGGGTCATCCATCCAATGGTTTAGGTTTTTGCCGGCTTGAACCAGATTTTTTAGTGCCTGTTCTGGAATTGGATGGATACCCAAACCCGTCTCATAAACAAAGAGCTCGGCAATGGCCCAGGGATCGTTAGGATTTTCCACATTACTCAGATTGGTAATCCGGAGGTATCGCCCTTCCCGGGGGGGGAAAACAAATTGAAGACGGAGATTTTTATCCAGTCGAGGATGATCGTTATACCAATAAAGTCCGGGAACATAATCTTTGACTTCCCGAATATTTTCCCAATCCCTCCCATCCCCGGAGATTTCCAGCTTGAATTGGTAGGGCAGACCGGATTCCACCGGCCCGGAGAGCAAGGAAAGCTGCCCGATTCGTTTCAACCGGCCCAAATCGATTTGCAGCCACTCCCCGGCCTTTTTGGGAATCCGCCAGGCGGTCAGGATGTCCCGGTCTTTTGCCAGAGAACATTGTTCAGGTTCCTGGCTGGCTGTGACCTTCCATTCTCTGGCCGGTATTGATCGAAGATCATAGACGGGTTTATTAAAATGGTAAAAAAAGACATATTCGCCGACTTCTTTTTTTTCATAGGCGGCACCCAGTAATTGCAGGGAAGACTCCATAGCTTCCGGATAAGGATTTCCCAACTTGCGATGGGTCACGATGGCCAGGGCCTGGGCGGGGGCCCGGTCCGCTATTTTCAAATAATCATAATTGCGCCATCCATAGTAGTCGGCACAGATAATTTTTTCCTGGCTTTCGAAGGTGATCACCTGGGAAATCCGGCTGTCGCCGTAGCAATATTGAAGACCCAAAGCGTTGAAGGATCTTATAAGGTCATCCACCGGGCGAACGGGATGATCCTTATTCTGTTCTATATACAGGAAACTGGTCAGCAGATTGAAACCCAAGAGACCGAAAAGAAGTCCCACCCCTAACGCCTTCTTGAAACGAAATATTCTATCTACCCCAAAGGCGACCAGTATCGATAAGGCCACAAATAAGGCCATGGTATAGCGCGTAAGGCCGAGATCGTCCGGAGGGCCTGAGGCACGGATAAAGAAATAGGCCAGGAAAGCCAGGACCACAAAATCCATGGGTTTTTGAAAAGGGGCTTTCTTAAACCTCAGTCTCCAGAGCCATTGGAAAAGAGTGGACAGGATAATCAGGAGAACCGGGATATAGAAAACGATCAACATGAATAGGGTCAAGGCCTTAGGGATTGAGGATACGCCCTGTCCATCCCAAAAGGTTCCAATCAAAGTCGAGATAGTGACGGTAACAACAATGGGCAGCTGATGAAAGATCGAAAAGAGGCCGTTTCCCCCGAGATGATGTAAGGTGTTGAAGTCATGAAAAACATTCCAGGTCCAGAAAGGAAGGGAACCCAGAATAAATCCGGCGGCTCCCAGCCAGGGCAGGGGTGAGAAAACCAAACGGGGACGGGTTCCTATCATTCCAATAACAACTACCAGTAAAAAAGGCATGATTAGAAGACTGGACCACCATCCTACCCCTGAAATAACTCCGACCAGAAAGAAAAGGACGTTCACCTGGCGGGTAGCGGAGATGGATTCAAAGGAGGAGATCCCATAGAGGATTAAGGCGCCGGCCAAAACCGCCTCCAGGTGGCCTCCGCCGGCATAATTACCGGTAAAAGAAAGAAAGATCGGTGGTAGGGCCCAATAACCTGCGGCGATGAACCCCACAGGTTCACCCCCTACTTTTTTGCCGAGTCCGTAAATGACCAGGAGAATTACACTGGAAACTATGATCAGGGTAAGCTGAAGCCCAAAGGTTGAAGGTCCAATTAAATAAAAAATAAAACTGGCCAAGTAGGCCTCAAGACCCCCCATCCGGGGAAGCCCCCATAACATTAATTGAGGTTCCCCTCGCAATATATGGAGGGCCATCAATCCAATAACCCCTTCATCATAATCCAGCTCGGAAAAGAATGGGGAATTGAGCAACATCCATCGAACCAGAAAATGAAGGATTTCCAGGAGAATTAAAATCGTGGGGACGACAATGGGTTTAAATTTTCGCATGCTCGTCATTTTTAATGGATTCGTAAAAAGGCACCCAAACCTATTTTCGCCATTCCGACGAACAACGGAATCCAGGAATTTTATGGGATATCGTTCCCTAAGGGATGTCAACCTAGGGTGACGGCTTTTTTCCAATATATCATTCTTTATAATCCAACCTTTTTGGATTTCTCCTGATAGATATAAAAGAAAATAATAATACCCCCAAAAGGCTGACAAGGGTGATAACCAGCCCAACATAAAAGGGGTAGAAATGAAAAGAAAACTCGACCTGGTGTTTTCCCTTGGGGACATAAAGCCCTCTTAAACCGTAATTGACCTTTAGGATGGGCGAAGGCTGGTGATCGATCACGGCTTTCCAGTATGGGCTGTAGGTATCGCTCAGGACTAAAAATTTATCCGTTTGGGCACTGGTGACGATTCTAATTTTACCCGGAGAGTATTGAATGACTTCAGCCTCCTGGGTTGAAAAGGCTGGGGTTTGGGGTTCATGATATCCCGGCGGCCCATGAGACAGTAAAAGATATTCTCTGGGGTCAAGCTGGTCCAACTGGTGCAACAATTCTTTTTCTTCAACGATCGCCCTGGCCCGGGCGATCATAAATACTCTTGGCAGATAAAAGTTATTTTTATAAATATTCCGAGCCGCTAACTGAAACCGGTCTTTTAGTATTTCCTCCAGTATCCCTTCTATTTCCAGCCCGTTGATGACTATTTTCTTAATGGATAACGAACCTTGATCACTGAGATATTCAAAACCGAGCTTAGATATAGTTATAGGATTGGGGAAATGGACCTTAAAGACAAAAGAATGCCCTTGATAACCCTCACCGGGGACCTTCCAGGATTCGGCCACCTGAGCCTTTTTATGCAAACAATTTAACCCCGGTTTGTCAATGGCCCATTCCGAGGTTTCAAGGCCGGCCCGCATGGGCAGGTCTTGCGACGACCCGTCATTTTTCTTAAGGGTAATCCTGGCAACCGTCCCTCCTTGGGGGATGGAAAGGGCATTCGCCAAATTCGTAGTTAAGGCCAGATCGGATATTTTTATCGGGTAGTTCAGGTAATAATCCTTATGTTCCGATGCTTCCCCGATCTTTACTTCCTGAAGTCCACTATAAATACGGGGTTTTGTTCCGATATAATATTTGACGTTCAGAAGATCGAGGAGTAACGGGTTTTTCCCTATCCGAAAAAGAATCTCTAAATATTCATTGGGAACGACGGTATTAAGATAGCCTAAAAGGCTTTCCAGGTCATAAATGGAAAGGCCCTGTTGATAACAAACCAGGGTTGAGAGAGGCGTCAACCATTTTTCGGTATTGTCAATCCTGAAAAGGGAACGGTCTTTCTTGATTTCCTTGATCATCTCCTGGGCTTGAGGAGGAAGGGCGATGGGATCTTTTTTAGTATAACCTCCATCGATCCGGGCTATGAAAAGCAAGTCGGCGCTGATCAAAAAAACAAAAACCATTTTTAACCAGCCCTTTGAGCTGTTTCGATTCCAGACCGACACTAAAATAGTGGAGGCCCCCCAGATCAGTAAAAACCAATAGAAATCTCTCCCCAGCTTGTCCCACGGTCCAAAGAACAATCGGTTCTGCAATATCCCGGGAAGGAAAAACCCCACAGTAATCATACCCAGAATTCCAAGGCTTAGGACGATGTAAAGGAATCCTTTTAATGATTTTGCCTTCCGGTTCCGTTCATCCGGACCTGCCTCCTTCAAAAACTGCTCCATTCCAAATCCGGCCAGAATGGCCAGAGGAAAAATGATCAGGCTGTTAAATCGGGCCGGGATACGAAACTGGCTCAGTCCGGGCAGGAAATCAAAAAGGAATTTAAACAGAGGGGTGAGATCCCCCAGGGAGGCTACAAAAGCAAAAATGGCGACCAGTCCGAAAAACCAGACCCGGCTATCTTTTATTTTAAAAATCCCCCAAAAAGCAAACAGTAAAGGCAGAACTCCGATGTACCCGTATTGTTCCCCAATATCCGTTGCGGTCCATTGGGTATATCCAGGGGTCAGGAAATGGGGCAGATTAAGAAGAGGAAACGGATACATGGCTTTCCATTCAAAAGGCAGGGACCCATGATGGGTATTGAGACTTGTTGCCAATAAAGGTAATAACTGGATGGCCGAAATCCCAAGGCAAACCAACCCCAAAATAATAAAATAAAACGTATCCCCGGTCAGAGTTTTCCATGATTTTCCCTTGATATTTCCGTAAACCCTGAAAAGGAAATAACAAGCCAAAAATAAAAGGATAAAATAGAAATAATTGGCTTCACCGGCCAGAAAGGAGACGGCCAGGAAAATACCGGCCAGAACGGCCGGGAAGACCTTCCGTTGCTGAAAGGCCCGGTCTAAAAAGAAAAGGATCAGGGGGAGCCAGATATAGGTTTGGATCGAATATTTTTGACCGGCACGCCCCAGTAAAAAGCCCCCCAACATAAAACAGATGGAACTGACCAAAGCCGGGGGGCGAGAAAAGCCCATTTGACGCGTGTAAAGAAAAGCAAAAACGCCTCCGAGCCAAAAATGGAAGGCATGAACGATCGACAGCCGGTAAGGATCAAAGTAATGGGGGAACAGGATTCCCATGATCAGATCTATCGGATAAAAAGCCCCAAAATCGGCGCCCAGATAGGGCATCCCGCCACCGATATAATTGTTCCAAAGGACGAGCGTCCCCTGTCGCAAATGATGATAAAAATAATCCCGCATGGAGATAACATCAATAAAATCTCCGACCCAATAGAATTTGTCTTCAGCAAAAAGGAAGTTCCAGAATTTTAGAATGACCAGGAGAGCCAGGAAGAGAAACGAGGATAAATCTTTAAACCATCCTTGTTGGATTTTAGTCTTCGTCGTCATCTTATAAAACAAATTCCCCAACAAAAAAAATGGCGGAGCCCCGATTTTTCGTTAACTTTAATTAAGTGATTTTGGCGAGGGTTGATCAATGTTATCACTTAGTAACTAAAGAATAAAATTCTACGCAAAATGGATAGAATTTATCAAAAAAACACGCCTTGGACCCGGACCAATTGAGGTATTTTTAACTTGTTTCGTATGTCCACATCTTGGTTCCGGCTGGTCCGGGTTAGGCTGATAAAATATTTTCCGCCTTCTGTATGTCATCTTCGGAATTAATATTGGAATATCGATCGCAGATCATAAAGGATTTGACTGTTTTCCCATCATCAATGGCGCATTGAATCAGATCAGGAAGTTCTTTTTCTTTCCTCTCGTGATGAATGGGGGTAACCTCGATATAATCCAGTATGCCGTTTCTAAAAACACAATCTCCGGTACCCATTAAATTATTAAATGGATGACGGGGTTTTTCCACCAATCGATAGATGATCTGGTTGTTATCATGAATGAGGGTGTAGGTCCTCTTAATCAATTCCCTGTCTTCAACCGCCAACACCCCGCAAATGATAAACTGGTCGCCCTTCCGGAACTCATCAATCATGGCCTGATGCCGCGGGTTGACTAATATTTCATCACCCAGCAACAGCAGGAAATCATCACCGGCTATCGCCTCCCGGGCACATTCTACGGCATGGACCAGACCTTTTCGCTCCCACTGAATCACATATTTTAATTTTTTATTCTTATACCGGGTACCATAGGTATTTATTATTTCCTCAGCCCGATAACCGACCACCAGGATGATCTCATCAATCTCCGTGTCAGCGGCGCAATTCAAGCTGTATTCGATGACCGGCCGACCTTTAATGGGGATCATGCATTTGTTGGTTTCAATGGACCGTTCATCCAACCGCTTGCCTCTTCCTCCGGCTAATATGAGTGCTTTCATGGACCCCTCGATTATTGATTTTTAAAAACATTAATGTTCTCTTTGATCCATTGGATTAATCGACTGACGCCTTCTTTCGGCATCACCTTTGGAGACCATAATAAATCTTTTTTGGCCTTGGCTATATCACAAATAAAATATCTCAGGTCTCCATGTCGATCCGGAGCCATATGGACTTCAGGCGATTTTCCATTGATGTCTTTCAGCAGACCGATACATTCCAGGAGTGAAATGGCGGTTTGGGTTCCACCGCCGATATTATAAATCCCGGGATTTTGCGTCTTGAAGAAAGCATCAAAGGCTTCACAAACGTCGGTTGCATAGATAATGTCTCTGACCTGTTTCCCGGTGCCGAAAATGGTTATCGGCCAGCCCAAAATGCTCCGAATCGCAAAATTAGCCACCCAACCATGGTCTTCTCCGCCAAATTGCCTTGTTCCGTATATCCCTGTTAACCGGAAACTGGCGGCTTTAAGCTGGTAAGTATCAATATAGACACGTAGATAAATATCCCCGGCCGCTTTTGAGGCGTGGAGGGGAGTGATGGTGCCCCCAAGGGTCGGGTAGTTTTCGTCTATTCCTTCCGGTTTCCTTTTATATCTAATATCCCCTTCTTCCAGTTCCTCGTTAATTTTATTTCCATAAACATGAACCGTGGCGCAACAGGCTGTCGGGATTTTAAGGGTTCTGGCCGTTTCCAGGACATTAAAGGTTCCCAGTACATTGGTCGTAATATCTAACCTCGGATCTTCCCAACTGATAGTCATGGCCGGCTGTGCAGCCGTATGAATGAGGTAGTTACAATCGTGGGTGTGATCCAGTAATTCTTCGAAATTCCTAATATCCGCCTTAACCAGTTGAACCCCGATCTTTTTCAGGTAATTCCAATTAAAGTTTCTGGCCGCTTCGGCGGCGAAACCGGTCCTGTCCATTTCATGCTTGGTCATATTGTCATAGGCTTTAACCTCCCAGCCCCTTTGGCGATAAAATTCGCAGACATGGGATCCCAAAAAACCGCAACCACCGGTGACTAGTACTTTCATATGAATCTCCTATAAAAAATATGTTAAGAATTATCAGGAATATAAAAGGAGATCTACAAGAGATCAAGAGAAAAAAATAATTCTTTATTTAGTTGGCTCTCATCCGGAAAGGAACTTTCCGAATGAGAGCCAACTAACAAGTCGTTCAAGATTCCCCTGCCAATAAATGGGTCCCGGTCCAATATAAGGTTTTGAATTTTCTTTTACCGGCCCCTTCTTCCGCGGTCTCCCTGAATTTCATATTGTAATATACCGTTTGATCCCCAAGAGTTTTGGCAGCCCATTGGATATTGAATTGGTTCATAGCCCACAGGAAAGAAGAATTATTTTCTTCGGCCACCACGAAGGCCGGCCTTAGGGAAAAATCGACCTTTTTTTTCAGACGGTTGAAATAGGGGAAGGCCCCGTTATACCCCCACTTGGAATAATCCTCCCCTTGAGTAATGTCATATTCCTCCTGAGGACATTTGATGGTTCCCCGACTGTAACCGGTAAGTCGGGCCGACAAGCCGATATCGGCATAGACATATTCAATTTTCTTCTTTGACAGAAAAGAAACCAGGTCGGTAAAGGAGAAGGGGGTGGATTCTATTTCCTTTTTCGTTTGATAGACAAATACTTCCCCGATAGACCAGGGTTGGGAGGCCGCCTGGGTTAATGTGACCCTAATGAATCGGGCCGACTGAGGGGGAAAATTGATTTCCATCCGGCCGTCCCTTAATTTCCAAAAGGGTCTGCCCCCGGACCAGAAAAGATAGGCCCAGTTGTTCTGGACCGCAACGATCTCTTTCCAGGTTTTTTCATCCCCGGATATCTCAACCTTAAAATAGGCCGGGAAATCCCATTCCCTTCCCTTTCCGCATAGTAAAACCAACCGATTCAAGGAATACGGTTTATTTAAGTCAATCTGATAGAACATTCCCGGTTGCTGGGGGAGGGAGGTACTCCAGGAAGAAGACCGATTCCGGTCGAAAGCCCCGGCTTCCGGAACGGTACCGGGGCTGCTTTTACCTTTCCAGTCCAGGGGGAGAATCTCTCGGGAGCGGGCTGCCGGAGGTTTGAAATCATAATAAACCACATAACCTTTCACTCCCGGGTAAAGGGAAATAATTTGTTTGTTACAGGCCCCTCCCATGGCCCCAAACATTTCCTCAAAACTCGCGGGATATTTGCCGTCGAGCACAAACACCGGATTTGGAGCGGCGTCGGCCAAAAAGGTATACCGGGGATAGCGGTCCCGGAAAGGCAGTCCGAAGGCCGGTTTTTCAAGAGCATTGAAGGTCAGTTCGGCGGCGCTCCAGTATTCCGGGACATAGGCCTGGGCCTGCTGTTTCTGACGAAGAAAAGTGAACAGCCTTTGTTCCACCTGTAATTGTTTATGGTAACGGGCCGACGTCTGTTGCAAGTATCGCTGCAGGGAAAATTGATGATAGGCATGGATCAACAATAATAGTGCCGTCAGGATCGGACCAACGAATCTGGCGCTCCCCTTGGCAGCATAAGACATCAAAGCCAGAGAAATGGGGACAATGGAATACAAGGGCAGGAGATATCTGGAGGCGTTTTGCTCGCTGAAGCGGGAACCGATATAGAAAAGGGAAAAGATCAGGAAAAAGAGCAGCAGAAGGGCCGGTCCCCGTCGGGAGGGGAATTGCCGGCTCAGTTTTTTATGGGTTACCAGCAAAAGGAGGAGACTACCCAGGAAAAAAGCGGCCAGCAGGCCGGCCGCAGGGGTAAAATAATGTTGCAGGCCGGGATTGAAAAATTCGATAAATTCCTGAAAGAACCGTTCAAGTCGGTAGGCATAATTGGGATTATCCTGGGACGACGTAAAGGATAAAAACGGAAACCGGTTGGATCCGTTCCAAATCCAAAAGGGTAGACTTCCCAGGAAAAATCCGGGGATGGTCGTCAGGACTTTGCCCTGCCGAAACAAATCTATCCGGAAAAACAGAAGAAAAAAGCCGCTGGCGGCCAGATAAACAGCGCTGATAGGGTAGGTCCACCAGGCGACTCCCCAAAGGAGACCCAAAAAAAACAGAACAAGAAAAGAAATTCTTTCTTTTTGAAGGGCTAACCGATGGGTGATCAATAGAATAAGATTGCCCAGCCAGAGGATCTCGATATATCCGCCGTAAGCTAACGAAGCATAAAGACCCGTGGAGAAAAGAGGAACGGAGCTCAGAAGCATGGCCAGCAGGGCGATCTTCCGGTTGAAGATTTCACGGCCTAATTGATATATGGAAGCGATGAACAGGATTGAAAAAATAAAGGGGATCAGATGAAGACTCTGCCGGCTTATTCCAAAAAAAAGGAAAGACCAGGAGGCTAAAAGGGGTTCCAGAGTCCCACTATAGGAATCGCCGTAGTAGAGCCAGGGGAAGGCCCCGTTTAGAATATGCTTTCCCATTAAGCCCACAATGGCCTGATCGGAATCAAAAGGGAGATATTGAATCGAAAAAATTCTGATGGCAATGCCAAGGATGAGGATGATTAAGAAAAAGAAAATATGGCCCATGGTTTTGTTCGTAATGCCTTCTTTGCTTGACATCTATGTGATTTCATAATAGCTTTATCAAAAAAATCCAAGGGGAACAAGGTATTTAGTTCGAAAATAGGATTCTAGGATTCTAGGATTCTTGGATTCCAGGGTTCAAGGGTTTTAAATTCCACGTCGTTCACTTGAATCCTTGGCCCCTCGGCCCCTTGAATCCTTTTTCATGATTCGTGGTGCTCCCTGGGGCATGGCGGTTTATTTCGAAAATATCGTTCATCGTTTGTCGAACCTATTCTTTGGCTTCAAAGTGCTCCAAAGGGGCCGGTTTTATAATCCAACAGGAAAAGTTAACCATTGAATAAACGTCCCATAATCCTATGCCTGGCCCTGTGCCTGATGACCGGAATTATTTTCACCTGGCCTATGGCTCCGGAGTTTTTTTCTTCTATCCCCTATACCGTGAGGCCCATACCGGGTTTTGAGCGGGTTCCGCTGATGCCCGGTGATCACCTTCAGACCTATTACTGGTTTTGGCTTTTATCGGACAACCTTTTTGGACACTCGGCTCTTTTCACCAATCCCTATGAGTTCAACGGACCATCAGGGCCCATGAGCACGGTTTACGCCAATTTCCCCTATTCGATCCTTTATATAACCCTTTTGTTCTTGGGGCCGGTGGGAGCTTATAATGGGCTGATTATCCTTTCCTTTATGCTTTGTGGATTGGCCATGTTTCTCCTGGCCCGGTCCTGGACCAAAGACTTTTGGGCCTCTTTGATGGCCGGGCTGGTATTTACCTTTACTCCCTTCAGGGTCAGCCACATTGCCGGAGGCCAATTGCCCGGCTATGTCATTTTTTTATTGCCCCTTTGTCTTTATTATATTGATCGGACTTTGATAACCGGACGTTGGTGGTATGGGTGGGCCGGGGGATTATGCCTGGTTTTATTATCCCTCATGGACCCTCACACCAGTTTTCTGGCAGCTCTGACTTTGGGGATATATCTGCCGAGCCGTATCCTGCTTTTTCAGCCGGTTTCATTAAGTCAAGCGGGAGTAACCCGATCCTTTTGGCCGGGATTTTTGGGGGCCTTCATCGGCGGTTTATCCATATCCTTTTTCCTGTGGATCCGTTTCGTGATCAGGGACGAGCATCCTTTTTTAAACCAGGACCTGCTCCAACCACTCCTGTTGGGGATGGTATCGACGGTTGTGTTATGGCTCTATCTTTCCGCCTGCCTTTCAAGGTTGACCACCCTTTCTTTCCCCGAAGCCCGTCATCGGGTCGGAAAAGCCTTTTTCTTTTTTCTGCCTCTTTGGGTTTATGCTTTTAAATATCAGATGCCTATTCCCCGTTTGGGGCTGATCTTGATCGTCTTTTGTTTAAGCCTGTTTATTATCTTCCTCCTGATTCAATGGAGGAAACAAAGGGATCGTCTTCTGTCATTCGATCGGCGCAGGATTATCCCTGTTCTGGTCGGGATAGGTTTGGGTCTGGCGTTGGCCGCTGCCTACCTGCTACATATCCGGACCAAGGTTTTCCTGCCATCCCTGGCCGGTAAAGGGCGGACCCTTTCCGAAGTTCTTCTTTTCTCTCCAAGGATCGGTAACTTATTTTTCTGGCAGGATATCAATCAGGAAAAATTCATCCTTATCGGTTGGGGGTTGGTTTTACTGGCCGCTCTCGGTTTGCTGCTCCTGTTGAGGAGGCATGCCAGAGATCCGGGATTGTCGGCCCTGGCCGGTCTCTTAGCCTTCCTGGGCGTTGTGCTTACTCTTGGCCCCAGATTGATCTCATTTCCCCTATATGAATTTCTTTACCGTTATTTCCCTTTTTTCAGCTATTCCAGGGTACCCAGTCGATTTGTATTTGTCGGCTTGATCTTCCTTTGTCTGCTGGCCGCTATGGCCATCTCCGCAGTACGGGAGGGATTGACCTCAAGGGGATGGAAACGTTTAAGCCAGTGGTTCCCTGTTCTGGTTATCTTTTTTATGGCGGCTGAATATCATACCTGGCAATTCCTGGGTATCTCTATTATGCCTGGGGATAATATGGCCTACAGCCGGATACAAAAAGGATTACCCGATGGAAAGAGAGTCCTGGAACTTCCTATCTGGCCGGGGGATTCCCATCAATCTTCAGCCTATGAATATACGGTTACCAGAACCCGAAAACCCATGATAAACGGATATGCCCCGGTAGTGGTCCGTGATTATATTCAGCAGGTCTTTTGGCCCTTATTTCCTTTGGATTTTGGGGAACTAAAGGAGACCCAGGCAGAAAAATTGAAGGAACTCAATGTTGATTTAATTACTTTTAATGACAATCCCTTTATTTTTCCGGAAAAGATCAGTCCCTTTCCGCCGCGGTTGACCCTTAAAAGGTTAATGGCTTCCGGCAACTTAAAATTGGTTGACCATGATCGGGATATCTTTCTTTTCAGATTTATAACGCAAGGTCCAGCAGAGAACAGTCTAATCTCCCCCCGCCTGGAGAAGCGGGATGGAGAGAAAGGAACGGCGACCATCACCTCGCCGGTTTCGGCTGTTTTTTATGCCCAAAATCTGCACCGAGAAACCGGACGATTGGAGTTCGATCACGGGGCTTCCGGTTATTACCTGTTGATGAATGAACAACATTTAAATCAAGGTCGGCTCGTTCCTCGCCGGGGAGTTGAGGGCAATGTGGTCTCAGCTTCCCCCGGTCGGGATCAGCCGGGATATCTGGTTGTTGGGGCAAATCGGGTGTTCCCTTCCGGAAAATACCAGGCCCGGTTTCGCATTAAGACCGGGGTGGCCGATCCTTTGCAGGAAGTCGGACGAATAGAAATAATCAAGGATCGAAAGACTGTTATTAAACAAAGGACCATCTATGCCCGGGATATGAAGGGATCAACGGTCTGGACGGATATCCCTTTGGAATTTGAAAATCTCCAGTCAGGGGAGATAGGATTCCGGATTTATTTTTCCGGGAAGGTCCGCTTACAATTCAATACAGCCATTATTGGTTTTGCCGGTCAGGATAGCGGGCCGGGACCGGTGGAGGCCGAGGAATTATTCCGGCAGACCGGTTATGTCAGCGGTGATCCTCTAGCCTCCGGAAAAGAAGCGGTGTTCGCCAAAGCCGGTTTCCATCCCCCGATTTATCTCTGCTATGGACCGTATCGGACCCTTGAACAGGGGGAGTATAAGGCCGAGTTTTCAATTCGACTCCAAAGACTTCCTCAAATACCCCAAGACACCAGGGTAGCTTTATTGGAAGTGGCCGCCGATATGGGAAAGCGGGTTCTGGGTAAACGACTGGTTCAGGTCAAGGAACTGAGATCCGATTCCTATCAGGCCATCGGAGTGGATTTCGGGGTACCTTTCCGCTGCGAAGTGGGATACCGGGTGAAGTTTTTGGGTAAGGCGGATTTGTTGGTCGATCGAATTGAAGTGGGAAGTTCCCGGGAAACTAAGGGCGAAAGATAAAATCATTGGACGCCAGCGAACTTAAAACCCTTGTCAAAGACTATGCCGGAGAGTCTCTGCTCCCCTGGGAAGAACATTACCTGGACTATCATGCCGCCCGTTACCTGGACACCCTGAAGATTCTAGGTCCGGGCCGGGGAGAACATCTTTTGGATGTGGGGGCCTTTCCGGGCCATCTTACCGTTGCCGCGCAGCATTTGGGTTTTAAGGTAGAGGGGCTTACCGGAAGGGCGGAGAGCATCCCAAGCTTACAGATGATCGTAGATCGGCTTGGCCGGCAGGGTATCTCTATGGCCCTCGCTGATGTAGAGTCCGAGCCATTCCCCTTCCCGGATGGGTCTTTTGATGTAGTCCTGGTCTCAGAAATCATCGAACACCTTCATTATAATCCTTATCGCCTCTTACGGGAATCCTTCCGGGTCCTCAAACCGGGAGGACGTATCCTGATTTCCACTCCCAATATTAACCGGCTGGAAAATTTGCTTCGAATGATCCGGGGCCGGACCATCCATTCCGAAATTTCAGGCCGGTTCGATGAGACCTTCAGTTCCATTCTTTCGGCCAGGCATGTGCGGGAATATTCCGCTTCCGATTTGGCTTATATGCTTGAAGGGCAAAATAAGGAAATGTATCAATTTGAAGAGGTTCAGGTCCATTATTCCAAATGTCTGGATCCTTCTTTCTCAAAATCTTTTCCGGCTAGGGTGATTGACCGTTTATGGCCCCGATTTCGATCTACCCTGCTGGTTGAGGCCAGACGCCCCCAAGCTACTCATCTAATTCATCCCGAGGAATTAGGGGACACCACCGGATTATACCCCGTTGAAGTTCACACGAATGACATGGAGGGGATAGCCAAGATGCTGACCGTCCCTTTTCGATGGACGAACGAAACCTTCCAGCTGAATTTTCCGGCGGGAAAAGCCTCATCCCAGATCTTTTTTCTCAATCTGGTTTATCTGGTTCCTGAAAGACTTGCCCCGGGATGGTGGACGGTCAGTGTGAACGGCCGGCCGATTACCCGTTTCAGCCTCCTTCCGGACCGGATGTTTACCAGGGTCAGAATAGTCCTGGAGGCCAAGGATGCCGAACGAGGAACCTTTCGCCTTGTTTTCTCCGGCCCTTGCTGGAAACCTTCCGAACACCCGGTTGCCAATGATTATGAATTTTCGACGGCCGATCTTCGAAATTTAGGGGTCATTATCGGGTGGGACGGTTTTTTAAGGGAAGACTGCGATGATGAGGAAGCCCTTCTTAGGGCCGCTCGGAGGGAAATGCGCTCTCTGGAAAAATATGAATTTTTTGATCCCCAGATCCATTGGCGTCGAAAACATCACGGTTTTGATGACCGGTGGAGTCATCTGAAAACCCTCTATCTGAAGCAAACTGATTTTAAACCAGCTCTGCCCATGGGGGCAGAAGATTGGAGGCAGCTCGGGCCGGGATGGTATTTTTTGGAACATTGGGAAGTCGGTCCTGTTCGATGGACCAGCCGGAAGGCTGAGGCCTATCTTTCCGCCAAACCCGGGCACAGAGAGGTTTATCTTAGAGTTTTCAGCGGGGATGCTTTGTTAGGAAAACAGGTTGGCGTAATGTTGAAGCTGGAATACAGTATCGACCGCACCACCTTTATTGCCTTCGGGGAAACAGTATTTGATCTTCCTGCAGGCATTTGGACCGATCTGAAGGCTGAGTTTCCTGAACCCCTTCCCGCTTCGGGAATTATCCTGATTAAAATTTTTGTGGACCAGGAACGGTCTCCGGCAAAACTTGTCCCCGGGTCCTCTGATACACGGGAATTGGGTCTGGCAGTAGCCGGAATGGCCGTCAGATAACCCTTTTAATTTTTTACTCCCTTTGGAGGTCGGCCGGAATCCGGGAACTTCGGCAGGTTAGAAAACCTCTGGACCCCGGCTTTCGCCGGGGTGACGATGTATTAACCGAAAAATTATCTTAAAATCCATAATAGTATGTTATAATAGCTGGAAATGAGTCGGCTGGACCGGCCTTTGGTTTTCCTGCAAAATATCCACCACTTATTCCGGGATTGGGATCCGAGAAATTTAATACCCTCAGCGGGATTAATCCCCCAGCTCCGGAGGAAAACGACTTTTGTGACTTTTTTCGTGATCATAACTTTTTAATTTATCTGATACCAGGCAGGGACCCATGAAGTGTAAGTTTATCATTTTTTTATCGATTATTTCAATCTGGTTCATCTCTCCGGTATTAAGTCAGGGAGAAACAAACTCCGGGGATCCCTTGAAACTTAAAGGGACTCCAGGTTCGGATGCCCAGGTCGACCTGCCCAGGGAAGATAAAGGGAAAAAATGGGAAGTCGGGATAGGTCTCCGTTCGACCTATTTCCGGATGCAACAAAACCGGGGAGAAATATTCAGAAACATTACCTTGTTGGATGAGGAACAAGGTGTCCTTCCCATAAAACCGATGGTTCAGGTAAGCTTTATGGAATATGGAGCGGTTGAGTTAAGTTATGATAGATTCAGGGCCGCTACTTTAAACAGGGCCTTCGATATTTACCCGGAACATGACCGACGCTGGACCGACGGGTATGTGGAGTGGGCACCCCTGATGCTGACTTTCCAGTTTCGGTGGCCCCATTTTCATAAATCGATTGTTCCCTATGTCCTGGGAGGAATCAGTTACACCAGAACGGATTGGAAAAGGAACGACTGGTACTATTATGGGTTTCCCAGCCAGGAGGTCTATGCCGACTGGACCAACCAGGGAAACAGGCCCGAAGATTATCCAAATTACGGATACCGGCGTATTTTTGCCACGGATAGCCAATGTATCGGGACCTTGTTGGGTATCGGGGTGGATTACTTCCTGTCCAAAAACTGGGCGATCAATCTGGACTGGCGCTACCATTGGGCCAAAGTGGATTTTACCTATACCCTTGCTTTTGATGAAGGACGGGAGGTGATCAGCCGGGATGGAGGGACCTTTATCCTGGATTCCTGGATCCTCGGTCTGGGAATTAAATATTTTTTTTAACCGGTCTTTTTTCCTTTGGCGGTTTCCATCAAACCCTGAACGATGAACGGGAACTGATTATTTAATACGAAAATAGAGTTTGAGGCTACTCGCTGCTCCGGCCTAATTTTCACATTTGGTGGTGTCACCTCCCTAGGGGGACATGACGGTTTAATTTGAGCCCTTCTATTAAAATCAACTAACATAACCATGACAGGAAGTGAACCGGATCAGTACTTCGAAGCAGTGGTCATCGGCGGCGGATTCTATGGCTGTTGTCTGGCTGTTTTCTTGAGTGAATATTATCCGGAGGTTGCCCTTCTGGAGAAGGGTTCCGATCTTTTAACCCGGGCTTCCTATGTAAATCAGGCCAGAGTCCACGGAGGCTATCATTATCCCCGAAGCTTCCTGACCGCTTTACGTTCCCTGATCAATCTGCCCCGTTTTTGTCTGGACTTCCGGGAATGCATTGAGGATCGGTTTGAAAAGGTTTATGCCATCGCCCGGGATCTTTCCAAGATCAATGCCTTTCAGTTTCGAAAATTTTGCGAACGGATAGGCGCCCCCATCAAACCGGCTCCTAAATCGATCCGCCGTCTGTTCAATGAAGCCATGATCGAAGAGGTCTTTTGCGTTCGCGAGTATGCTTTTGATGCCCTGAAACTGCGCCGAATATTAAATCAAAGATTACAGCGAAAGGGAGTTAAGATTTATCTGAACACCCAGGTTCAAAGGGTTGGTCTTCAAAGGGATGGTCTGATCGAATTGAAACTGGGGGACGGGTCTTCCTGGTCGAGCCGGTCGGTTTTTAATTGCACCTATTCCAATATCAACACGTTGTTGAATCATTCCAGCCTCCCCCTTTTACCCATGAAGCATGAAGTGACCGAAATAGCCTTGCTGGAAGTCCCGGAGGAGCTGATTAATCTCGGCATTACCGTGATGGACGGGCCTTTTTTTTCAACCATGCCTTTTCCCCCTGAAAAGGCGCACAGCCTGAGTCATGTCCGTTATACGCCTCATGATTGCTGGATGGACGGAGAGGGCTTTAGAGAGGCCTATGAATATCTGGATAAGTCGTCTATCCCTTCCAACTACCAACTGATGTGGAAAGATGCCCAACGGTATGTCCCCTGTCTTTCCAAGGCCCGCTATCTGGGTTCTATGTTTGAGATTAAAACCGTTCTGACCGGCAATGAGATCGATGACGGTCGTCCCATCCTGCTGCGAACTCATCCTGAAATGGAAAACTTGACAACCATTCTGGGGGGGAAAATAGATAATATTTATGACGTCTTACAGGCCCTGCAAGGCATGGAGCGCTATGCCCGAAGCGGGGGGAAAGATCGGTCTCATGGGGGATTACTCTAATGGAGCGTAATTCAGATATTCTTGTTTCAGTCTTGACCGTGGTCAACAACGACGGAGACCTTATCGAAGCCTTTGTGGCCGAAACGGCGAAGGTGATTTCTGCCAGTTTCCAATATTACGAATTATTGATTGTGGATAACGGCTCCCAGGATGACAGTTCGGAAAAGATCCAGGCCCTGCAAAAACAATTTCCCAATATCCGGCTGCTTCGTTTATCAAAGGCGTATAACAAAGAAATCGCCTTGGCGGCCTCTCTGGATAACAGCATTGGGGACTACGTGGTTATTATGGATCTCCTTTGCGATCCACCGGAGTTGATCCCCAGGCTGGTCCAGCAGGCGGCTTCCGGGTATGACGTGGTCATTGCCGAAGCGGCGGACCGAGGTCGGGATTCCTGGATGGAATCCACCCTGAGAAAAGTTTTTTATTCGCTGGCCAGTCGCATCCTGGGATATACCCTTCAGCCCCAGGCCTCCTATTTCCGGGTCCTCAGCCGGCGGGTGGTGAATTCTCTGATTCAGATCAAGAATAAAAGCCGCTATTTTAAATACTTTACCGCCCTGGTTGGGTTTCGCCAGATTCATATCCCTTATCAACGGGTATACCGCTGTTCCCGGCCGAGCGGGAAATTAACCTTTTTTGAATCAATGGGAAATGCCCTGGACATCATCTTATCCAATTCGGCCAAGCCCTTACGCTGGGCGGCCTGGCTGGGTCTATTGGCCAGTTCCATCAATCTGGCCTATTTTGGTTATATTTTTTTGATCACCCTGGTCAAACGAAAAATAGCCGAGGGCTGGCTGACCACGAATGTCATGAGCACTCTGATGTTTTTTTTCCTTTTCCTGATCCTGGCCATCCTGTCGGAATATGTCTCACGAATCCTGGAGGAAACCAAAGACCGTCCGCTTTATTTTATCGATTATGAAGTGGACAGCCCGGTCATGTCTTATAAAAATGAGGCGGCCCGGGA
>CAZSTT010000008.1:33931-42136 GCA_964609705.1 uncultured Thermodesulfobacteriota bacterium
GAAATCCGCGGCCGATCTTTCGATCTACTCGTCTGTGCCGGAGCCCCGGCGGCCAAATGGATAGCCAATCAGGAACCGGAAAAAGACCGATCCAATCTTCAATCGTTAATGGACTCCCTCCAGGAGGTTTCAGCCGGCTGCTTGGTGTTGATCTCCACTGTCGACGTCTACCGGATGCCGCCGGCCGTCGATGAAGAGACCCCCATTGATCCCCATGTTCTTGATCCCTACGGCCGTCACCGGTTTTTTTTGGAGGAATTTGTACGGCGTCAGTTTAAGAATTCAATCATTATTCGCCTGCCGGGACTTTTCGGCCAGGGATTGAAAAAAAATTTCATTTATGATCTGCTTCACCATAACCGGCCGGATTTGACGGACCGGGACAGTGTTTTTCAATTTTATGATTTAGCGCATCTATGGACCGACCTTCAAAAGGTGTCGTCTATGAATCTCCCCTTGATCAATTTCGCTACCGAACCGGTTAAGGCCGCTGATGTGGCCCGGATCTGCTTTGGAATGGAATTTACCAACAAGACCGAAAAGCCCCCGGTGCAATATGACATGCGAACCCGGTTTGCCCATATCTTTGGCGGAAAAGGGGATTACATTTGCTCGGAACAGGAAACCTTTGATCGAATCCGGGCCTTTATTAAAACCGAGAAGGAAACATCCTTCTCATGAAAATTTCCATTTCCAATATCGCCTGGGATTTGCCGGAGGAAGAAACCTTGGCTTCCCTTTTACAACAGAAAAATATTACCGGCGTAGAAATCGCCCCGACAAAAATCTGGCCCTCACCCTTGGAAGCGGATTCGAAAGGTATTGCCGCCTATCGCCGCTGGTGGGAGGATCGGGGAATCCATATCGTAGCCTTCCAGGCCCTTCTTTTCGGACATCCTGAGCTGACCCTCTTCGAAAGTGTAGAAAGGAGAGAACAGGCCTTTCAATATCTTTCCGGTATCATTCGATTGGCCTCTCTTTTGGGCGCCAGGATTCTTGTCTTCGGTTCTCCCAAAAACCGCCTGATGAGAGAACGGGACCCGATTCAGATCATGGATGAGGCGGTGGATTTTTTCCATCGTCTGGGGGTGGTGGCTTTCAATCAAAATACCTTATTTTGCATTGAACCTAACGCCGCCGAATATGGCTGTGATTTTATTCGAACCGCCCGGGAAGGCCGAGAACTGGTGAAAAGGGTGGGGCACCCGGGATTCGGTCTTCATCTGGATGCCGGGATTATGACCCTCAATAAAGAGCCCTATGAACAGGTCCTGGAAGAAGGCCTGGATGTGCTGGCCCATTTCCACATCAGCGAACCCCAGCTGGCTCTGATTGGTGAAGGGGCCACCGAACACCTCCGGATCGGCAGGCATCTGAAAAAAATCGGCTATCAGGGCTGGGTTTCTATGGAGATGCGAAACGGTCTTGGAACTTCCAATCTTGATTCGGTTCAACAGGCCATTGACTTAGTTCAAAGATGTTATGGATGATCACTTTCCCGTAGATGATCCAGGCTTCCATTCGGCCTGGCAGGTACCCACGGCGGAGATTATCGAGCTGGGACCCCGCCGCAACCCTTACGCCCTTTGTATCCCGGTGATCAATGAAGGTGATCGGATAAAAAGACAACTGGTGGAAATGAAGGACAAGGGGATTTGCTTCCAATGCGATGTCCTGATCCTTGATGGGGGAAGCAGCGATGGCTCAATGGATCCGGATTTATTGCGCTCCCTAGGGGTGCGTGCTTTATTGATAAAAACCGGTCCGGGAAAACTGAGTGCCCAGTTACGAATGGGCTATGCCTATGCCTTATTCCAGGGGTACAAGGGGGTCATAACCGTAGACGGGAGTCATAAAGACGGGGTGGATGCCATTCCGGATTTTATCCGGGAGCTCGAAGCCGGATATGATTTGATACAAGGGTCCCGCTATGTTCCAGGTGGTCAGGCCATCAACACCCCCTGGATGCGCCACCTGGCGGTCAGGTGGATTCATGTTCCGCTGAGCAATTTGGCCGCGGGCTTTCGATACACGGATACTACCAACGGTTTTCGCGGTTACAGTCGCAAACTGTTACTCAACCCGGCAGTCCAGCCTTTTCGGGATATATTTTCCGGTTATGAATTGATCGCCTATCTATCGGTTCGTGCTCCACGGACCGGGCACCGGGTCAAAGAGATTCCGGTCCTCCGCCGATATCCTGCTCGCGGGGAGGTCCCGACTAAAATAAGCCCTATCAGAGGCAACTGGCATCTCTTCGCTATTTTATTCAAGGTGCTTTTGGGGAGGTTTAACCCTAAGTAAACCGTCAGGCCCCGCTTTTAGGGGCGTGACACCACCATGCGGTTGGCTTTGCGGAAATTCGTTAGACTCCCTATGGCCGGTTTTTTCGAAAGAGGTTTTGTAAGAGGGTTGGGTTTTGGGTGTGGAATGCGACCGCCCAATCGGTCTGCAGATGATGGTGACCTATGATGACATTCTTCTGTCATCATAGGTCACCATGGAATCCGAATTAAATGCCAATCTGATGTTGTTTAAAGCTATCTATTTCCTTTTTATTTTCGCCCAGTCCCAGAGTACATCCCCTAAGGTGACCCGATTGCCAACGGAAGCCAGGTTAGCCTGGATCGCATTTCCAAGTCTTGCCCCGCATAGGTCAGGTTCATCATTTATAACGATGAGTGCCGTGGTTTGAGGGGCGTTTTGCATTATGGTACGGATCGCGCTAATGTACCGGTCCCACCAGGCGTAAATTAAATCCTGGTTTTCATAAAACCAGACTAGTTCCCCATTGTCAAAATGTGTCGCAAATACCCCGGCATAGGTGGAGGCCAGGGCATACATCTGCACTCCCACGGAGGCGGGGGCAATGGAACGGGAAAACTGACCCGGGACCAGGGCCATATCGGCTATAATAAGCTGAGTCGGTCCGGCCTTGCAATAAGCCTCTAAAAAGCTCATATAAGTTGTGTTGAGTTGGTCGCCATTGAAAACATTCTCTGCCATTAAATTGATGGTTGCTTGACCGTGGGCCGGCTGGTTACTACCTGAATCTGCCGTGCCGGAACTGGAACCACCGCTGGATTTGGTCTGGTTTGATTGACAAGCGGCTAATAACAAAAGCAACAGAAGGAGTGGTAGTGAAAATTTCAAATGGTAAAGCGTTTTCTTACTCATTGAATCCTCCGAATTTTTTTTAGTGAGGGTATTTACTGAACCTCCAACCTGCCTTGGCAAGGCTTGCCTGCTGCGAGTCTATAGTTAGGAGTGTTTAAATTTAATATTAAAAATCTGTAAAGTCAAGAAAAATAAACTTGGAAAAGGTACTGTTCACGTGTTGATTTATGGCTTTGATTAAAAACAGTGTAAACCTCAACCGGTGGGCCTTGAAATTCTCTGTTCAATTTAAGTATTAAGTAAGGAGGAGTTGAGAATTATCCTGGGGGGGAAAGGTACCGGTCCTTACGAGAAATAAGGACTTAACCCTTCAAAAGGGTTAAGTCCTTTCCCAACTTAGCGAGAATAGGTATACGAGGCGCCGCCATTATGGTTAGTCAAGGTGATATTGTTGTCGTTGTTAAAGGTGAGGTTAAAGGCCTCATTCGGACCGCTATCCAAGGTAAATAATAAAACGCCGTTCTCTATTCTCCAGTTGGAAAATCCGCTTCCTTGCCAGTCCCCGGTCCCGTTAGCATTAAAAACTAACTTGCCAAGAATAAAACCGTCGGTGCTGCTGACGAAATTCCAGGTTCCTACCAGTTTCTGAGTGGGTGTTTGAGGGGTGGGAGCGGGCGTGCCGCCGCCGCTGCCGGACCCGCCGCTGCTGCAGCCGATCATTCCGACCATCAGGATTAAACATAACAATAAAAAAAAGATCTTTCCATTTTTCATGGTATTCTCCCCTCTGAAATAAGTTTTGATACGGCTTCTTTGCCTGCTGACCGGCAACAATAAAAATTTACCGTTTTTATTATAAATTTCCTTTTTAGTCAATATAAAACTGAAAAAGTAAAAAAATCTTGACCATTAACCGCTTAGATGTTAGATAAAGCCGTGCCAAAGAAATACAAGAAGAGTATTTGAAAGGGATAACCCCCCAAAGAATTTTGTGTCGGATGGTGTTGGATGGCTGTAATGTTGACAGAACAAGAGATTCAAGCGATTAAAGAAAAAAATGTCGGGATGTATTCCAAACATCCCTGGCCGGTAAACCGCCGTACCGCCGAAGAAATGGGTTGGCGGTTGAAAGTCCTGGGAATTCATCCCCGAGAATTTGAAGGGAAAAGGACCCTGGAATGCGGTTGCGGAACCGGAAATTATGTCATCTGGTATGCCATGGAGGGAAAGGCTTCCGAGGCGGTGGGTATTGACCTTTCCGACGGATCTCTGGCTGTAGCGAATCAATTGAAAGAAGAAGGTAAGGTCGAGAATGCCACCTTCAAAAAAATGGACGTGTTGAAACTGGATTTCCCGGATAACAGCTTTGATTATGCCTATTCCTATGGGGTCTTTATGATCACCGGGGACACCGAGGGGGCCTTCCGGGAAATGGTCCGGGTGACCAAACCGGGGGGAACCGTGACCATCAGCATTTACAATACCTTCGGCCGCTGGCCGGTGACCATCCGCCAAAGGATTCTCAATAAAATAGCCCCCAATGATCCGGATAAACGGGTGAAATTGGGAATGAAATATTTCCCCGGCCCCTTTAAAAAACTGGATAAAAGGTATTACGGTCTGAATACGGAACAGCTGGCCTATGATACCTTTGGGATTCCTTATGAAGAAGTTCACAGCGCCGGTGAGGTTCTGGAATGGTTCAAAAGGGCCAATATCAAATATAAAGGCGCCTTCGCCCCCCTGCGGGTCCGGGATTATTTTTACGCCTTTTCCTTGGATGAATATAAGGATTTCCGGAGTACCTTCACCGGTTATCCGGCCACGCAAAAGATCAGTGATTTACTTTACAAGATCTCCGGAGGCAGCCAATCACAAGAATACAAAACCCAGTTCCCCTATCCCGGTCCCCTTTCCCGTGGTTTCTGCCAACTTATGTGGCTTATCATAGGAGGCAGCCGGTTTTCCTGTTTTACCATTTCAGGCGTTAAACAATAACCCTCTTTTTTCTAACCATCCAGAGATAGAAAAGAAAGGCCAGGGCCGCCGACCCCAGGCTATAGTCGACCACCTGGGTCAGAACATGCATAGCCAAGGCCAGAGAAACCCCCTGGGCCGGTTGAATTCCCAATCCGGCCAGAGTCGCCCCTAGGATACCTTCATAGAAGCCGATACCGGCCAGCCCGCTGATCGGTAAACTGGCCGCCAGTTCGGACCCCATTAATCCGAAGATAATCATCAAAAAAGGTAAATGAAGCTTCTGATCTAATAGGGCTTCAATAACCGCTGTCAGCATCAAATAAAGGAGCGAATATTTAATCACCCGAATCACCAGGGAGAGTCCTAACAGAGGCCAAAATATCTTGGATTTTCGAAGGCTGTAAAAAGAAAGGTTGATCTCTTTCAGTTGAATAGTTAATTTTTTTCCCCAAGCGTATTTTGGCTGGGGAGAGGGACGGCTCCATCCTTCCGACCAACGGGTCAATAGCTTGGTCATAGGTTCCAGAAAAAACAATACCAGAAGGCCGACGGCCAGTATCAATCCGGACAAGGCCCAGAGCCAGGGATAGCGAGGAGCGTTTGTCAGACTGTCCCACAGAACCGCCAAACCCAGCAAAGGGCCAAGACTTATTAAGTCAAAAATGAAACCATAGGTAAACGATGAAAGACAATGGGACAAATCCACTCCGACAACCCGATTCAGGAGTAAGGGGTAGGAAAGTCCTCCGACCCGGGCCGGGAGCAAGTCCACCAGCATATTACGAACAGCTGTTACCAGAGTCAGTTCCCCGAAAGGAACCCTGGACAGCCCGGATGAGGATCTAATTAACAGCTGATAACGCCAGGTCCTGAGAAAAAGCCCAGCCCCATAAAGGGCCAAATAAATATAGGCATAGAAAGGATTGAACCGGGTGATCAGATGCTTCCAGGAAAAAACTGAGGGTTGAGAAAATACATAATACAGGAGAATACCGGTGGTTAGTAAGGAAAAGCTAACAAAAACAAACTTCTTTCCCATCATTCTTTCTTAGGGAGATCTTTTACGACCCGGGCTGGTGTTCCCACGGCAATACTGTCCGGAGGGATGGGGCTGTTCACCAGGCTGCCGGTTCCGATAACCGAGTGATTGCCTATATGACAATCCTGGAACACCGTGACTTTGGCGGCGATCCAGCAGTCCTCACCGATTTCCAGGGGGAGGGACCGGCCGGCCATATGGGGTGAGTTGACGTCGTGTTCTCCGCCGCTCATAACCAGGCAAAAAGGACCGATAAAAGTCCTGGCTCCGATCTTTAGAAGATTGGTGGAAGATAAGACGCATTGATAGCCGATATTGACCTCATCTTCTAAAACGATATCCCCGTTCTTGGTTTGGATGATGGTGTTTTGACCTATATAAATTTTACTGCCGATCTGAATTCCGGTGTTGGTTGCCCCCTTGGCGTCCAAAAAGACATTATCATCAAAAATGACCTGATCTCCGATAGATATTTTGTGGGGACAACGCACGTTCAGGCCCTGCCCAAAAATAACTTTTTTACCCACTTTTTTAAAAAGAAAAGGGAAAAAGAGGTATCGCAAGGTCAGACCTAAGGCGCCGGGGATCCAGCCGAAGAGGGTGACTATCAATTCGTATTTGAAAAGCGCCCACCAGCCCTGATCCCCGATTACAAACTTCTTATATTTTTTGACCAAACCCCCTTCTTCTTCAAAGAGGGACTTGACCCTTACTTCATCCAATAGTTGACGTTCCTGAGAATTCATCGGACTTTATTACAATCCTTTGAGTAGTTTTCTCAACGGCCGGCGAAGGTGCCCCATAAAATTTAATAAGGGTTCACCGTATTTGGAATAGAGGACCCAATAGCCGATAGCTTTGATTTTGGAAAAAGGCCAGAAGACCGTGAAAGTAAACCAACGCATGGCTTTTTCAATTTCATCCGGGGGAAACTGGGGCATATTCAGAAGGCTTTTTTTATAGATTGTATCCTCATCACTCAGAGAAGCCGATTCTTCCCTGATATACTTTTTCTCCAAGCATAAATCATATAAATCCGTACCGGGCATGGGATAAAAAATGCTGACCTGGGCCACATCGGGTTGGATCTGCTGGTTGAGTCGGATGGTGGCCCGATGCAATTCCAATGTTTCATCAGGGAGGCCGACCATGTTAAGGGTCTTGACCTGAAGCCCCACTTCTTTGGCGATCTGCGAGACCTCCAGGATATTTTTGTTGGTCATATTTCTTCTTAATACCGTACGCCGAAAGGTTTGGTCTCCGTGTTCCACTCCAAACCCCACTCGGGTGGCCCCGGCTTGTTTGAGTTTAAGTAACTTATCACGATCCAGAATTTCCACCCGGCCGGAAAACATAAAAGGCAGACCGATTTCTTTTTTATACCGGTCGGCAAACTCATGGACCAGGTTGCGATCGATCCAGCATATGTCATCATCAAACAGGATCTCATTAAAGCGGTACTTTTTTTGAAGCTCTTTGATCTCGTTAATGATATGATCAACACTGCGGAACCGGACATATCCCCCCTCCTGCAATTTTCTGATCCGGTGGTTGGAACAGAAGGTACAGTTAAAGGGGCACCCCCGGCCGGCCATGATGCGGATTTGGGAAAGCCCCCAGTTGTCGATAACCTTTTGATGATCCCCCAATTCCCTGTCTACAAAAGGGAGGCTGTCCAGGTCCTGAATGAAAGGGCGGGTCGGATTTTGGATGACTCGATCCTGATCTCTAACCCAGAGATTTTTTATGGGGGTATAATCCTCTCTCTTCTCCAGGGCCCGGGCCAGTTCGAGCATGGGATATTCCCCTTCCCCGACACAAATGGCATTCAACCTCGGAGTCTGTTCCAGGCACTGAGGGAAAATAGTAGGATGTGGGCCTCCCAGGATAATAAAAGGCTCCGGATCGGACACCGCCTGGACCATTTTTTGAATAAATTGAAACTGGGGGGCCGTGGCATAGATACCGATCAATTGGGGGCGAAGACGTTTAAGATCTTCCTGCCATTTTTCAAGATAGTCTTTTTCCGGATAGTAGCCGAAATGGATATCGGAAAACCCGTTTTGTTT
>CAZSTT010000009.1:0-23701 GCA_964609705.1 uncultured Thermodesulfobacteriota bacterium
TAAAAGCCTACATCCGAATGGCTCGAATAGGGAAAAAAATGTGGCTGGAAAACGGTGCGCTCGACTATAAGGAATGCATCGGCGAAGACCTGGAATCAAAATGGGGAACCCCTTTTCCGCGTATGATGAAATTGAAGCCCGGCGAAGTACTGGTGTTTTCGTATATCCTGTTCAAGTCGCGAAGACATCGTGACCAGGTAAACTCCAGGGTTATGAAAGAAATGGAAAAAATGGGCGAACCGCAAGAAATGCCCTTCGACATGAAACGCATGGTCTATGGCGGTTTCAAGGTTATGGTTGAGAAATAGCGCGCTATCTGTTCTGACCATTCTTCTTATGGTTGGTAGCGCTCGGGTTGATCGGAAGGGACATCCGTTACCTCAAGTTTAGGGCCCGGCAGGACATCTTCATTTTCATAAAAATGCAAAGGAGGCACAACCATGCAAAAAATCACCCCCCATTTATGGTTTGACAAAGAGGCCAAGGAAGCCGCCGAATTTTACACTTCCGTTTTCCCCCAATCAAAGATCAGGGACAGCACGACTCTCTCTAACACCCCTTCCGGCACGGTGGATATCGTTACCATTGAGCTTTTGGGGCAGGACTTCATGCTGCTCTCTGCCGGTCCTCTTTTTAAATTTAACGAAGCGATCTCCTTCATAGTCCACTGCGATACCCAGGAAGAAATAGACTACTACTGGGAGAAGCTCTCCGCGGTGCCGGAAGCTGAACAATGCGGCTGGCTCAAGGACCGGTTCGGCCTGTCCTGGCAGATTGTTCCCACCGCGATGGATGAAATGATGAAGAACAAAGATCAGGAAAAGCTGGCTCGGGTGACCGAAGCCTTTCTCAAGATGAAAAAATTTGACATTGCGGCTCTTAAGCGGGCTTACGAAGGACCATAATATGAGGAAACCGGTTGTTCTGACTTTCATAACCTTGATGGCCCGATGCAGGCCCTGAAAGATCCCCCCTGCCCTATTGGATTAATAATTTATTGAAACCTTTAATAGGTCTAATGAGCCGGCCTCTATTTTTACCAAAGATCTTTCGCTCCCCTTGCCTTTAAAATAATTCCGCTTTATTATGGTTATGGTAACCATATGATCTCAACAGGCCCCCAAGATCCCCTTTCATTTTTCCACCCCCTGATCCGGAAATGGTTCAAGGAAAATATCGGGGTTCCTACCGATATTCAGTCCCGGGCCTGGCCGGCAATCGCTCTGGGGAAACACGCCCTGGTGACGGCCCCCACCGGAAGCGGTAAGACCCTAACGGCCTTTCTTTGGGCCATTAATCAATTAGTAACCGGGGTCTGGGAACCGGGCCGGACCCGGGTCCTTTATGTCTCCCCTTTAAAAGCCCTTAACAACGATGTCCAACGCAACCTCCTCCAGCCGATTGAAGTACTTAAAGCCTTTTTCCTGCAGGCTGATGAGAATTTTCCCCCTATCGGTGTGCTGACGCGCAGCGGGGATACCCCGGCCGAAGATCGCCGGCAGATGCTGCGCCGGCCGCCCGAAATCCTGATCACCACCCCGGAAAGTCTGAATATTCTCCTGAGTTCCCGAAACGGTCGGGGATTGCTGGAGGGCATCGCCACCGTCATCCTGGATGAAATTCATGCTCTGGTGGATAGCAAACGGGGCACCCACATGATTACGGCTGTAGAACGTCTGGTTCTCCTTTCCGGTGAATTCCAGCGCATCGCCCTCTCGGCCACGGTTAAGCCCCTTTCGACCGTGGCCGAATTCGTCGGCGGCTACAGACTGAAAAGCCCGGATAAGGTCGGTCAGTATGAAAAAAGAAAAGTGGAAATTCTCCGATCAAGGGAAAAGAAAAGCTATTTGATCGAGGTCCGCTTTCCGCCGGAGGCCAGGCAACATCTGGTCGATGCCTCCTGGTGGCCAGCCTTAGTCGAATCTTTCAAAGAGGTCATCCTGGCCAATCGTTCCACCCTGCTTTTCGCCAACAGTCGCAGGATCGCCGAAAAGGTGACCCGCCTGATCAACGAAGGCGGGAAAGAGGAATTGGCCTATTCACACCACGGTTCCCTTTCACGCGAAATCCGTCTGGCCGTTGAACAAAGGTTGAAGCGGGGCGAACTGAAAGCCATTGTGGCCACCAGCTCTCTCGAGCTGGGCATCGATATCGGCGATCTCGACCGAGCGATCCTTATTCAGACCCCCCCCTCCATTTCATCGGCCATTCAACGGATCGGACGATCCGGCCACAGGGTCGGGGGGGTGAGCCGCGGCCTTCTCTATCCCACCCACGGCCGTGATTTTCTGAATGCCGCCGTCATCGCTGAAGGGATCATGAACCAGGATATTGAAGCCGTCAAACCTATTGAAAGCCCCCTGGATGTGCTGGCCCAGGTGATCATTTCCATGACCGGCTTTGAGCCTTGGGATATTGATCAGCTTTATAATTTTATAAGGACCAGCACCCCCTATCATCACCTCAAGCGTCGGCAGTTCGACCTGGTGCTGGAGATGCTGGCCGGACGATATGCCGATACCCGGGTTCGGGAACTCAAGCCCCGCATCTCCCTGGATAAGATCGACAACACCCTTCAAGGAAAAGAGGGGGTGCTGCGATTGATTTATCTGTCCGGAGGAACCATTCCCGACCGGGGTTATTATGATCTTCGCCTGGCCGATTCAAAATCCAAGATCGGGGAGTTGGATGAAGAGTTTGTCTGGGAAAGGAATATCGGCGACACCTTCACCCTGGGTGCCCAGGTTTGGCGTATCCAGAAGGTGACCCATAACGACGTCGAGGTCAGTGCGGCCGCGGCCCAACCCGGAATTTTCCCCTTCTGGAGGGCCGAGGATCAGAATCGGGACTTCCACTTTTCAGAAAAAATCCTCCTGTTCCTGGAAAAGATTCAAAAGCGGCTGAATTCCAGCTCTTTGAAGGAGGAGTTGAACAGTCAATATTTTTTGGATGACTCCGCCGTAACCGAGCTCATCGGCTTCTTGAAACGTCAGAAAGAGGCCACCCAAACGGACCTGCCTCACCGGCACCATCTGCTCATCGAGCACTTTCATGATCCCGCGAGCGCGGCACAAGACCGCCAGGTCATTCTTCATACGATCTGGGGAGGCAAAATCAACCGCCCTTTCAGCCTGGCCCTGCAGGCCGCCTGGGAAGAAAAATACCACACTCATCTGGAAGTCATTCAGAATAATGATTGTATCCTGTTGGTCCTGCCCCATAACTTTTCCTCCGGGGAACTCCTGGCCCTGGTCAAACCTGAAAACCTGGAGAAACTGCTCAGGCGGTCTTTGGAAAAAAGCGGATTTTTCGGGGCCAAATTCCGGGAAAATGCCGGACGGGCCTTGCTGCTTCCACGTTCCGATTTCAAGAGACGCCTGCCCCTCTGGCTTAACCGGCTTCGTTCTAAAAAGCTTATGGATGCCATTATGGCTTATCCGGATTTCCCCCTTCTTCTGGAAACCTGGCGTACCTGCCTTCAGGATGAATTTGATCTGGAAAATTTAAAAAGACTTTTGGAAGAAATCCGGGACGGCCGAATAAAAATCAGCGAGTCCTTCACTTCGGCCGCCTCTCCCTTTGCCGAAGGCCTGATCTGGAAACAAACCAGCACCTATATGTATGCCGATGATTCCCCCCTTTCCGGCAGGACCTCGGGTTTAAGCCAGGAGCTTCTGAAAGAAGTCGTCTTTTCCCACCGTCTCAGACCGCGGATTCCCGAGAATCTGGTCCGAGCCTTGGGGGCGAAACTACAACGGACGGCCTCGGGATACGCCCCCAGATCGGCCCAGGATCTTTTGGACTGGATCAAAGAGAGGATTTTTATCCCGGCCTCCGAGTGGCAGGAGCTTATGAAGGCCATCGATCAGGACCGGGATATACCGGCCCGGGATATGGTGGCTTTAATACACGAAAAAATAGTCTCCATCCGGCTGCCCGCGGCCTCCATCCCTCTGATTTGCGCCCTGGAAAACCTGAAACGCATCGTCAAGGAATTTAATATCCGGCCGGAAGAAATTGAAATCCGGGAAGTCCCTTCGAATGGACCTCTAAACGGAAGAATCGATCTTTTGATTGAGGTTGTTTTCAATAAATCCTTTCCCGGCATGGAAGGACCAGAAGATAATTCTCCGGCGGATATTTTGCTTCAATGGCTTGCTTATTATGGCCCTATAGGCCGATCATGCCTGAAGGAAGTCTTTGGGCTGGAGGAATCTTATCTGGATGAGATCATCTCCAGCCTGGCGGAGTCCCATGAAATCGTTTTCGACCGGCTTACGGAAAAGGCCGAAGAGATGGAAATCTGCGATCGGGAAAACCTGGAAATACTCCTGAGAATGGCCAGAAAATCCCGGCAGCCTCTTTTTAAAGCTCTGAGCATTGATCATCTCCCCTTGTTTCTGGCGACCTATCAAGGCCTGACTAAGCCGGGCGATTCAGCCGATGACCTGCAGCGTGTCCTGGATCAACTCTTCGGTTTTCCCTCTGATGTCGAGGCCTGGGAAAAACACATTCTGCCTGCTCGATTGTCCCCTTATTACGGCGTCTGGCTGGACCATCTGAGCCGGGCCAGCGATCTCCTCTGGTTCGGCTGCGGGAAAAGAAAAATAAGTTTTTCTTTTCCCGCCGATCTCGAACTCTTTATCAATCAATACGGACAGGTGGGAGTGGAACCAACATCGGCTGAGTTCCCTATGGCGGACGAACTGGCCGGTCTTTTGCCTAGAAAAATCGGCCGATACAGCTTTTTTGATATGGCCCGGTTTTCTAATTTAGACAGCCGTCCATTAACAAAAAAACTCTGGGATCTTTTTTGGAAGGGCTTGATCAGTAATGACTCATTTGCCACCCTTCGTCAGGGGATCTTGACCCGATTCGCTCCCTTGTCTTTAAAAAGAGAAGAAGGACGCCCCTTGCGTTCGGCCTTTAACCGCTGGACCTCCACCCGCCCTCTTTCAGGAAACTGGTACGCCTTGGACCTCCAACCTATTGAAAAAGACCCCATTGACGAAGCCGAACTGGTGAAAGATCGGGTCCGCCAGCTTTTTCTTCGTTATGGGCTGATCTTCCGAGAACTGTTGGCCAACGAACTGCCTTTGCTTCAATGGAATAAAGTCTTTAAGGCCCTGAGGCTCATGGAGCTCTCCGGGGAAATTTTATCGGGATATTTTTTTGAAGGGATTCCCGGTGTTCAATTTATTACCCCGGAGGCCTTTAACTTCTTAAACGAGCCTTTGCCTGATCAAGCGGTTTATTGGCTGAATGCCGTTGACCCGGCTTCGCTTTGCGGCCTCAAGTTGGAAGCCCTCAAAGGCAGGCTCCCCAGCCGTCTTCCCTCCACCCATCTGGTCTATCAAGGTCGACAACTGGCGGTGATCTCCCGCCGAAACGGCAGCCACCTGGATATTCGGGTACCCCCTGACCATCCTCTTCTTGGGGACTGCCTGGCCTTTTTCAAAATTCTACTGACCAGGGAATTCAGACCTGAAAAAATAATCTCTGTTGAGAGGATCAATGGAAAACCCTCCCTGGAGAGCGAATATGCTGCACCGCTTAAAGCCTTCGGCTTCAGCCGCTCGTATAAGGGATTGGAATTGGTCAGAAGGTATTGACGAGGCTGGTTTGGATAAAACTTTTTCCGGCTCAAACCATAAATTTATTCTTTGATCGATAACCCCGAAAAAAGTTGGCCCCTCAGAGAGGATGGTTTTTTTGAAGACCTCTTCTTTTTGAAATTGACCGGAGCAATCCTTTTCCAGCCGGAAGTACGTCATCCAATGGTGCCACGATTTCCCATGATCGGCCGTCCTGGCCTCATTGTTGATAAGGTGGCTTGGAAAGATCGATGCCGCCGTATAGGTATCTCGTTATTTTTTTGAAACAATCAGGTGATTGAGACCCATTTCCTGCAGGGCCACCGGAAAGAGCTGAAACGCCGGCTTGATCACCGGTAAAAGCTTCAACATGGCGGTCACCTTACCGCCCTGCTTAATGATCCCCTTGGCGACGCCGGCGATCGGGTTCTCGCGGCCGTGCCAAAACCGGTGTGAAAAGTCCGCCGGCTGCTTGGACCAGACGTCCTCTTTGAGATCGCAAGGTCCAAGATAAAAGGAGCCGTGATATCCCTGTTTGGCCGGTGGATTCTTCAGGTCGATAGTGATCTCCGCCTCCGGATCGGTATACTTGAATTTAATAATGATGCCCGCCTTGCCCATTTTCGCGCCGATTTTATCGTCCCGTAATACCCGGTCCAAAAAGTATCCGTATATCCGATAAAGATCTTCGGCATCCTTATAATATTGGCTCATTCTCCGTCCTCCCTTTTAATAGTCTGAGGAAAAACTCAATATTTTTTCAGGGTGCTCAAAAAGGTCCTGCCGGCTTCCTTTGGAGGCCTATTATACAGGTCGGTTACGCCGACCGACAACAAGGTCCCCGAAATCCTGAAAAATGAGGCGCACATAGTAGTACGTCGCCATGACGAAGGATGAGGGCAATCCCGCCGTTGGCGGGATAGATGGGCCTTATTCAGTAACCTGTTAATTCATTTCGAACTCGGTCCTGCTTATAATCTCATCCTGGGCTATCTCGCTCAAACCGATAAATTCCGCCGAATAGCCGCTGACCCGAACGAACAGGTCACGATGCTTTTCCGGATGCCGCTGTGCCTCTCTGAGGATTGCCGAATCCACCATATTGAACTGCACCTGTGTGCCGCCGCACTTGAAATAGGTCTTGACCAGAGCCGTGAGATTCTCCGTGCTAATCTTCTTTCCCTGAAAACGCATATTCAGATTGGCGCCGTTAAACACCCGCGCCACAGGAAGCTTGACCACGGAATTCATTATCGCCGTCGGACCCGAGACGGCGTTTCCCGTCGTCGGGGTGATGCCGTTTCCGAGCACGTCTCCCGCAAAACGACCGTCAGGCGTCGCGCCGGTAAAAGCGCCCATCGTGATATGGAAACCGACGGAGAAGATACCCGGCCAGAAGGCACCGCCCCTGAAGTTTCGATATTGGGAGAGAACATCACAGTAGTGATCGACTACCTGTGAGGCCATCGCATCCACATCGTCATGGTTGTTCCCATATTTCGGAACGCGGTTCAGAAAATAGGCGCGTTTGTCCTCGGCATCCTGCCAATCCTGTGCAAGCCATTCGGTCAGATCGGTCAAGGTAAAAAGATGGTCTTCGAAGATTGTTTTTTTCACTGCGTACAGACTGTCCACCACGTTGGCAAACCCCATGAGCTGCACGCCCGTAGAATTGTAAACCGCACCTCCCCTGGTCAAGTCCAAGCCCCGTTCCAGGCAGCCGTCGACCATGGCCGACGCAAAGGGAGAGGGGACGGTTTCGGCGATCACACGGTCCAGAACCTCCATTCCCCGGACCATCTGGTTGACAAAATGGCGCATCTGTCTATCGTAGGCGTTCCAGAGGTCGTTGAAATTCTTGAATCCTACCGGGTCTCCCGATTCAATACCGCTCGGGTAGCCGAAGATATTATCAACCCCGTTGGACAGGGCCAGCTCGACGCATTTGATGCCGTTGAACTGGACCGCGAAGGTGGACCCGAAGGTCTTCCCTTGCGCATTCGGCTCAAGACAGCCGACCACACCATAATCCCGGGCATCTTCAATCGCGTGGCCTCCTTGAACCAGGGATCGGATAATAGCTTCATCATTGAAAAAATGCATCAACAGGCCATCACGGTCATACTCGACGGCCCTGCGCATCAGCTCTTCGGGGCAATCGGGAGAGATCCGAACGCCGAAATTGGGCTGCACGGTCCTCACGTCGGCGTAAGCGTCCAGGGCGATATAGCTCAGATCGTTGGTCGCGTCCAGCCCGTCGGGTCCCACGCCACCCACGGTGACGTTCTGTGTCGTCTTGCCCTCGGTGCCCTCTCCGCCCGGGATGAAGGCCTCTTCAAGGACGTTCCAGATCTCGTTGGTCTTGATAAAAAGAAGGGCCACGAGTTCCCGGGCCCTCTCCGGGGATCCCTGTTTTGCTTCCCTGTCCTTCCGATAGTACGGGAATAGTATCTGGTCAATCCGGCCCAGTGATATGGAGTTCCCGCCCGATTCAATTTGAGCCAGCAAGTGTATAAAATAGAGGCTCTGGACCGCTTCATGGAGCGTTTCGGCCGGGTATTCAGGAACGCGACTGCAGACGCGGGCAATTTCCCGGAGCTCGGCTGCCCGTTCAGGGTCGTGCTCGTCCGCGGCCATGGCCAGCGCGAGTTCACTGTAGCGCCTGGCAAAGGAGATGGCCGCTCGGCAGGTGCGTACCACCGCATCATAGAAGAGACCATCTTCATCGGTTCTATCTTCCGGGGAGAGGCCCGCCAACTTTTGTTCTGCATCGTCAATGACGCCGCGAAGCCCGCGGGCCAGCACCCGCGAATGGTCCATGGTAAAATGGCCGATCCCGTAAGTGATCTCGAGCATCATGGTGAAAATGTACTTGTCCATGTCTATCAGCACGTCTTCCGGCAGGAGCGCTTGCATGCGCTCTTCCACGGTCTTCCCTTTCCAGAAGGGAAGAATTTTCGCAGCCAGTTCATCCTTCTCTTCTTCCGTGATCATGGCCCTCTGCAGGACCCGTTTATCGAAATTTTCCAGGTCTCCCTCAATCCACAATGATTTGTTTTCCGGAAACAGGGGAGCCCCTTTGAGCTTGGAGGTACGGCACCCGACAACGATCTCCTCATCGCGTATCATGACGCTGATATGGTTCAGGATATGCTCGAAGGCGAGGCTCATCCGGGTCAACGGAGGCTTGTCCCAGTGGAGACTCATCGCTTCGGTGAGATACCGGGCGCGTTCTATGCAGACTTCCTGAGGCGCCTCAATGATTTTCCAACGGAGCGTTTCGACGCGGGACCGCGTCGGAGTTTGTCTAAGTGCAGAATGTGTGCTCATGGAGTACCTCCGGTAGGTCAGACTTTTATATGCATATGGTTGACCAATATGGTGTCCCTCATCCATGGCGGGAGGAACTGGTTGAGCCACAGGAAAAAACTGCTCATGAAATCGATCTGGTTGAATAACGCCGGCTTTTCCGCTTCTATGACCGCCATGATTTTCTTGGCCGCGTAGGAGGGGGTGGGGGCTGTTTTGATGAGTTCATTGTCCCGCTCGATAAACCGCCGGGCTCGATCCCTATAGACGGAATTTTCAGGCGGCAGCACGTGGATTTTAGCCGCAAACGTCGTGGAAACCTGGGCCGGTTCGATCAGGGCCACCTGGATGCCGAAGGGAGCCACCTCGTATTTGAGCGAGAGCACCATCCCCGTAATGGCGAATTTGCTCGCCGAATAGATGGATTCAAAGGGGAAGGGGATGCGCCCAACCAGCGATGACATGGCGATGAGCTTGCCGGATCGCCGCAGCCGCATGGACGGAATGAAAGCCTGAAAAATCGCGGCCGCCCCTATCACATTTATTTCAAGGCACTTGAGTGCTTTCTCGAGATTCACCTCCTCAAAAGGGCCGAAGAACCCGATCCCCACATTGGAAAGCACCGTGTCGACATGCCCATAACGGGCCAGGACCCGTCCACAGAAATTACTGATCGCCGGCCGATCGGTGATATCGATTGTTTCGAGCAGAGGAGACCCGCCGATTTCCTTTATTTCCTCCTCAAGAGAGGTTATACCCCTGGAATCGACATCAAAGCCCGCTATGGAATGACCCGCCGCTGCCAGCATTTTCGCAACATGACGCCCCATTCCGTCTGCGCAACCGGTAATAACCACAATCTGTCCCATTCCTGCACCTCCCCTTTATTTATGATTGTTTAATTTTCCCGCTTCCTCCTGATACCACGCTCCCATCTGCTTCATGGATTCTTTAAAATCCGGATAGATCATCCGGTATTCCATGGACTTCAGTTTGCTGTTGTCCACCAGGTAATCGTCATAAAGATATTTTACCGCGTCCAGTTCCAGGTCCGGTATCCGCCCTTTGCGCGCCGACATCTTTCCATCCGCCCAGGCGAGTGTCTTCACCAGCCAGAGAGGCAAGTGCAATTTCAGCGGCCTGGTGCCGAAAGCCTCAGAGGACATTACCAGGGCCTCCTCCAGCGTCGGATGAGTGTCTTCGGCAAGGTTGAACGCTTGTCCGACGGCGGCATCCAGCAACGAGAGATGGTAGACGGCGGCGGCTACCTCTTCCGCCCGGACGTTGGAAAGAAGCTGTGCGCCGCTTCCCGGAATTGCGCTTATGCGGGAGGGACGTGAAAAAGCCTTACCTGCGCCATCATTGCAGCGCGGCCCGTATACCGTGCATGGCCGTGTTATAATGGCCGGGAGGCCTTCCTTGATGCAGCTCCAGACCACATCTTCACCGTCGCGCTTGCTCCTCCCATAAGAATCCTGCGGATCACGGGGACTGTCTTCTTTAAACGGCGTCCCCTGGTAGTACCCATAGACGCTGGTGGAACCGACATGGACATAGCGTTTAACCCCGTTTTTCAGGGCGAGGTCGGTGATCAGTTGGACGCCTTTAACGTTGGTTGGATAAAGTGATTCATAAGGGGTGGAAAAATTGCAGATCGCTCCCAGATGGAATACCCGGTCGACACCGCCTTCAAAGAGCCGGGGCAGCGTTTCAGGCTTCGTAAGGTCGGCGGGCACATATTCGACGCCCAGACGGTCAAAAAATGACGTATCCTTCCTGGGACGGGCAGAAGCCCTGGTACGGACCCCCTTCCGGACAAGGAATTCAACAAGGTGACTTCCCATAAACCCGGCTGCGCCGGTGATGAGGGTAATGCCTTTAAATTCCATGAATCCTCCCTCGGGACTGTCCCTTCCGAGCAGTTTTCTATTTCATGCCTGCCTGTCCGTCTTTCCCAGACACGACCCTCCATATTTCCGACCAGGGAGAATCTCGCCCTCGGCGGGATTCGCTATTACGGCTTGCATAGTAACGCCTCCCGAGGGATTCGTCAAAAAGAAAATAGGGAGGCCCTTATTCCCTTTGTCCAAAGAAGCAGGGCAGAAGGAAGTCGGTAAAAAAGGACCCTATTAAAAATCTAAAAAAAATGTTAAAACCTTATTGGATCAATTAAGAAAACAGAAAAGGTTATGGAGAAGTGAATATGGAAGCGAAGGATTTTCACTGTCGCCTGTTTACGGCGGAAGATATCGATCATTTACCGACCAGGTGACAGGGAGAGGTCGAAGAGATCCGGGATCGGATCTCCCGCATCGGAGCCTCTGCCATGCTGGCCTTTGACGGCTCAAAGCATATTGGACAGCTTCAGTTCCGACCCTATGTGCCCAACACCGTGTCGCCCCGGGGACTTCATGATCCCCTTTACTGGATGGACTTTCAGGGTCAGGCCCCGGACCTGCCCGAAAAAACCCTGGCTCTGTTTTGTTATCACGTCGGGCAGACCGACAATACCCAAGCTCGGGATTCGCGTTATTTTGGAAAGGGAATCGGGTTGCGTTTATTGAAAGAAACGCTCCGGTGGGCGAAAGAAGCCGGATTTGAGGCCGTCATAGCCAAGGGATGCCCGGGATACCGATCCATTATTGAAACCATGGGTGGAATGCCGACCGAAGTATACCGGGAACAGGGATTTAAGATTAGTGCCGCCTATATCGACCAGGAGTTAAGAACCGTCGTTGAAGGCCTCAACGGAGATTGGGATCCCAATCAGGCCTCGGAAGTTGGCATCTGTGTCAAATTTTTTCTAAACCAATACCTTCTTCGTCTGACTATAAAGCCACTCTGAGGCCTTTGAAAAATGTTTAATTGAGGGGACATGGTTCAAGGGTCTCACGATTAATCCAGATAAAACTCCGGCCCACTGTCCCCCATGATGACATCCTTTTCCTGGAGTTCGTTGATCTCTTCATCGTTCATTCCCAGTAATTCTTTAAGCACGTAATCATTGTGCTCTCCCAGTAAAGGAGCGTGCCGGTGAGGTTTTTCCAGTCCGCTGATCTTCCAGGGAGTGTCAATGATTTCCAGATGACCGATCTCCGGGTGCTCAATGGACAGAAAGGCGTTTCTTTGGCGGAAATGGGAGTCGGCATAGACATCCCTGGCCTCCCTGGAGGGAGAGGCGGCCAGGCCGGCCTGGCTAAATTCTTTGACCATCCAGTCCCGGTCCCGCTGGGAGGTCCAGGATTCAATGATGCGGTCCAGTTCGTTCTCATTTTGTTTGCGCGAGGTCTGGTCAATGAACCTGGAATCTTTCGCCAATTCGGGTCTGGAAATTATTTGAGCCAGTGTGGCGAATTCCCGGTCCGAATGAATTTCCAGGGCCAGCCAGCGATCCACTCCCCAGCTGCGGTAAACATTATGAGGACAATAAAAGGGATGCCTGTTCCCCATGCGTTCCTGGATCCGGCCGGTCATTGCGTAGCCGAGCAGGGTTTCACCCATCAGGCTACTGACCCCTTCGCACTGAGAGAAGTCGATGAATTGCCCTTCCCCTGTTTGAGAGCGATGATTCAAAGCGGCCAGGCAGGCATAGGCCAGGGTTAACCCGTTCATCAGATCGGCGTCGCCTGGCGTGCCGTGGGTAGGATGACTTTCCGGATGACCGGAGATATAGGCCACTCCCCCGACAGCCTGGTGGATGGTGGCAAAACCCAGATAATCGGTATGGGGTCCCCCATATCCACGGCTGGAGAGGGTGGCGACAATGATATCCTGCTTTACTTTTTTCAGTTCTTCATAACCGAGCCCTAGTTTATCCATGGCACCGGGCCGCATATTATCAATAACCAGATCACTTTGGGCCGTCAGTCGCCTGGCAACCCAAACTCCTTCCGGTTTGCTCAAATCCAGAGTAAGACTCTTCTTATTCAGGTTAACCGTAATATTACCCAGGCCCTGATTTGGTCTTACTTTGGTGGGGATGGCATCCTGGAGAGGCCAGACGACCGATCTCCGTGTAAGATCGGACCTTTTATGGCCTTCAATCTTGATTACCTCAGCCCCCAGCTCAGCCAATGCTCGGCATCCATAGGGACCGGCCCAGACCCAGCTAAAATCCAGGACCCGGATTCCTTCCAAGGGAAGGCGGGAGTTTATGGAAGTGTGTTTAGCAGCTGTTGTCGGAATTGTCTTTTTCAGGAACTCCTGATCGGACTTGAATACCTCTTTATTATGTTGCCCCAGGAGTGGGGCCGGGCAATTTATTCCCGGCGGGGAGGCCGTCATCTGGTAAGGCCATCCCGGGTAGGTATTTTTTCCAGCCAGGGGATGCTCAATCTCGATGAAGTATCCCCTGGCCTGATATTGTTCATTAACCATCAAATCAGCCGCCGTATTAAACGGGCCGATAGGGATCTTGGCCCTGGCCGCTCGGTGGTGGATATCGTCCTTTTTCTGCTGCTTCATCCAGGCGTCCATCATAGGAGCGATATCCATCAGGTGGTTCATGCGATAAAAACGATCATCCCACCGATCACTGGCGGCCCATTCCGGTTTGCCCATCAGTTCCCTGAAGGCCCGGAAATGGTGATCGTCGGCCGCGCCCAGAACCACATAACCGTCACTGGTTTCCATACGGCCCATGGCCGGGGGTCGATCTGGAACGCGGGACCAGGTGGTTCCATGATAACGCGTGCTGGCCACCACCGGACTTACCAAAGCCAGCATGACCTCTTCCAGCGAAATATCGACCATCCGGGCTGTTCCGGTTTCCCGTTGTCCGATAAAAAGGGCCAGTCCGGCCAGGGCGGCGGTGAGACCGCCATGATATCCGGCAAAGAACCCCCCCATTTTTACGGGGGGAAGATGGATATCCACCGAGCGGGCCGGCAAGAGATTAGTCAGGGCGCCTCCGTGAGAAACGGTCAATTCACCCCCCCTGATGTTTGATCTCGGCCCTGTTCGCCCATAAGGAGTAATAGAGATATAGATCAGGCCGGGATTGAGAAGCTGCAGATGATCCCAGTCGAATCCGTTTTTTTCCAGGACCTCAGGGGGATGGTTATCAATCAGGATGTCGGCCCATTGGACCAATTCCCCGAAACGTTTCCGGCCGCTGTCTTCATTCAGATTAAGAGTGGTTCCTCTTTTGTTGGTATTGAGATAAAGGAACAAGGCGCTTTTTTCTGGGTGGGCCGTATTATCCGGGAAAGGTCCGTAATGACGGGAAGCATCCCCCTCAGGTGGTTCAACTTTAATAACCTCGGCCCCTAAATCAGCGAAGAGTTTTCCACAATAAGGTCCTGAAACCTCCTGCGCAAATTCCAGGACTTTCAGATTGTTCAGTGCTTTTGGAGTCATGAGCAGATATCCTTTTTTAATATTTGGTGGTAAGGGGATGAAATCCCTTTCTCAAGATTCAATTAAGTTTGATTAAAATTTGTCTGATACGGTCTTCCTTTAAATCTAAAGGAGGGGTTCCCAACAGGGTCAGCCTCCCCCAGGGAGTTTATTAAAAATTTTTATCATATCGTTTCTATGAGACTTCGTCAAAATGAAAATTTCCTGACCAGCAGATTTTCTGAGTCCTCTACTCGTTCAGATAAAACCTTCCTGATCCTTTTTTACCCCTTGATCCCGTTTTCTTCTTCTTTTATACTGTTCCCCGCTGGTAGAAAAAATAATTTAATATCTGATAGACAATGACTTCGCCGTCGGACCAACTGATCGGCAAGAAGGGAAGGGAAAGATGCCTGCTGCCGTTAAACTTCCGGACCATAAAACCAAGATTGTCTGCACCATCGGTCCGGCTTCACGTTCTCCCTCAGTCATAAAAGAATTGATCCGACAGGGCATGAATGTGGCCCGGCTCAATTTTGCCCATGGCTCCCCTGAGGAACACAGGGAAGATATCCGGCTTATCCGATCTTTATCGAAAAAGATGAACAAGATCTGCCCCATCCTGATAGACCTTCCCGGGCCCAAGATCCGTATCGGAAAGCTTTTATCCGATCCCCTGATTTTAAAAAAAGGGGAAAGGATCACCCTGGTTACCACCGGGCCTACAAACGAACCCTTGCGGATACCTGTGGACTATAAGAAATTGCCCGAGAATGTTTTCAAAGGCGGGACGATCTACCTCAATGACGGGTTTATCCAATTGCGCGTGGTGGAGATTTCCGACCAGGAAGTGGTTTGCAGGGTGGTTATGGGCGGCCCTTTGCTTTCCCATAAAGGATTAAACCTCCCCAAAGCCAAAACCCTCGCCGAGCCGGTAACCGAAGAAGATTTGGACTTTATGGATTTTGGTCTGAAAGAAGGACTGGATCTATTCAGTCTCTCTTTTGTAGAAAGCGCAGAAGACATCATTAAAGTCAGAAAATTCGCCGCCAAAAGGGGGAAAGCCATTCATATCATCGCTAAAATTGAACGGGCCGAGGCAGTAAAAAATATTAAATCCATCCTTACTGTTGCCGATGGGATAATGATCGCCCGAGGTGATCTGGGGGTGGAAATTCCCATTGAAAATGTTCCGGCTGTTCAAAAAAGGCTGATCTATCAGGCCAATCTCTTGGGACGGCCGGTCATTACCGCCACCCAGATGCTGGAATCCATGACCGAAAATATCCGCCCCACCCGTGCCGAGGTCACCGATGTGGCCAATGCCATTTTGGACGGCAGCGATGCCGTTATGCTCTCGGAAGAAACAGCTATCGGCCGCTTTCCTGTAGAAACGGTAAGGATGATGGTCCGCATTGCCAAGTCCATTGAGCAACAGCGGCATACCCTCAACCCGGTCTCCCAAGCCTATGAACATCTTAAGTCGAACATAGGGCGGGAAAAAATGTCGGTCAGCAATGCTATCTCTCTGAATGTCATGGAGGCCCTGCGGGTATTGAAAACAAAACTGATTCTAACTCCCACCCATACGGGGACTACCCCGCGACGGATTTCGCGGTTTAAGCCCGATTGCTGGATCTTAGCTTTTTGCCGGGAGGAATCGATCAGCGACTTTTTATCCTTATCCTACGGAGTTTCACCTTTGATTTTAGAGGGGAAAGATCCCTTTCAATACGACAACCTTTTATCCTTTATTAAGGAGCAGCGATTAGTCCGAAAAGGGGACCGGGTCATCTTGACCGAAATGGTCGCTCCCGGTCAGGTGGGGGGAATCAATTCCCTCAATTTTATCACCTTGACCTGATAAAGATTCAAAAACCTTAAATCGAAGAGATTATCTCTGACTTTTAACACCAAGGTCAAAGGGAGGTCTTTTTTGGGGGTTGTCCACCCTAAACCTGGAGCTTCTTTGCCGGGCCAATTATTTAATCCCGCCGTCGGCGGGACCGGACGGGCCGGGATCGGGCGATGCGTTACCCTTTGGACAATCCCCAACAATAAGACCTCCCTTTGACCGTTCAAAACTTCAAATATCTTAGACTAAGGTTCGTAGATTTTTACCATGACAACAATCGATGTATTGGTTATCGGACGCAGCTGCCTGGACTATATGGCTGTAGTGGACCGCTTTCCGGAGGAAAACCGGAAAACAACCTTTGAGTTCAGGTTGATGGAGGGTGGCGGACAGGGAGGCACCGCCTCATGCTGCATTTCAAAACTGAGTGGCCGTGTGGCCTATGTCGGGGGCCTTGGTGATGACCAAGAAGGCCGGTTTTGCCTGAAGCGTTTGCGGGATTTTGAGGTAAGTACGGAATTTGTCGAGATTGTCCCGGGCGGAACCACCCCTGTGGCTTACATTTTTATCACTAAAACTACAGGTAATCGGACGATTATATACGAACGAAACTCTCTTCCGAGAATTGAAATGGCTCCGTCCCTTGATTCGCTCTTAAATCGATCAGCCGTTTTATTACTGGATCCCGAGGCCACCTATTTCGGCCAGAAATTGAAAAAACGAAAGGATTGGAAAATTAAAATCGTTTATGACTGCGAGCGCTGGCGTGAGGGGATCGAGGATATCATGGCCATAGCCGATTATTTTATCCCTTCTTCGGATTTTCTGAAATCGAAGGAAATAAATCCGGACCGTTTATCGTTGATCGAGGGAATGATTCATTTGAACCCTGCAGTGAGAGGTACACTCATTGTCACCGATGGTGAAAACGGCGCCTATTATTTTGCAGACAACAAACTTTATCAGGTTTCACCGCCCCAAATCAAGGCCGTCGATACCACCGGGGCCGGAGACAATTTTCACGGAGCTTTTGCCCTGGCCCTCGGTAAAGGTTTTGATCTGCATCGGGCTGTCCAATTTTCCGTGGCGGTGGCCTCTTTATCCTGCAAAGAATATGGGGGCCGGAAAGGAATTCCGGATTGGAATGAAGCAATGGCCGTTGCCGAAACCTTAAAAAGCGTGCCATTAGCAGTTTTAAACAAATAGGAGCACCATTATTGATGAAATCGTAAAAAGTCGTCACCCCGGTAAAAACCGGGGTCCAGGGATTTTTTTACTTATTGAAGTTCCTGGATTCCGGCTTTCGCTCGACCTCCTTCGGAGGTCTCTTATGGAGGTCGGTGAAACCGACCGACCGGAATGAGGTTTTTGGGGTTCGGTGACTTATTACGAACCTATCATTATTAATCGAAATCTGGGGATTATCGGGGAAAAAATATTGAAAAGCGTATTAGAAAGGAGATCAGGTCATGAAGAAATTATTTCTATCGCCCAATGATCGTAAAATTGGCGGTGTCTGCGGAGGAATCGGCGAATATTTGGATAGAGATTCCACTGTCATCAGAATTCTTTTTATCCTTCTGGTCCTATTTTCATTCGGTATCGGGATTTTCGCTTATTTAGCCATGTGGCTGATTATCCCAAAGAAGCCGATTGCCTGATCCTTTCAAGATTAAAGAAAATTCAGTCAGTGGTTTCCTGGCCAGAATCCGGAATAGGTTTCTCTGATCAAAAATCACCTTTTTCGACCGGTTCCAAAAATCGATCCCAGGACCCCTCGTATAATCTGCCGACCGATCTGGCTGCCGATGGCATGGGCAGCGCTTTGGGCCATAGCTCCAATCAACTTGGAAGTTTCCGATGGTTTTTCTTTTTCCTGCGCTCTTTCTTCGGCAGCTTTTTCATCTTCTATCTGTTGCCGTTCGGTCTTGACTTTCAATTTTTCATAAGCTGACTCTCGATCCACTTCCTTTTCGTAGTGTCCGAAGAGGAAGGAACCTTGAATAATTCCGGACCGCTCTTCCGAAGATAAAGGGGCCAGACGGCTCTGGGGGGGATGGATAAAGGCCCGTTCCACCGGGGTCGGGGCCCCCTTGGTATCCAATACGGACACCAGGGCCTCTCCTACTTTCAGTTCGGTGATCAACTCGGCGACTTTGAGCTTAGGATTGGACCGAAAGGTATCGGCGGCCGCCCGGACGGCCTTCTGGTCATTGGGGGTAAAAGCCCGCAAGGCGTGCTGGACCCGGTTGCCTAATTGGCCCAGGACCTCTTGGGGGATGTCCATAGGGTTCTGGGTGATGAAATAAACCCCGATCCCTTTGGAACGGATGAGACGCACTACCTGTTCGATCTTATTTTCTAAGGCTTTAGGGATTTCTTCGAAGAGCAGATGGGCCTCGTCAAAGAAAAAAACCAGTTTGGGTTTCTCCGGGTCCCCCACTTCAGGAAGCTGTTCAAATAATTCGGACAACAGCCAAAGGAGCATGGTGGCATAGACCTTAGGGGACTGCATCAGCCGATCGGCAGCCAGAATATTGATCACTCCTCTTCCCTTTACATCGGTCTGGATAAAATCGTAGATATTTAAAGCCGGCTCACCGAAAAAGCGCCCTCCCCCCTCCTGATCCAGGGTTAACAGATTGCGCTGGATGGCTCCGACACTGGCTTTCGAGATATTCCCGTATTGGGTTCTGAACTGGTCGGCATTGTCCCCCACAAACTGCACCATGGCCTTCAAGTCCTTGAAGTCCAGAAGGAGCAATCCGTTGTCGTCGGCAATTTTGAAGGCCATGGTCAAGATGCTGCTTTGGGTCTCGTTCAGATTCAATATGCGGCCTAAAAGCAAAGGACCCATCTCCGAGATGGTGGTCCGGACCGGATGCCCTTGCTCCCCGAAAACATCCCAGAAAACCACCGGGTATCCCTCAAAGGTGAAATTCTTTAATTTCAACTGTTCCACCCGCTCCACAACCTTGGGGTTATCGCCTCCCGGCAGCGGCAATCCGGAAAGATCCCCCTTGATGTCCGCCAGAAAAACCGGGACCCCTATTCGGCTGAACTGCTCGGCCATCACCCGCAGGGTTACGGTCTTGCCTGTTCCGGTAGCCCCGGCGATAAGGCCGTGGCGGTTGGCCATTCCGGCCAGGATGGAAATGGTCTCCTTTGATTCAGCAATCGACAACAGTAATGGTTGGGCCATGACAGCCTCCTTTAAGATTTTGAACTGGTATCACTATAAAATGATCTTTTTTAAAAATCAATGGAACAAGTAACCCGGTATTGTCCTAGGGATAATACCAGTAACCTCCCCCCCATCCACTTGGACAGGATTAATCAAAGGTTCAGGGCCGCGAAAAAAAGTTGACGGAAGGCCTGTAAAATATGATATGTCATTATCATTATAATGATGTCCTTTTTGCCTGACGGTCAAAAAGGATTGATTTCCCATAAAGGAGACGATTATGAGGGTTGGAGAAAAACTGGCAGAATTACTGGCAAAAAATGGTGTTAAATACGTTTATGGAGTCCCGGGAGGTCAGTCGCTTCCCTTATATGAAGGAATCCGGAAGCTTCCGGATCAAATTCAGCATGTCTTGATGCGGGATGAACGCAGCGCCGGTTATGCGGCCGATGCCTATGCCCGGCTGACGGGACGGACCGGTGTTTGCGATGCCACGGTGGGTCCGGGGGCCACCAATCTGGTTTCCCCTTTGGCGGAAGCCTATTGTTCCTCCATTCCGGTTTTGGCGATTCTATCGGATATTCCCAGGGCCTGGGAGCACCGACGGATGAGAGGAAACGCTTCCCAGGGGGTTCAGCAGATCGATATTTTTCGTACGGTCAGCAAATGGCAGGTAACCGTCAATGATCCCAGGATGCTGGAGGATGTTCTGGATACGGCTTTTCGGATTGCCACGACCGGCAAACCGGGTCCGGTGGTGATATCGATTCCGGTTGATATCGGAACCGCTGATTTTTCCTTTCGGGAAAGTTCTCATACCCTGCTGGGATCCGTATTCCCCCGATTCAGAACAGCACCCGACCCGAAAGAAGTGGGAAGGGCCGTTCAAATGCTCCTGAAGGCCAAGAAGCCTGTTCTGGTTGTTGGAGGCGGTGCCCACATTTCAGGTGCCGATCAACAGGTCCAAGAGCTCAGTGAATTATTAAAAGCCCCGATCATCACCACCATCTCCGGAAAGGGAATCATTTCAGAAAACAACCCACAAGCCTTCGGGGTGACCGGGGTCTTTGGAAATCCCATCGCCTGTGAAATCCTGCAACAGGCTGATCTGGTTTTTTTCATCGGCAGTAAAGTCGGGGAACTGACCACTTTCGGATTTCGGGTGCCCCCAAAAGCCACCCCGGTCATTCATCTCGATACCGATCCGGAGGAAATCGGACGAAATTTTATCCTGAGCGTTCCCCTATTGGCCGACGCCTGTCTGGGACTCGATGCCATCATAGCCTCCCTGGACGGCAGGAAATCTGCAGCCGAGTGGGATTTCCAGGCCTTCAAGGAAAAACAGCAGGAGTGGTATGAAGAAAAAACCAGCCTGACCGTGGAAAAGGATCAACCGCTTAAACCGCAGGCCGTGATGGGAGTTCTGAATCAGGTCCTGACCGAAAAGGACGTGGTAGTTTGTGACGCCAGCCTGTCCTCCGGTTGGGCCTCCGCTTATCTGAAAATAAATACAGCCGGGCACCGGTTCATAGCTCCGAGAGGATTGGCTGGAATAGGCTGGGGCGCCCCGGCCGCTATCGGGGCGGCGCTGGCCGCCAACAAAGAAAACAGAATCCTGACCATCGCCGGGGATGGGGGGTTCAGCTACTCCGTCCAGGAACTGGAAGTCATGAATCGATTAAAACTGCCGGTAGTTACCCTGGTGCTCAATAACAATGTTTTAGGCTGGATAAAGCACGCCCAGAAGTTCGGCTATCAGGAAAATTATATTTCTACCGACTTTTCTCAAGTCGATTTTGCCACCGTGGCCAAAGGTTTCGGAGCCAGAGGATATACCGTTCGCACGCTGGACGAATTAAAGGACTGCCTGGCCAAAGAGAAATCACCTCAGGGACCGGCCGTTATTGACGTCATCGTCGATCAATGGGAATCCCCGGTTCATCGCTTGTAAGCAATAAACTTAGCGCGAAAATACCGTTCGTCGTTGAGCGTTCGCCGTTCGGCGAAAAGTTATTTTGACAATTCGTTGGTACACACTTCAGGCGGGCAGGAGGGCTTAACAAGAGAAAAGGGTTTGAGTATTCCATCCCGCTGGAGGCGGAACACGGGTTCAAGTGATTTAAATTCCATCCCTTTCATTTGACCCCTTGAATCCTTTTTTTCGATCTAATATAGTTATAGGGAGATTATAATGACAGAAAAGAAGTTAACCGGTAAAGTAGCTATGATCACCGGCGGCGCCCGTGGTCTCGGGAGAGGATATGCACTGCGGCTGGCAGGATTGGGGGCGGATATCGCCATTGTAGACAGGAATCTGCGTTCAGCGGAGGTTTATAAATTTGAAAAGGCACAGATGACCGCCCCCACGGTTGTCGAAGAATGCCAAGCCCTGGGGGTTCGGGCCATAGGGTTGGAAGTTGATTTAACCGACCGGACCGCGAACGAAAAGTCGGTGGCTGATATTGTGGCCCAGATGGGCCGCATCGATATTGCCGTTTGCAACGCCGGCGGCGGGACGGTCACCTTTGCCGATGAGCGTGAACCGGAACAGGATGCCTCCGGTAAGCCTATCGAAGGCAAAATTGTTGACCTGGGACTGACGGGAACTCCCGCCGTTTGCCCCCAGCACATGCTGACCAGGGTGCTGAACAATAATTTAATGACCTGCATGTACACCTGCATGGCCGTTGCGCCCTATATGAAGGCCCAGAAATCGGGAAAAATCGTTACTGTTTCTTCTACCGCAGGGATTCAGGCCTCACCAGGATACCATCCCTACGGGGTTGCCAAGGCCGCCATCATCCATTACACCCGTTCCCTGTCCCTGGAACTGGCACCCTTTAACATTAATGTCAACTGTATCGCCCCCGACATTATCCGCACCGGAAGGCTCGGGGATCGAAGTCAACTGGCCGCCATGATCCCCCTGGGAAGAGAAGGAACGATAGAAGATTGCGCCAAAGTGGTCGAATTCCTGGTGACCGATCTCTCCGACTATATCACCGGAAAAATCATCGCTATCGACGGAGGACGGTGCGACCAGAGGTGAAAAGGCCATAAGAAGTTTGGGATTTCCTTTAAGGTTCATAAAGGAAAAACTGCTGTTAATTATTAAATTTTTTGTATAAGGAGTTTTTTGTCATGGAAGAAATACTGCCTGGGTTGTACCGAATTATCGTCCCTCTGCCAGGGAATCCCCTCAAAGAAATAAATTCTTATATCCTTACCTCCAATGATCGATATCTGGTCATCGATACAGGTATGAACCGCCCGGCCTGCAAGCAGGTCCTGGAGCCGGGGCTGGAAGAACTGGGGGTCAAGTTGGAAAAGACGGATTTTTTTATCACCCATCTGCACGCCGACCATCAGGGGATGGTGGCCGGCTTGATGAGAGAGGGTTCGAGGGCCTTCATGGGAGAAGACGATGCCTACCGATTAAAGGCGGGCACCACCCCTCATGCCCGGCGTTCTCCCATGGGGGATTATGCCACCAAAAGCGGCTTCCCTGACGATGTGCTCCAATCCGCCATGGTCAACCATCCCGGTTTTAAGTATGGACCGGAAGCTGTTGTGGATTACCAGGTTGCCCGGGATGGAGATGTCTTCAAGGTTGGAGATTATAACCTGGAAGTGGTGCTCACCCCCGGGCATACCTTAAGTCACCTGTGTCTGTATGAGCGGGATAAAAAGATTTTTTTCTCTGGAGACCATGTACTGGGTGACATCACCCCCAACATTCAGAACTGGTCCGACGAAAACGATCCCCTTGACCTCTATATCAAGAGTCTGAAAAAAGTTTACGATATGGAGGTGACCTTATGTCTTCCGGGTCATCGGAGCTTTATCAAAGACTTTAAAAAAAGGATCCTGGAATTACTCGAACATCACCGTCTCCGGGCCAACGAAGTGGTTGACATCCTGGAAAAGGAAACCCTGACCGCTTACTGGACGGCCTCGAAAATGACCTGGGATATCGTGGCCAAATCCTGGGATGATTTTCCGGTCATGCAAAAATGGTTTGCCACCGCCGAAGCCATCTCCCATTTGATTTACCTGGAGAATAAGGGTCTGATCCAGAGAGAAGTCAAAGAGGGGCTGGTCTATTTTTCCAGCGATGGAAAGGAAAAATTGAAAACCGTATAACAGATACTCAAGACAAAAGATTAGCAGGATCGAATAACTCTTTTTTTTCACAGGTTGCTCAAAAAGGTCCTGCCGGCCTCCTTGGAGGCCTTTTATTAGGTCGGCATAGCCGACCGGCTACAAGGCGCCCGAAATCATGAGGATTGAGGCGTACATAGGCGTACGTTGCAATAAGCCTGCCCCGCCGAAAGGCGGGAAGGGATGATGGCAACGAAGTAGATGGGCTTTTTTCAGCGATCTGATAAGGAGCATCGTTATGTTTAGTCATTTAACCTTCTC
>CAZSTT010000009.1:23801-27981 GCA_964609705.1 uncultured Thermodesulfobacteriota bacterium
CTTTTTTCAGCGATCTGATAAGGAGCATCGTTATGTTTAGTCATTTAACCTTCTCGCAACAACAATTAATTTATTTGGGACTCAAGGCCCTTATCGAGAGCAAAGCCGGATACGGCTTTCTTAAAGGAGACTTGGGACATCCTGTTTATCGGGATGGCGCCCTTGGAAAAGATCCTGACAATACAGGCTATCCCGATTCCGCTCACAAAAACGCTCTCTTTATCATGCTTTCGGAATTGACCGAGGAGTTGAAAAAAAGCGGGATCGAGGAAATGAGTTACCAGTGGTGGTATGATTTCAATACCTGGGAAAATTTTTGTAAATTTACCGTAGCCGTTTTTAACGGAGACCGTCCGGGGGAATAGGCGTTATTATCTGACTCTCCAATATCAGAAAAATTTCGGATGGAGATTCCAAAAGGAAAAGAAAAACTCAAGGAGGGTTTTGAAAAATGTTCAATTTTGTTCAAGGTCAAGGAAGACGATCCCGCCAAAGGCGGGATTAACCATAGGAATATATGGAATATTTCGAGGATTGAAACTTGAGTTTGCCGCAGAAACTGGACAAAAGGGGACCTTTTTCAAAGTCCTCTCAGGTAAGTCTGGATCAATTTGAGGAACTGGTAAGCCGTGCTCTGGAGGAAATCCCCGAGGAATTTCTGGAGAAGCTCGAGGATGTAGATATCTTCGTGGAAGAGGCCCCTGCCCAGGAACTTTTACAGGAAATAAGGATGGCCAAGGGGGACCTTCTTTTCGGCTTATATCAAGGACTCCCCCGACCGGGAAAAAGTTTTTTTCAGGGACAGACTCTTCCGGACCGGATCACCCTTTTTCGCCTTCCCATCCTTTCAATCTGTCGCACCAAACATGAGATTAAGGAACAAATAAAGAGGACCCTGATCCATGAAATAGCCCACCACTTCGGCCTGACCGAAGCCCGGATACGTCATTTGGGGTATTAGAGTTGCAAAGCCTTCAACCCCAACGATAAGCTAACTGGCCAAGGTTGTTTACAGTCAAGCAAGGCTATTGGTTGGGTCTTCTCTCACATCCGTGTCCTTTAGCCTTTTTCGCCAGTAGAAAGGTCGTCGTTTCTGGTGAGCACAGGCTACAATTCGGATTCGATCTGGATAAACCGCGCAAATCAGATTATACGGGAAGCGCCATAAAATCTTTCGCCGCACTCTCCGGCCGATTCGTTGGGAGGCCTCAGGGTTCGTTAAAATCTGATCGAGTGCTCGTTCCACCTCTCCAATTAAGTCTGAACCGAGGCCGGGCTTATGCACTTCGTAGTACTGCGCCGCCTCAGTGATTTCCACCTCGGCATCCGGATGAAATACGGTCAGTTTCACGAGATGACAGCCCGCGCTCGACGAAGTACTTCCTTAGCCGGTATTTCATTCACTTGACCTTGCTCCATCTCATCCAGACGGCGCTCCGCTTCCTCAATCCACAAGGCCTCAACCTCCGCTTCAGATAAATTGTCGAGGCTTTCGACTATCCACTTGGCAAGCGTAGCCCGGTCCTTCATATCCAGTTTCTTGATTTCGGCTTCGATTTCTTTGAGGCTCATATGCTCCTCCTTCGGTGTTCATATTGATATCCTTAATGCCCGCGGGGTCCAAGCTCGTCATAACCGGAAGTGGCCGGCAGGAACACGATCCGGTTCATGCCGTTGGTTAGCCGAATTTTTCAGGTAACGAACCATCCTCTGACAACGAGACCATCCCTATGAAAGTAACGCGTTGTAAGAATGTGATTAGCCAGCCGAATCAATGCCATATTCACGGAGGTTGACCCCAATTTCCGGAGCGGTCCTCGTGCAGCCTCAGGTTAGAAGATTATTCCTTGGGTTTCTTGCGCTTGTCGCGGATGTAGATTGTTTTAGAATGCCCGTCACGTTGGACTCTTTCATCCACATCAAAGAGGTTAATGGCTATGGCGAGTTCCCCAAGCTTGGTGAAGCCGTAATTCCGAGGGTCGAACTCTGGAGCCTGCTTGGCGACATTGCTGCCCACAGTACCCAAATGAGCCCACCCACTCTCGTCGGAAGCCGCCTCAACAGCACTTCTGAGAAGAACTACTAGTTTGGTATCTCTTTTCAGTTCATTTGACGTTTTAGGTTTGACGGCTGTCCCAGCATCCTCCTGAAACTTAAGAACTTCAGTGAAGATGAATTTATCACATGCGGATACAAAAGCTTTTGGAGTCTTCTTCTCTCCAAATCCGTACACAAGCAGGCCTTCCTCTCTAATCCGGGAGGCGAGACGAGTGAAGTCGCTGTCACTCGATACCAGACAGAATCCGTCAAAACGTTTCGTATAGAGCAAGTCCATTGCATCTATTATCATTGCGCTGTCTGTTGCATTCTTCCCCACGGTATAACGGAACTGCTGAACCGGATGGATGGAGTGTTCAAGCAGAAGGGGCTTCCATCCGCTTAGATTCGGCGTAGTCCAGTCACCATAAATACGCTTCACGCTTGCAACGCCGTACTTGGCAACTTCTGATAGGAGCCCTTCCGTTATCGATGGCTGAGCGTTGTCTGCATCAATAAGCACAGCAAGCCTGCTTTGAGACGTTTCACTTACACTCATATGATATTCCTTCATGCTTCTAACAAATTATTCTAAAGTTTTCTGTCTATCTTCTTTTCAATAAGGCTTCCTTTGGGGAAAGAAGAAGGGACTATATGTTTTTTGGGTGCCTTAGAGTTTCCAATCCTTTTTTGATTCTTTGTAACCCATTATAAAAGATAAATATTATCTTAACAAATAAAAATTATCGCTTAAAATTTGAGCCAGGCATACTCTTCAAAACAACATGATATACAGAAATAGAAGGATTTTCCTTCTGATTGTACCTTTTCCTATGGTAGCTACTCCCGCTCAAACGGCTTCCCCAAGCCTGAAGGCGGGGCCAGACGCAGGAATCCGGCCAGGGACCGGCCGATCGGGCCGGGCAGAAGTTCCACCACCCGTTCCAGTCTTTGATTGCTTACCAGGGCCAGGACCACGATCATAAAGACAAAGGGGGCCACCTGAAAGACCTGGATGGGCATTGAAGGCAAAACCCCCTGAAGCAGAATACCCAGGGATTGAAGTCCACCGAACAGATAGGTGCCCAGGGCCGCCTTGAAGGGATGCCAGCCGCCAAAGATAACAATGGCCAGGGCGATCCAGCCTATCCCCAGGGTGTGCTGATAACTCCATCCCAGCTTGACGCTCAGGGAAAAATTGGCCCCGGCCAAACCCACCAGGCCTCCGCCGATCAGGGTGTAAAGGTAGCGGACGCCTCTGACCGAAATTCCCCGGGCAAAGGCCGCTTCCGGCCGTTCACCCACCCCGCGCATAGCCAATCCCGGGCCGGTTTTGAATATCCAGAACCAGGCCAGCAAAATGAGGGCGAAGCTGCCATAGGTGAACAGGTTATGGTTGAAGAAGAGAGGACCCAGAACCGGGATATCTTTTAAAAGCGGGATGGCCAGGTGGGGCATCTCCGGCCCGGGTTTTCGGACAAAGGGATTCCCCAGGAAGGAACTGAGATCAGTGGCCAGCAGAGTCATAATGAAACCCACCGCCACCTGATCCTGCCGGAGTTCGATGCCGGCTACGACCACAATGAGGGCGACCAGGGCCCCTACGCCCATAGCCGACAAGAGGCCAAGGACCAGGCTGCCTGAGACATAAGCAACGGCAAATCCGGTCATGGCCGAAAGCAAAATACTGCCGTCCAGGGAAAGATTGATGACCCCGGCTTTCTCGGTGACGGTCTCCCCGATACAGGCAAAGACCAGAGGGGATGAATCAGCCAGAATGGAGGCCAGCATCCGGATCAAAAAATCCCAGTCCATATTCTATATTCTTTCCCTATTCATCTGAGTCGTTATTTCCCTTTTCCATTTGATCCAGGTTTCTATGTTAACAGGCGTTGTTACTTGTTGCTCGTTGCGGGTTGCTCGTAAAAACCAGTAACCAGTAACGAGCAACGAGTACCAGTGAAGTTTTAAATCCCTTTGGTCAGGTTTTCTGCCTCCATACCCTGGCCTGGACTCCCCGGGCCAGGACGACGAAGAGCACCAGCAACTCCTGCAGGACTCCTCCCAATGAGGAATCAAGGTACATTACCAACGGTAATTGGAGACTGCCCTTATTAGCCGCTGCAAAGAAAAAGGCCACCGG
>CAZSTT010000009.1:28081-40794 GCA_964609705.1 uncultured Thermodesulfobacteriota bacterium
GTGGCCGTACCGGGTTGCTTCCAGGGGCCGAAGATGAGAAAGTTAGTGGCCCCCACGGCCACAAAATTAAGCCCCAGCCCGGCGAATATCTCATGCACCCGGCCGTAGATCCGCATAAAGCCAGTCAGGCAGGCCCAGAGGGCCCCACCGGCCAGGCCCGAAAGAAAAATTAAAGGAATAAGAATAAATGAGGGCAGGTCAAAGGACCTGGCCGCCCAGGTGGCGGCAATCGCCCCCATAATCATCTGCCCCTCTATTCCGATATTCCAAAGCCCGGCGGCAAAGGTGAAGGATAACCCAACGGCGCATAAAACCAAAGGCACCCAGGCGACAAAGACATCGGCCCATTTATTGACACTGCCGAAGGCCCCTTTGAGCATATTTCCATAGGCCTCGATCGGCGAAGCTCCCATGGCTATTAAAATCACCATGGTAAAGAACAGAGCCAGGGCAACAGCCAGAGTGATCATGACCCAGGGGGCCGGGTGGTTCCTTAGAAGCGTCATAACCCCTTTCCGCCGATCATTTCTGCTAACTGCTGGGCGTTCGTTTCTTCGGCTTTCAGCAACCGGGAAACCTGACTACCGGAGAAGACCAGGATAAAGTCGCTATACTCCATGATCTCATCCAGGTCGGAAGAGATAAACAGGATGGCCGTCCCTTGTTCACAGCGGGTCATCAATTTGTCCCAGACCCATTGGGCCGAGTCGATATCCAAACCCCTGGTGGGGTGTTCCAGCAGAAGAAGAGAGGGATGATCGGGAAGGAGGGCCAGCAAGGCCCGCTGCTGGTTGCCGCCGGAGAGAGATTCTACCCTGGTTTCCGGGGTACCCATGATATTAAAGCCCTGGATACGGGAAGCGGCTCTGGCTCTGGACTTGACCCGGTCAATGACAAAAGTCGGGGCCTCTTCCGTCAGCAGGAAATGTTCGGTCAGATTAAGCCCTCGAATCATTCCCTCTTCCAGTCGGGCGGCCGGCACATAGGCCGCGCCAAGAGACCGGAACCTTTGATAACCCTGACCGGTCAGGTCGGTCCCGCATAGGCGGATTTTACCTTCCCGGAGCTTCTGCAAACCGGCACAGCCCTGGAGAAACAACCGGCGGCCGCTTCCCCCGGTACCGGCCAGGCCGATCACCTCTCCCTGCCTCACGGATAGAGAAAGGTTGGAGATACAGATTCTTTGTTCCTCAATACAAAAGTTGGAAAGCTCCAACACCAAAGATCCCGAAGAACCTTTTTTGCCGGTCGGCAGATCGGGCAAGCGGCCGAACATCAATTGGACCAGTTGGTCGGTATCAAAAGGAGCCGGCACTTCCCCGGCGACCCTTCCCTGACGAAGGACAATGACCTGTTGACAGAGGTCCTGGATATCTTCCAACTTATGGGAAACGAGAATGATGATCTGGCCTTGCCCGGCTAAGAGCCGGAGCCCGGCGAAGAGGGAACTTTTCTGGGACGCAGATATCCCGGTGGTGGGTTCATCGAGAATGAGCACCTTAACACCCGAGGCCAGCAGGCCTATGATTTCGACCTGCTGTCGTTCACCGACGGACAGAGTCCGCTCCAGGGCGTTGGGATCCAAATGAAAATGAAGAAACTCGGCTTGTTCTTTTAACCGGAGTTTCGCTTTTTTTCGGTTGATCTGCCAGCCGGCTTTTCTTCCCAAAAGAAAATTATCCAGAACGGTAAAAGGAAGGAAATCGAAAGGGTCCTGTTGAAGCATCCCGATACCCTGATCCAAAGCCTGGGCCGGAGATTTAATACGGACGGGACGGCCGTCAATGAGGATTTCCCCGGCATCAAGGGAAAGGAAACCGGCCAGTATCTTCATCAGGGTGGTCTTGCCGGCCCCGTTTTCACCGAGGAGTCCATAGATGCGGCCGCTTTCAAAGGTGACCCGGAGGCCGTCACTGGCCCGGACCGGTCCGAAGGACTTGTAGATGTCTCGCAGCTCAACCTTCATTGTGAGACCCGTAAAAAATGTCCCCTTTTGCCCAGTCTCTCTCGTCAGGCGGCCCCATAATTTTTGCCGCAGACAAGTCAGGCAAAGACTGACGGAAGGATATGGACTGATTGACGACTTTTCAATCAGTCCCCTACCTGGCCTCTATCGGCCAAGCAGATTTTCCCCTGCGAACACCTGCCCCGCAAAGTGGAAAAACGGATCCCCAGGAGAAAATGTCTGTGTTTGTCCGCGTGGGTCTGCGGCAAAAATAAGTTTTTCAGAATCTATCTTGTTCTACTTGCTTGGCCCGGTCATCCCTTCCAGCAGTTGAGGAAGATACCAGACCTGTTTGTCGTTGGCCTTCTGGCCCTCTTTTAAAAATACCGAGCCGTCCTGAAACTTGAGCGGACCCTGGAACAAGACGATCTTTCCCGAGGCCAGTCCTTTGATAAATTCTTCCACCTTGGCCAGGGCCTCTCCCTTAAGGGCCGGACCCGGCAGGAAGCCGACAGCGCTGGTGTCCGGGTTATTGATATTTTTCCAGTCCGGACCAGCCCATTCGAAGGCCTGTTTCCAGGTCCCGGCCCGCCAGGCTTTCACCAGTTTCAGGTATCCGGGCCCCCAGTTGAAATAAGGGACACCCAGGCAAACCCCGGGGGCCTCCTTGCAGGCCTCCTTGAAGTCATAAGGAACGGAAGATACCATCATTCCCTCTTTGGATTTCTTGCCGGCCTGGACCAGGACCTCGTTGGTGTCGATCCCGGACATGAGCACGTCGGTCCCGCCCGTGAAGAAATCATTGGCCACCTTAGTGGGATCGAGGGTTACACCTGGGATATTGAACCAGAACCCGATCCATTTGACATCGAATTTTAGATCGCCTGCCTTTTTTCCCCGATAATGGGTCCAGGCGTATCTGGCCCCCAGGTAGGCCGATGCGGCCAGGCGCCGGGTTTCATCATTGATGAGCGGCCCCAGGTACCCGATCTTGCCGGTCTGGGTGGACATGGCCGCCGCACATCCGGCGATCATCTTGGTATATTCCATGCGCCCCATATAGTTGCCTAAGTTTTTGGGGGCCTTGCCGGTCCAGACGTCATCCCCGGAAACCTGAATAAAGGTGACCTCGGGGTATTTCCTGGCCGCCACACGGGTCTCATCCTTGAAATCATCGGAGGTAGTAAAAATTAATTTAGCTCCCTTGGAAATCATATCGCTGACCACCTGATCCAGAGTGGTCCCTTTGCGGTCGGCCGGGTTGAGCTTGTCCAGCCAGATCATTTTGGCTCCGGGAATTTTTCCTTCCACATACTTGCCGGCGGTGAATTGGGCCTCGCTCCAACCGTGGTCATTGTAAGGACCTACCAGCACCACCCCGAAAGTAAACGAACCTGAGGTGGCAGCCAAAGCGCTTCCCACCAGGAAGAAAACCGACAGAACAGCTCCCGCAACCATCAATCCCCGAATAGATTTTTTCCTTTTCATGTTCCCCTCCTTGAGCTTTAGCTGTTTCATTTTTAGTGAGATAAGCAGCGAACAGAGAAAAGCAAAACCTTCTTTTTTATATAATAATTTTAACAAAAAGAAAAGAGGAGTTCAAACCCTGGTTGCCAAGAAGAAAGGCTTTCCCCCAGGGAAAGAAAGGTGGTTGCAAAAGGATTTTTTAACTGATATGAAAGAAACTCATACCTGAATCAGTATAGTTCTAATAATAAAGGAGGATATTGGATGCAGATACTTGCTTTTAACGGAAGCCCGAGGAAAACCGGAAATACCTCGGCCATTATCAAGGCCATGCTCAAAGGGGCGAGATCAGCGGGCGCGAAAACCACAGAGGTCCGATTACACGACATCATCCTCAAAGGCTGTATGGGTTGCCTGACTTGCCGGAAAAGACCGGGAAAATGCAAGCAGCAGGACGACCTGAGCCCCTATCTGGAAGCGATCAAGACCTGTGACGGGGTTATCTTCGGCACTCCGATTTACATGTATCACGTAACCGGACAGATGAAGATCTTTATCGATCGCTGTTATTCCCTGTATGTCAGTAAGCAGGACGGCTCAGGTTATACTTCGGCCGTGCCGGCAGGCAAGACCTTCGCCCTGGTTACTTCACAGGGGCATCCTGATGTGGAGCGGTTTCAAAAGCCGATCCGCTGGTTCGCCGGCATGACCGGGTCCGGTCTGGGGATGGAGGAAGTGGGCAGGATCATCCAGGGAAACAGTCACCTGTCTCCGGCCAAGACGGATGAAGCCATTCTGGAAAAGGCTTATGAAATAGGACGGAAGCTGGTAAAAAGGGATTAGGGTTAAGGGTAAACCTAGATATATAAATTTTTGAAACCCTGGAGTCAGAATATAGAGTAGTTAAGGATCCCTTTGCTTGAGGAGCGTTCGTCTTTGACGAACTTAAGGCCGGAAGTAGTTGCCTCTTCCCTCAAGCGAAGCGCTCCTCGCATCGCAGAAACTCTAAAAAGAGCCTTTAATGACACTGTTAAGAAAAAGAGGGCCATTCCTCAGGCCCTCTTTTTCCTGGGGAAGTGTATTTAATTTAAGGCTTCTATAATGGTCGTGGCCCCCTGCCCTCCTCCGATGCACTGGGTGGCCACCCCGTAACGCTTACCGCTGCGTCGGAGCTCTTTGGCTACTGTGAAAACAAGCCGATTGCCGGTAGCGCCGATGGGATGTCCGATGCCCAACGATCCGCCGTTAACATTCACCTTTTCCTCCGAGATGCCGAGTTCCTTTATTGAAGCAATAACCTGACAGGCGAAGGCCTCATTAAATTCAACTCGATCGACCTGATCAATCGTGATTCCGGCATGCTTAAGCGCTTTTTTGGTGGAGACTACCGGCCCCATACCCATGATCTGCTGTTTGACTCCGCCGTTTCCCCAGCCGATAATCCGGGCCAGCGGTTCCAATCGCAGCTTAATGGCCATTTCTTCACTCATAATCAGACTGGCCGTGGCCCCGTAATTGGTCGGACAGGAGTTCCCGGCCGTGATCCTGAGTTCCTGACCGCCGTAACTGACAATATCCTTGACCACCGGCAATTTGGCCAGCGAGGCCACGCTCGTTTCTGGCCGCAGACATTCATCACGGTCAAAGACCATCAGCGGACCGCTGGCCTCTTCCACCCATTGCTTTTTTTCATCGAAAACCGGCGTTTCGATTTCCAAGGGGATGATCTCATCTTTATAGACGCCCTTGTCATAAGCGGCAGCCAGCTTTTTATGGCTCCTCTCGGCGAAGGCATCCATCTCTTCCCTAGTCATGTTATACATCTCGACCACATTCTGGGCGGTCTGGACCATGGAAGCGTTAGGGGGTGAATCAAGTAAAAAATCAGGGATGGGGGTTGAAAAATATTCAAAATGGTCGTGGGCCATATCACGCTGGATCTTGTTCTTTTCCAGGGTCTTAGGATTGAAGATACCCACACGGGTGGTATTCTCCGAGGAGCCCCGCGGACCGGACTGGCGTTCAACCCCAAAAGAGATGCCGCAGTCATACTGGCCAAGAGAGATGGCCATGGCAATACGCAGCAAGGCCTCCATACTTGAGGCGCAATGCCGGTCCGTGTAGAAGTTGGTTACTTCATAGGGCAAACCGGCCAAACGGGAGATAAAATTCAGGGAGGAAAGATCCGGGGCCCTGCGCCCGTTGCCGATCCCGAATTCAGCGATCATGGTTGGTTTGACTTTGGGATTCCGGGCCAGCAAGGCCTGGACGATCTTGGCCCCCACTTCATCCAGGCGGGTGGCCTCCAGCTTTCCTTTGCCGCCGCGGGAAAAGGCCGACCGGCATCCATCCACAATAACCACATTTCTTGCCTTCATCGTTTAACCTTTCTTAAAAAAAGAGGGCCTATTCTAAGGCCCTCTTTATAAAACTCCAATAAGTTATCTTTTAATTAAGGGCCTCCAGAATGGTCGTCGCCCCCTGGCCTCCTCCGATACACTGGGTAGCCGCTCCATAACGCTTGCCGCTCCGGCGAAGTTCTCTGGCGACGGTGGAGACCAGGCGAACACCTGTGGCCCCGATCGGATGCCCGATACCCAGCGATCCGCCGTTGACATTCACTTTTTCCTCCGGGATGCCAAGCTCTTTGATGGAGACGATGACCTGGCAGGCGAAGGCTTCATTGAATTCAACCCGATCGATTTGATCAGCCGTTATTCCGGCATGGATAAGGGCCTTTTTGGTGGAAACGACCGGTCCTATCCCCATGATCTGCTGCTTGACCCCACCGTTCCCCCAACCGATGATCCGGGCCAGCGGTTCCAATTTCATTTTAAGGGCCATTTCTTCACTCATGATTAGGGCTGCCGTGGCCCCGGAATTGGTCGGACAGGAATTACCGGCCGTGATCCTAAGTTCCTGATTGCCGAAGCTGACGATACCCCTGACCGGCCCCAATTTGGCCAGACCTTCCATGGAACAATCAGGCCGGACACACTCATCGCGGTCGAAAATGATCTTTGGTCCATGGGCATCCTCCACCCATTGACGTTTGTCATCAAAGACAGGCTCTTCGATTTCCACCGGGATGATCTCCTCCTTATAAATCCCTTTTTCATAAGCCGCAGCCAGTTTTTTATGGCTTCGAACCGCAAAAGCATCCAGTTCCTCCCGGGTCATGTTATACATTTCCACCACATTCTGGGCGGTCTGGACCATGGAAGCCATCGGGGTGGAATCCAGGATAAAGTCGGGAATAGGAACGGAAAAATATTCGGAGTGGTCATAGGCCATATTGCGTTGAATCTCATTCGGCTCAGCCACCTTGGGATTGAAACTGCTGACCCGGCTCGTCGGAGGGGGAACGCGCCCTCCCCCCAGTTCCCTGGTCATTCGCTCCACACCGAAGGCGATACCGCACTCGTACTGACCGAGGCTGATGGCCATAGCGATTCGCAGCAGGGCTTCCATACTCGAGGCACAATGCCGGTCGGTGTAAAAATTGGTCACTTCATAAGGCAGGCCGGCCAACCGGGAGATATTATTCAGATTGGAAAGATCCAAGGCCCTGGCCCCGTTACCAATGCCGAATTCAGCAATCATGGTCGGTTTGACCTTGGGGTTTCGTTCCATCAAGGCCCGAACAACTGTTGAGCCCACTTCATCCAAACGAGTCGCCTCGAATTTCCCCACACCACCACGGGAAAAAGCCGAACGACATCCGTCGACGATCACCACATTTCTTGCTTTCATTAAGTCACCTCTCCATTTTTGGTATTAGTATTAAGCATAAGCAGTCATGCCCCGCCTTATGGGGCGTGACACCACGAGCCGGTCGGGCCGCTCGATTTCATCGAGCTTTTGAAAAGGCTCCCATCCGGGAGCCGCTCTGCCGACCTAAACAGGAGGCCTCCCAAGGAGGCCGAGTCATGAAAATAGGGCTGGGCTTGGATAACCTCGAATCCTATTTTCGGACTAAACACTAAACATTGAAGGGATTTGGAAACAGACGTCGGAATTTCCAGAAACCTGCTTTTACACTTATGCAAAGTTATATAAAAGTTGGATTTCCAATGTCAAGGGGAAAAAGATAAAGAATCCAGAACTCGTAAGGGTTATCTAAAACCGATTATGAATATTGTCATGAATATTGTCTTGACACCAGATCAACTTATGATAATTTTGGGAGTTGGATCCTATAATAATTAATCATCACCTGTTGGAGTTGTTAAAAAAGGAGGAAATCAATGACTAAGATTACCGACGTAGTTGATTTGGAAAAACAGGGTGAAATCGCCATCCTGATGATCAACAATCCCCCTGTCAATGCCCTTAGTGTAGGGGTTCGCAAGGGAATGGCCGATGGGGTAAAGGCGGCCATGGAGGATGGCTCCGTCAAGGCCCTGGTCATCGCCTGTGCCGGGCGGACCTTTATCGCCGGGGCCGATATCACTGAATTCGGAAAACCACCTCAGGAACCCGGATTAGAAGTTCCTTTTGGTTTGATTGAAAATGGGCAAAAACCGGTTATTGCCGCCATTCATGGAACCGCTCTGGGTGGCGGTTTAGAGACGGCCCTGGTTTGCCATTTTCGAGTAGCTGTGCCTTCGGCAAGATTCGGTTTACCGGAAGTCCTTCTTGGATTATTACCGGGGGCCGGTGGTACCCAGCGGCTTCCACTGGTCGTCGGGGTTGAGAAGGCCATCCAGATGATCGCCACCGGGAACCAAATCAGCGCCAAGGAGGCACTGCAAGAAGGTTTGATAGATGAAATTTTAGATGGAGACCTGGTAGCCGGAGCCGTTGCCTTCGCCAAAAAAGTCTTGGCAGAAAAACGCCCCTTGCGAAAAATCCGTGACCGTCGGGAAAAAGTTGAAGCAGCCAAAGGCAAACCGGAAATTTTTGGCGAAGCCCGCAAAGCCTTCGCCAAATCTAAACGAGGCTTTGAGGCCCCCCAGGCCTGTATCGATGCCGTGGAAGCCGCCGTTAACTTCCCCCTCGAAGAGGGACTAAAAAAAGAAAGAGAGCTTTTCGCCAAATTGATGATGGGCTCCCAATCCGCGGCCCAGCGTTATGCCTTCTTTGCCGAACGCGAGGTGGCCAAGATCCCGGATGTGCCGGCGGATACCCCGCAGATACCCATCAATAAGGTTGGTATCGTCGGGGCCGGCACCATGGGCGGAGGGATTGCCATGAACTGCGCCAATGTTGGGATACCGGTCCTCCTTATGGAAGTCAATCAGGCGTTGTTGGACAAAGGTTTGGGCATTTGCCGCAAGAATTATGAAAACACGGCGGCCAAAGGCCGAATCACCAGGGAAGATGTGGAAAAACGGATGGCCCTGATCAAGGGAACTCTGTCGCTGGAAGATTTTTCTGATGTCGATATGGTGATTGAGGCCGTTTATGAAAATATGGATCTGAAAAAAGAAATCTTTGGGAAACTGGATAAGATCTGCAAACCCGGGGCCGTCCTGGGCTCCAATACCTCGGCCCTGAATATCAATGAAATCGCCTCGGCCACCCAGCGTCCGGAGAGTGTTATCGGCCTGCATTTCTTCAGCCCGGCCAATGTGATGCGTCTGCTGGAGGTGGTGCGGGGGGAAAAGACCTCCAAATCGGTGATCGCCACCTCGATGGCCTTCGGAAAAAGGATTCAGAAGATAGCGGTCCTCGTCGGCGTCTGCCGGGGATTTGTCGGTAATCGTATGCTGGCTGAACGGTCCCGGGAAACCAACAAATTGATCCTGGAGTCGGGTTCACCACAGCAAATCGACAAAGTGATTTTCGATTTCGGTTTCCCTATGGGACCCTTCACTATGAGTGATCTGGCCGGACTCGATATCGGCTGGAACAAGGCCTCCTCCAAGGGGGCAACCCTCCGGGAACGTCTCTGTGAAGCCGGACGGCTGGGTCAAAAGACCAGTGCCGGGTTCTACGATTATCAACCGGGTAACCGGACACCGATTCCCTCACCGGTGGTGGAAAAGATGATCAAAGATTTCGCCGCGGAAAACAATATCCCGCAGCGAACGATTTCCGATGAAGAGATCCTGGAAAAGAGTCTTTATCCCATGATCAATGAAGGGGCCAAGATTTTGGAAGAAGGGATTGCCATCCGGCCCAGCGATATTGATGTCATCTGGATTTACGGATACGGCTGGCCCATATACCGCGGGGGCCCCATGTTTTATGCCGATCTGGTAGGGGTCAAGAAAATTTACGACAAAATGGTAGAGTTTCAGAAAAAAGAAGGGGACGTCTGGAAACCGGCAGCCCTTTTGGAAAAGTTGGCTAAAGAGGGTAAAGGATTTAAGGATTTCAGAAGATAAGAACTATCCTGGAGCGGGGCTGATTCCGGTCCCGCTCCGGGTTCACCTTGGAATTATTTCCCGCCTCTTCATGCCCTTAAAAAGACGGCTCCTATTTCAATCCGGAAAGAAATTCTAAAAATTTTTCATTAAAAAAATCCGAAGCTTCTTCGTGGGGGTTGTGGTAGGCCTCCGGTACAACCACCAGTTCCGCCCCTTTAATGGACTCCTTAAGCACGTTGGAGGCCTTGACAAAACCCAGGTCATTCTCACCGCGGAAGATGAGCGTCGGCGCATTGATTTCGCCTAGCCTGGAGGTGACAGACTGCCATTGGCCGAAAGATCGGGGCACATAGATATAACCGTTGACCGAGGTGCTGAGAGTTTTTCTTCGCGCAATTTCCCTTTGTTCCGGTTGTTTCTGGAATCGTTGGACTCGGACAGGATTGTTGGCGGCATCATAGGCAAAGGCGGCCTCCAGTCCCTCGGTTCGGGCCAGTTGATCCAGTTTGGCCCGTAATTCGGCATATCCGGGAATGACATCCCATTCCCCGCTTGAGGTGTCCACCAATACCAATCCCCTGACCAACTCCGGATGATCCAGGGCAAACTGGAGCGCCGTAAACCCTCCCATGGAATGCCCCACCAGGCAACAGCGTCCAATCCCCAGCTGATTAAGCAATTGATAAACATCTTCACCATTGAGATAAATCGCATAATCCTTTTCTTCGGCCGGGGCCTCAGATTTTCCATGCCCTCTGAAATCCAGGGTGATCCCCCGAAAATTATTCCTAACAGCTTTCATCTGGTTGGCCCAGTCCTGTCCGCTGCCGGTGAAACCGTGAAGAAAGAGCACCGCTTTCCCCGCTCCAACGGCTTCATAATTTAGGTTGAACTGATTAATTTGAACCTGCGGCATAACGCTCCTCCCGATTAATTCCTAATTTCGACCAGCCCATCCCCCCCCTGCAAGGAACCGTGTCACTTTAACCGTTTCCTGTTGGCAACCTGTTCTTCCAGCCAGGAGGTCCAAGCCTCAAGACCTTCACCGGTTCGGCAGGACAGCTCAAATATAATCATATCCCGATTCAGTTGGGCCACCGCCTTTCTGATATTGTCTACACTGCAATCCACATAAGGGAGTAAATCGATCTTATTAATGATCAGAACCCGGCTCTCCTGAAACATCAGGGGATACTTTAAAGGCTTGTCGTCCCCTTCAGTGACGGACAACAGCATAATTTTCATGTCTTCTCCGACCTTGAATTCAGCCGGGCAGACCAGGTTCCCGACGTTTTCCACAACCAGAAGGTCCAGGGCCGACAGATCCATTTGATTCACGGCTTCCCGGATCATATTTCCGTCGAGATGGCAAGCGCCGTCGGTATTGATCTGCAGGGCCTGGACCCCTTTTTTGGCGATTCGTTCAGCATCGAAACTGCACTGGATGTCCCCTTCGATCACACCGATCCGGATCCGGTCTTTTAACCGTTCAATGGTTTTTTCCAAAAGGCTGGTTTTGCCGGCCCCGGGACTGGACATAAGATTGATTACGAATAGCTGATTCCGGTCGAATATTTCCCGGTTCTGGTCGGCGATCCGGTCATTGACTTCCAAGATATTGCGGACAACGGGTATTTTCACACATCCTCCTAACCCGGACAAGCCGGAATTTGAAAATGCAAATTGAAAATTGCAAAGTGCAAATTTATGAAAAACGGCTGATTAAAAATATTCAATTGATCCTCTATTTATAGTGTGTTTATGATTTTCTTGAAAATATTCCATCCATTTTGCGAAGATTTCTATTCTTTATTACGAAAATAGGTTCAGATGCGACTCCTTGACTCGGCCTATTTTCATATTTGGTGGTGCCAGTCAGGGGCCTGTACGGCCTAATTCAGACACTTATCTTCTGGGGCTTTTGTTTGGTTTTGGCATAAAACTAGTCCGTAACCTCAATGGATTCGATCTTCAATTCCCGCCCGAAGATCAATTCCAAGTTTTCAGAATTGCAGGAAGGACAGTTTCCCGTAATACCCTCCGAGGTGAACTCCTTCAGGCAGTCGCCGCATTGGTAGGTCAGCGGCACCATTCGAATCGAAAGCGCCGTTCCGGCCAGTCTGGTCTGACTGGTCAGGATTTCGAAGCACAAAGTCAACTGTTCAGGGACCACTGCCGACATTCGACCTACGGCGAGGTGGATGGCCTTCAGTTTTTCTACACCGTGACGATCCATTTCCTGTTCAACAATATCGATGATATTTTGGACCAGGGACATTTCATGCATATTATTTTTCCTAAAAAAGGATTATTATTCCGACGGAATTATCAGGACCCACTATCCGGAGTCCTAGTTTGTTTGTTTTGGAATTATGTTGCAATAAAGCTTAACTTATTGTCAAGGTAAAATAATGAAGAAGCATAGGCGGGAGATTTCAAGGTTATCAAGGTTATTAGGAGAGGAATTGATTGTGATTGGCGGGATCGGTATTTTTTATTGAACATCCCCGATCCCGCCGCTTTTTTAAGAAAAAAGATTATTTTCGGATACCGGTAAACTTGGTTTTAAAGGTCATATTGGCCCCATAGGTGGTTCCGGCGCTATTAGTGGCCACCAGGCGATAATAATAAACCGTATAAGACCTCAGACCGGATATATTGTCGGAAGCAGCTGTATTACTGGTACCGTTTCCAGTTGTAGTAACGGCGGTGGTGTTGCCGTAAGAAGTGCTCCGTCCCCATTGAAAAATATAGGTTGTCGGTAAGCCATTAGGATTGACCGTTCCATTCAAGGTGGCGGAGGAACTCCAATTTACTAATGTGGCTGTGCCGGTGTCAACCGTCGGAAAACCTGAAATGGCAGAAAAGGTCGCCGCTATGGTGTGGTTGGCCGTAACATTGGTGAAGGTGTAGGTCGTCACCGCCCCTACCGAGGCCCCATCAACAGTCACGTTTGAGACTCTGTACCCGCTGTTGGGGGTGATGGT
>CAZSTT010000010.1:0-4865 GCA_964609705.1 uncultured Thermodesulfobacteriota bacterium
AAATGATTGGTATCAAGCAAGGGAAAGGTACAGCTTATGAAAAGAACGAAAGATAAGGAAGAAGCAGCGTTAGGAAAGAGTTCCCCCACCGATCCACAAGAAGTGGATACTCCTCCCTTACGCCCTGAACTGTCTGAGGTTATCCACCGGCATTCTTTCGGCCTGGATGAGAATCGCCCGGAGGCAGTGGCCAGGCGGCAGCAAAAAAACCAGCGGACAGCCCGGGCCAATATTGAGGCTCTTTGCGATCCCGGCCGTTTTATTGAATACGGAGCCCTGACCATGGCTGCTCAACGGGGGCGGCGTTCCTTGGATGATCTCATCCGCAAGACCCCTGGCGATGGAATGATCGCAGGTGTTGGCTCGATAAATGGTTCGCTTTTTAAAGAAGACAAGGCCCGCTGCATGATTTTGGCCTATGATTATACCGTTCTGGCCGGCACTCAAGGTTTTTTTAATCACAAGAAGAAGGATCGCATGCTGAAATTGGCTTATGAAGAGCGCCTGCCCCTGATTTTCTTCGGAGAGGGCGGCGGAGGCCGGCCGGGTGATGTAGATGCCGAAGGCAGTGTTATGGTGGCGGGTCTGGATTTGTCTACCTTTGCCTCTTTTGCCAAACTCAGTGGCCGCGTTCCGGTGGTCGGCCTCGTTTCGGGCTATTGCTTTGCAGGTAATGCCGCCCTGCTGGGTTGTTGTGATGTCATCATCGCCGCCAAGAATTCAAATATTGGTATGGGCGGGCCGGTCATGATCGAAGGCGGCGGTCTCGGTGTCTTCAAACCGGAGGAGGTCGGCCCGATGGGGGTGCAGACCAAAAACGGCGTCGTCGACATTGCCGTGGCGGATGATATTGAGATGGTTGCTGTGGCTAAAAAATATCTCAGCTACTTTCAGGGAACAACTTCTGATTGGGAGGCCGCCGACCAGCGTATTCTTCGCGATTTGATCCCGGAAAACCGACGCCGGGTTTATGATGTGCGCAGGGTGATTAAAACGCTGGCCGATAAGGGTTCGTTTCTGGAATTGCGCCCCCAATTCGGCCCCGGGATGATTACAGGTCTTGTCCGCATCGAAGGAAGGCCTTTCGGTCTTATCGCCAACAACTGTCTGCATACCGCCGGGGCAATTGAGGCGGAAGATGCCGATAAGGCCGCGCGCTTGATGCAGCTTTGCGATGCCCATGGCCTTCCGATGGTATCTTTATGCGACACCCCGGGATTTATGGTGGGGCCGGAAATCGAGAAACGGGCCCAGGTTCGTCATGTTTGTCGAATGTTTGTGGTGGGCGCTCATATAACCGTACCATATTTTACAATTATATTGCGAAGAGCCTATGGTCTCGGGGTCATGGCCATGAGCAAGGGCGGCTTCCATGAAACTTTCTTCACGGCCTCCTGGCCGACAGGAGAATTCGGTGGCATGGGGTTGGAGGGTGCGGTTAAGGCCGGCTTTCGGAAAGAACTGGAAGCCATTGAAAATGCGATGGAGCGTGAGGTCCTTTATAATAAATTGGTCGCTCTGGCTTATGAAAGGGGAAAAGCCATCAATGTGGCCTCTTACCTTGAAATCGACTCGGTCATTGACCCGGCGGATACCCGTAAATGGATTATGGAGGGCCTGCGCTCAGTACCGCCCGAACGAACCCGCGGAGAAGGCCATTCTTACGTTGATCCCTGGTAAGAAAACCTGCCTAACCAAGAGAAAAAAAGAAAAAATTCCGATCCACCTTTAAAAGAAAATGAGGGGGGATGGGGAAGAGGGAGAAACAAAGGACCAGAGACGGGAAAATGGAGGGGAAGAGTGATATTGGATGACCTGAAAAATTATGCTTTATCGATCGGGGCGGAAATGAAAGAGAAAAAAGGGGTCCATGAGTTTTCTTTAACGATCGCAGAGAGGAAAGGCTTTTTAACCAGAAAGAGACTTACCTATGCGGCCAAGTTTAGAATCGATGATGGGGCCGGGGAGATAAGATTCTCTGAAATGCTCAAGGAATCGGGGTCGGGAATTTCCGCCGGGGGAGGTTTGGATGACGGGGGTTCCCCGGGATTCGGCTTTAAAAAAGAAGTTTATAAGTCAGGTGGCGGACGAGAGGGGACCATCGAGGAGCAATCCCGTCTCTTCGGGAAGGACTATTCTTACCGGTTTGATTTTCAGGCCATCAGGAAAAAGGTGGAAGAACTGGCCCGATCATCCGGCTATGAATTCAGATACCAAATCCTTCCGCTGGGTCTTTAATACGAAAATAGAGTTTGAGGCTACTCGCTGCTCCGGCCTATTTTCATGTCCCGGCATCCAAATGGATGCAATGCCTCCTGTTTAAGGTTGGCAAAGCCAACCGCATGGTGGTGTCAAACCCTCAAGAACCACGGTGGAGGAGGCCATTAATAATCGACAACCCTTTGCCGGCAAAAAAATAGGAACCGCCCCTGGTTGTTATTCGGGGAATAAACCTCCCTTAACAGGGGCCGTTATTTCTTAAATCCTTACCGGTCTCCAAATTCCATCATTGAGCCAGAGGCGGGAAAAGGATTCTCCTACAGGGATTATCTTCTCCTTTAAACCCTCGGGATCGATTTTAATCGGTTTCCCGTAATGGGGGTCCCAGGGTTGCACAATAACCACCCCCTGATTGAATCCTATCTGGATCGGCTGGCGCGGGTCACCCCAGGACCGGGACTGAATCTCTTGCCTGAGGCTGTTCAGGCTTTCAAACTTCAATAATTCATGAAGAGTGATCAGGGTTGGGGGGCTGAGGGGAATCCGGCCCTGGCTGTTTTCCTGAAGGCCTTTTCCCGGACTGACCCAGAGCCCATGAATGGTCTCCCGATTATCCGGAGCGCATGCCTGGCCCTCCGGCATAAAGGCTATAAAGAAACGGGTGTCAAACCGTTTGGGCATCACCTCCGGAGTAATCCAATGGGACCAGGGGAAAAGATTGGAAAAGGAAAGCACCCAGCCTTCATCTGAGACCTTCCGTCGAAGCCATCCCTCATCGAGCTTAGCGGCGGGTGGCCGCTCATCGATTCTTACAAAAGAATTCTTCCCGCTGTTCATTTTTCGGGCCAGAAAAACTCCGGCTTCTTCAAAAGTCTCCCGTATAGCCGCGACTCCATAGGCGATAAGACCCGCAATATCCAGCCCTGAGCCAAAAACCCTTAAGATATCTTTGGACGGCAGATCAAGGTGTTGTTGCCAGAATTCGACTTCCTGTTCATCGGGGTCCACGGCACCCCCGGGGAAGACATAACTGCCCGGGAAAAACCCGCTCCCGGTGCTTCGTCTGAGCAGGTAGACCTGGAGTTCCTGATCATACTCCCGAACCAGAACAACCGTTGAAGCCGGTCTTATCGATCCGGATGTCTCTCTTTTTATATCCATGATTATTTAACATACCTTAACGCTTTCAAAATCACAAGGGCGTCATTCCCTGCCCCTGAGCGGTCACAGAAAGGGAATAAAAAATTGCAGCGGTTTTATGATAAATGGGTGTATAATAAATGGGTAAGGGAATCGATGTGGGGAAATTTTTTCCACGGGAGAATTGCCTTTCTTTAAAGGGTGCTTAACGTATCTCCCGCTCCAGGTTATTTCTTTTCAACCCTGAAAAAAAGAAAAAAGGAGTAAAAAAATGAAATGCCGTAAATTTGGAAATACCGGCGCCCATGTTTCCATCCTGGGATTCGGGGCCATGCGGCTGCCCATGGTCGGTGAAGGGGAAAGCCAGGAGGTGGACCTGGATAAAAGTATTCCCATGATCCAGAGAGGACTGGATTCCGGCATCAATTATATCGACACGGCCTGGGCCTATCTGAATCAAACCAGTGAGAGGGTCGTTGGCGAAGCCATTGCCGGAAGAGAGCGGAGCCAACTCTATGTCTCCACTAAAAACCCCATGAATACCGAGCCGGCGGAATATCGAAAGAGGCTGGATGTTCAGCTTAATAAACTCAAGACCGATTATATTGATTTCTATCATATCCACGGGCTGAACTGGAATCTTTATCAGCACAAGGCCGAGCCCAAAGGCTATATGGACGACCTGCGAAAGGCCAGAGAAGAAGGGCTGATCCGCCACCTCAGCTTTTCATCCCACGACACCCCGGCCAACATCATGAAAATCATCGATACCGGCCAATTTGAATCCATGCTGGTTCAGTATAATCTTCTGCACCGCTACAACGAAGCGGCCATCGCCAGGGCTGCGGAAAAAGGGATGGGGGTTACCGTCATGGGGCCGGTGGGCGGAGGCAGAATCACCTTCTTAAGTCAGCTCAAACCCAGGGAAGGAAGAAGCCTGGCCGATCTTTGCTTAAGGTTTGTTTTTGCCAATCCTCATGTGGGGGCTGCCCTGTCCGGGATGAACACCCCGGCAATGATCGAGGAGAACGTCCGGATCGCTGATCATGACGAGCCTTTGTCTCCGATCGAAAGCGAAGATATAAAGGGCATGCTGGATCAGATCCAGGGTCTTGAAGATCTCTACTGCACCGGCTGCGGTTACTGCATGCCCTGTTCCAGCAAGGTGGATATCCCCACCAATTTGCTGCTGCTGAACTATATCCGGATTTACGGGTCGCAGCAGAATTTTAAGGATGGTTTTATCCAGCTCTACCATAAACGCCTGGTTCCCGATCAAGCGGCGGCGGAATTTTGTATTGAATGCGGTGAATGTCTGGATAAATGCCCCCAGAAAATTGAAATTCCGGAACGCATGAAAGATGTGGCCGCTGAACTGGCCAGGTTTAAATAACCCAACCCGGACCAGCCGGAACCAAAATTGGATATCCACAACATTTCCGCTCGGCTTTGCCGAGCTCCCTTTAAGGTCGGTGAAACCGACCGACCGGAAGTTCTTCTTTCGG
>CAZSTT010000010.1:4965-6224 GCA_964609705.1 uncultured Thermodesulfobacteriota bacterium
TGCCGAGCTCCCTTTAAGGTCGGTGAAACCGACCGACCGGAAGTTCTTCTTTCGGTCCGGGTATAAATTCTGTTTAATAATAAATTCTATCCAATTTGCGTAGAATATTATTCTTAAGTCACTAAAAGAAAACCGGGTTCAAGGATTCCAGGGTTCAAGGGTTTTAAATTCCAAGCCTTCCCTTGAAACCTTGGCTCCTTGAAGCTGCGGCCATTTTTTAAATACAGCCTTTTCCGCCTAAAAATACCCATTTCCCTCTATTCCACATCTGTATTCACTCCTAATAGAATAAGAACCATCGATTCAAGGAAAATCAAAAAAAAGCTATGACGATTTCATAAGGTATGACGGTTTAACCTTAAAAAAGATTGGAGGGATTTAAGATGTCTGGTCAAAGGACTAACTGGTTAAGGACCGATGAGGCCGAGGTCGGGGACGGTGCCGCCAAGAAAATACTGGTGATCGTCGCCATCTTTTTTCTTTTCTTTTTGCTGTTGGGTCTCATCGGCCAAGCGTTTGCCCAGCCTAATATCAAGGGGGCGAATGTCCGCTATACGGCCGGGGGTGTGGAAATGATCGGCTATCTGGCCTATGATGAAAATATCCAGGGCCGGCGGCCGGCCGTGCTGGTAGTCCATGAATGGTGGGGGCTCAATGAATATGCCCGGATGCGGGCCCGTCTGCTGGCCGAGCTGGGATATACGGCGCTGGCCCTGGATATGTACGGGGGAGAAAGGGTGGCAACCCATCCCGAGGACGCTCAAAAATTTTCATCGGCCTTGATGAAGGATTTCGACCTGGCTAAGGACCGTTTTCTGGCCGGGATGGACTTTCTGAAAAAACAGCCCATGGTGGATCCGACCCATGTGGCGGCTATTGGTTACTGCTTCGGAGGCGGCATTGTCCTCAATATGGCCCGGCAGGAGGTTGACCTAAAAGGAGTGGCCAGCTTTCACGGAAGTCTAGGTGCCGTTTAGCCGGCTAAGCCGGGCTCCATCAAGGCCAGGATCCTGGTCCTTCACGGCGGTGATGATAAATTTATCCCACCGGAACAGATTGAAGCCTTTAAAAAAGAAATGACCGCTGCCGGTGCCGATTTCCGGTTTGTCTCCTATCCGGGGGCCTTACACAGCTTCACCAATCCTGAAGCCGACGCCATGGGAAAAAAATTCAACATGCCTATCGCCTATAACGCCCAGGCGGATAGGCAATCCTGGGATGAGCTTAAAAAATTTCTGAAAGAGATCTTTGGAAAATAA
>CAZSTT010000010.1:6324-37492 GCA_964609705.1 uncultured Thermodesulfobacteriota bacterium
CCCTTACAGATCCACCTTGAGGATGAAATTGGCAAAGAGGCCTCCTTCCCGGGCTTTATATCCGGCCTGAAGCCCGAATTCAACAGGCAGGACGGCAAACAGAACGGCCCTGTTGGTCAGTGTCGCCCCGATAGAGGTCCTGGCCCTTTCCTTCCAGGCCTCCCAGGCAAATCCTCCGTCCCAGCCGGCCCCATAGTCTACAAAAAGAGAGCCTTTCAGAAGATGGCTGTGGTAGGCATAGAGGCCATATCCGTTATCGGTAAAAAGGATCGGGAAATGGTACTCGGCACTCAAGAGAAGATTATTTCTTTTATCAAAGCCGCCTTCGGTGTCCTGATCACCATACCCGCGAGGGAGGCTGAGGGCCTGGCGGTAATGAAGCAGTCCTTCCTGGGACTGGTGGGTAACGGTCAGGGCCAGGCCCTGGTGCTTAATAAAGGACGGGACGTATTGGGTGGCGGAGACGATCATGTTTTGGCCGGGGAGTTTCCCACCCATTCCGGACAATCCCTTTTCATAGGAAAGATAAAAGTCTTCCCCCCAGGAAGAAATCATATCCCTGGAGGCTGAATCCGGCCTTCTGGCCAAATGGACTACCCCGAAGAATCCCACCGACTGATCGGCGTTGTCGCTTATCCGAACTTTATCATCGAGGCTGTCGAAATGCCTCCACCTGGCTCCGATTTTTAATGAAGAGGTAATTTTATCCGGTACGATCCGGTGAATGAAATTGAGTCCGGCGGAGAATTCCGCGCCCCTTTCCCGGAACCAGAAGGATTTACCCTGATCGATGGTATTTCCTTCCAGGGAAGTATCATAGATCCTGGCCGACAAGATGGGCCAGAAGGATTTATTGATCAGGTTTAGATCATACCCCGGCCGGCCGGAGTTAAATCCATAAAGCAGATTCAGCGAATAACTGTTGATTCCCAGGGGGTCGGCCCCCAGAATGGTTAGCCCGGACTGGATCCCTTTTTCATCGGATTTGAAATAAGGGGTGTGGACAAAAGGCTTGTAGGCCTCAAGGGGAATCCCCTGGGTTCCGGTGAAAGCGACTTCCGGCTGCAGACGTTTCAGATCCGGCTCTTCCACGGCCGACGGTCTTTCCACCTCAACGGACTTGCCGGAGGGGGGGTGGAAGGCCAGGGTACGAACCTGCTTTGCACCCCTGATCAGAAAGGAAAAGGAGAGGGTCTCCCCATCCTGGGATATCCGGGGGGCGCCGGCCGCGTAGGGGACCGAAGTCATTTGGAACAGCTTTTTTCCGACCAGGTCCCAGGCAAAGATATTCCAGATGCCGCTGCGGTCTGAAGAGAAGACGAGCCATTGCCCATCCGGGGAAAACTCCGGTTCATTGTCTTCGGCGACGTCGGATTTGAACAGAAGATCCATGGCCCCGCTCACAGGGTTTATCAGAACGATATCCGAATTACGTCCACTTTTGACCACCGCTGCTATGAGGGATCCATCAGGAGACCAGCAGGGTTTATCGAAATACAGCCCCGGTTTGGAGACCAGAGGCCGAAGGTTCGTCCCGTCGGCATCAAGGAGCGCCAGGTCGATCCACATGCCGTTCCGGCGAGTGACGACGTAGGTTCGGCCGTCCGGGGAAAGATCGGCTGAGTAGATGTGCTGGGATCTGGTGAGACGCCTATGCCTTTTGGTCATTGGGTCAAAGATGGTCAGGTCCGTGGTATCGATGGTCCCCTCCCCCAGGGGATGATAATAAACCTGGGGCAGAAGAAGTCGTCCGTCCGGGAGTCTCCGGGCGGAGAGATTGGCCAGAATCCCGGTTTTAATCTCGCTGAATATTTTTCCGGTGATCGGGTCGGTCTCGACCAGAGCGGTTTTCTGGTCATAACCTCGCCTGAGGGCTATGATGGTCCCGTTTTTCGTCCAGAAATGGGATTCAAAACTGCTCAGCCCCCGGTTTTCGGCCAGAATAACCTGACCGGAAGGAAGACCTGCGGCCAGGGCCTCTTGTTTGATCCGGTCTGATCGGGCCAGGAAATCATTTAAAAAATCCCGGTAGAACTGCTGCGGTGATTTACCGGTTACCTTTTCCAGTGCCTCCGACGATCCCCCCAAAGGATGCTCGGCCTGGTATTTACTCATCCGTGTAAAGGTGTCCTGCCCATAGGTGCGGTTGAGAAAATCTACCAGGTGGTAACCGGCCAGATAAATTCTTTGGCCCGGAGGGGCATAGGGAGAGGTCACCGCGGCTGAATTGAGGTTCCAGAGACCGGGACCTTCGGTGAATGACCGCATTTCAGCTTTAAAGAGGGGGGACCGCCCGCGGCCGCCATCGGTGAACAGGGTCTCCGTGTAGGTGGTGATACCCTCGGTTATCCATCCCGGCGAAAAGATGTTCGACACGGCCAGCCCCTTGCCCAGAATGTCGGTTAAACCTCCATACCAGCCCAGGCTGGTGGTGATATGGACATAATGGGTGTATTCATGGGTGAAGACCAGGTCCAGAAGGTCCGATCCCGGTCCGATCCCCCGGAGGGAATAAAGCGGGGTCTCATACAGGGATATCCTGCTGGGGAACAGGGACAGGTAGCCGTTAAAAATGTCCGTTCCGGGGTCCAAAACAATCGGACACGGTTGTGGCTCAAACCCCAGGAAGCCGGTAACATCTTTATGTACCTCCTCACAAAGGGAGAGCACACGCTGGGCCACCTGTTCGTGTCCTTTCGGATAGTAGATAATAAAGTGGTCCGTCCGGACGGTGTACCATTGAAAGGCGGGATTGTAGCGGCCCGAAGCGTGGAAGGGGAATAAGAACATCAGGGCCGTCCATAACAGGAAAACCAGGAAGTTCATTTTTCCGGATAAATTAAAATGGCTCATGGATCCTTTTCGCAAAATCGATAGAGGCATATCTGTGTTTATTGCTCTTCTGGTTAAGATATAGATATGGAGTTGCCCCGATTTTTCGTAAGTTTTTTGGTTGATTCAGGAATTCAATATCTTTCATCCGATTATCATTTTTCCGGCCAAAATAACAAGTATTAGTTTGTCAAATGATGGAAAAAAAGGATTGGATCAGGAATGGAGGCCGGGAAAAATGACTGGAAAGAATTCGAGGGACAAAGCGAAAGGAACACCAAAGATAGGGGGCAACAGCGCCTATCTTTATCAGGGGAAGGTCAGAGTAACTTAGACGATCTTACTTAATGGTAACATGGATTGAACAGCTGTGAATATATTCTCTCTGGTTGATGAATCTTTTGAAAAGAAAAAATCCGTGTACTGTTTTTAAAATTCACGGTATTCCGGCAAATCATGACCTGTAAGGATGACAATAATGATATTCGGATATCGGGCTTTTACCTTTTTCGTCAACGCAAGACCGTTTTCTCCGGGCAAGCTAATGTCCATAAAGATAAGATCAGGGAGTGAAGTCTCGATTTCTCGAAAGGCCTTTTCCCCATCACCGGCTTCGAGAATTTCGATTGATGGGAATCGATCGTGTAACGCCTCTTTGAGCAACTGCCGGAAAAGAGTACTATCCTCGACAATCAGTATTTTCGGACAACTGCCTCTCTGCACGAGTCTTTCCATTTCAGCTCTCATCTCACCTATGGAGATCTCGAAGTGCTTCGGGCACAAGCCATGAGTTTCACGCTTGTCGGTCAAAGGCTCTTTTTCACCATAAACAATCCCACAACCTGTGTAACAACAAATCTGAATCATTTCCTGTCACCTCCTCTGGAACAGTAATATTTGAGCAACAGAATTAGTCGGACCGTGTTCTTCAATATTCCAAACTGACTTGGCTTAGATCGTGGGGGTCTTTCCCTCGCGCTTTCTTTTCAGCAAGAAATAATTCTCCTCGAAATTAAAATATCAAAATGATTGGCGAGGTAAATAAAGCGAATATTCTATTTTACGAAGAAAAAGTCTGTATTTATATCGGTATCAAGTGAAGGCTGGGATTAACCTGAAAACGGAGGTATACGAAAAGAAGGCGACTGAATGGTTTCTGCCTGTTGTCTTGGGAAAAATTGTTACAGGCATATCGGCATTATGTCTCTGAGAAACTTATATAAAGCAACTTGAAATTGATGCACCTTCGAATCTACGTTCCTAGTTTTGAAGGTTTTAGCATTATTGGGGTATATTTCTTGTCTTCTTCCGGATAGTGTAATCTGATTTCTTTTCCTTTCCTGCCCGTAGAACGAGCCTATATCTTACGCACTTCAAAAGAAGAACCTCTTCATCTTCATCGGTCTTACTGATTTACCTGCCGCTATCAATAATCAGGGTCGACGGGTCTTGAAGCCTATGGTGATCTTCTGCATCCTTTCATTGAATTAAAATACAGCAAAAACACCAAACATAAATCCACCCGGGGTTACTTCCTGTACCCTGGTGTTGGGCCTCGATCCGGGACCCCCGGCCTTTATCTCCATTTTCGAATCATCATAGGAAAGCTCCAGGCCCATAGAAATTCTTTTGGTCCTCCAGAATTCCACCCCAATCCCGCCGAAAGCGCCGATTTTACCCGATTGGAAATAATCTCCGCCGGCAATGGGATAACGCAAACCCACCCTCACATAGGGGGTGATGTCGCTCTTTTTTAAAAAGGTATATCGAAGATCTAAGCCGACGGGGATTACATAAGAAAACGAGTCATCATCATCACGATAATGTCGTGATTCAATAAACATAAATATACATGGGCCTACACTGACTCCGATGCCCAACCCATTAGAAAATTCCATATAAGGATTAAAAGCCAGACCTACCGGCCAGACATATTCATCGTCAAGAAAGTAATTATCTTTCATCTTATCGACGATTTGGGTTACCCCGGATGCGTAAACCATCCCTACGGGAAAACGGAAATCCGCACATTGACCTGTTGCCGTCATGGAGATCATCAGCATAATTACCGCACAGAAAATTTTTAGAATTGTACTTTTCATTTCGATTCTCCTTTCTATTAGTTAAGGGGCCGCCTTTTGTGCCTTTATGGATGGACCGAGAAGATAAATGGTTTCGGTCAGAACCGGTTCTGTGGTTAGAATTTTACCTCTGAAAGATTTAAAAAATCCAACGCACTTTGGGTGATTGTTTCGCTTTTGTCCAGTAGAGCCACAAGAGGTCCGGTATCGAGCAGCAGACTACGCATTTTTTTTAACTTATGGATAAGATATGTTCTATGGGTCTCCCCAAGATTGGGAATCCCGCTCGATACAGAACCGATCAGACCTTTGACTTGGTCATAAGGCTTTGATTCATCCAGTCCATTGATTTCAGAAATAAATTTTTCAAGAGCCAACCGGACGATATCAGAACGCTTACGCCGGAGTTTTTTGGCGACGCTGGTGATTTGTTCATGGATTGTTTCGTCAAGCCTGACTGATATTTGTGATTGCATGATCGTACTCCCCCAATCTTGTTAGTATCGCATTGCAACACAGTTATCAACCATAAAAAAACAAAGGCCTGAGGGGAGTGGGACGAGGCGTGAGGCGTGAGGACAAAAGAAAGTTCAGAGTGGGGAGTTGGGAGCCCGGAGAGAAAATCAGGGGACGGTTAGAACCGGAAGGGTTAAATCCCGCTGTGGCCGAAACCGCCGTCGGCGCGGTCGGTGGCATCCAGATTTTCGACTTCCTGAATGTCGGCTTGATAGACTTTGTGCAGCACCAGTTGGGCCAGGCGGTCTCCGCGGCGGATGGTATAGGGGTTCTGTCCCAGATTGATAATCGCTAATCCGAGTTCTCCCCGGTAATCGGAGTCGATGGTGCCCGGCGTATTGACCAGGCTGATGCCGTATTTAAGGGCCAGGCCGCTCCGGGGCCGAACCTGTCCCTCATATCCGGGCGGAATGGCCAGGGCCAGACCGGTGGGGACCAGACGGATTTCGCCGGGCGCCAGGATAATTTCTCCTTCGATCGCCGCCGGCAGATCCAGACCGGAGGCCCCGGGGCTCATGTATTGGGGAATGGGCAGATCCCGGTCTTTTTCCGGATTCAGGCGGCGGATCCGAAGGGTCAATGATTCGGTCATAGGGCAATAACCGGATGGGGGAGATCTGTTTCGGCGGCCGGTCCCAGGGAGACCAGGGAAAATTGATCGGGTTGAAGGATTTCTTCGGCCATAGCAACCAGCTCCCGGCCGGTGACCTTGTTCAAGTCCTCCAGGATCTCCTCAAAGGGAACATCGCGGCCGAAGGTCATTTCATTTTTGGCAATGCGGGTCATACGGTTATCACTGCTTTCCGCTCCAAGAAGGATCCCTCCTTTGACAAATTCCTTGGCGGCCTCCAATTCAGAGGCCGGAAGCTCTTCTTGTTTCAATTTCTTCAGTTCCTGCCCGATGACTTCCAGGGTCTGGGCCAGGGTCTCTTTGGCTACGGCGGTATAAATACCCCACATCCCGGTATCCCGGTAGGCACAGAGAAAGGAATAGATGGAATAGGCCAATCCCCTCTTTTCCCGAACCTCCTGAAAAAGACGGGAGCTCATGTTCCCTCCCATGATGACGTTCAGCAGGGCGCTGACATACCTTCTGGGGTCATCGGCCTTCGGGGCTTTGGCCGCCCAAGCCAGGTGGACCTGTTCCAGATCCTTGGTCACCACCTTGGATTTAAAACATAAAACCGGATCCTGGCGGTTATTCATTTGAGGAATCGGCTGAAGTCCACTCAGGTCCGGGGCCACCAGATTAACAAAGTTCTCATGGTCCACCTTTCCGGCGGCAGCCACCACAATTTTTTCCGGACCATAGGTTCGTTTCAGGTATTTCAGTATCCTTTCCTGGTTGATGGCTTGAACGGTTTCCGGGGTTCCCAGGATGGGCTGGGCCAGGGAGGTTCCCTGGAAGGCCGTCTCGCCCAGGAGGACATGGGTGAATTCGTCCGGGGTATCTTCGACCATACTGATTTCCTGAAGAACCACTTGCCGTTCCCGTTCCAGCTCTTCGGGATCGAACAGGGAGTTCAAAAAGATATCCAAAAGGATCCCAACCCCCTGATCCAGATGATTATCCAGGACCCGGGTGTAAAAACAGGTCTCCTCCTTGGAGGTGAAGGCATTGGACATGCCGCCAATGGCGTCCATTTCCTTGGCGATGTCCAGGGCGGTCCGCTTGCGGGTACCCTTAAAGATCATGTGTTCGATAAAATGGGAGATCCCGTTTTCCTCAGGATTTTCATCCCGGGAACCGATGTCCACCCAGATGCCCACCGAGACCGAATATAAATAAGGCAAGGTCTCGGTGACGATCCGGATTCCATTGGGGAGTACGGTTTTGTTCACCATAGTCATCACTTGGGAGGAAGGGTCTGACCCAGAGCGGCCTTGCGGCTTAACCTGATTTTGCCCTGGCGGTCCACTTCCAGGACCTTGACCAGAACCTCGTCGCCTTCCTTGAGCACATCGGTGACTTTCTTAACATGTTGATTGTCCAGCTGAGAGATATGGACCAGTCCCTCAGTGCCCGGCAGGATCTCGACAAAGGCCCCGAAGTCCATGATCTTGATCACCTTGCCCAGATAAAGTTGACCGATTTCCACTTCCTGAACGATTTCTTTGATCATGGCAATGGCCCGATCCACGCTTTGGCTGTCTGAAGAAGCAATGATCACTTTTCCGGAGTCCTCTACCTCGATCTTGGCCCCGGTCTCGGCCACGATCGACCGGATCACCTTGCCTCCCGGTCCGATCACCTCCCGGATTTTATCCGGATTGATCTCGATGGTGACGATCTTGGGGGCGTAATCGGAGATGCTGGTCCGGGGTTCGCGGATGGTCTCGTTCATCAATTTGAGGATGGACAGCCGTCCATCCCGGGCCTGGCGAAGGGCCTGGCCCATGATTTCCTGGGTCACCCCTTGAATCTTGATATCCATCTGCAGGGCCGTAACTCCCTGTTCCGTACCGGTGACCTTAAAATCCATGTCCCCGCAGTGGTCTTCGTCGCCAAGGATATCGGTCAGGACCGCCACCTCCCCCTGTTCCATAATTAATCCCATGGCCACACCGGCCACATGGGATTTAATGGGTACGCCGGCGTCCATCAAAGAAAGACTGGCCCCGCAGACCGTGGCCATGGAGGAGGAGCCGTTGGATTCCAGGATCTCTGAGACGATGCGGATCGTATAGGGAAAATCATCACCCGCAGGCAGCAAGGGTTTCAAGGCCCTTTCGGCCAGGGCCCCATGACCAATTTCCCGTCGCCCGGGACCGCGCAGCATCCGGGCCTCTCCTACGGAAAAGGGCGGGAAATTATAGTGAAGCATAAAGGACTTGAAGGATTCTCCGTTCAAGGAATCGATCCTTTGTTCGTCCGAGGACGTCCCCAGGGTGGTCACGGCCAGGGCTTGGGTTTCCCCCCGGGTAAAAAGGGCCGACCCATGGGTCCTGGGCAATACGGCCACTTCACAGGCAATGGGCCGGACCTCGTGATAGGCCCTGCCCCCGATCCTGGTTTTTTCCTTGACGATCATGTCACGTATTAACTGCCGCTCCAGCTCTTCGAAGAACTTTACCATTTCTTTCTTTTGATCCGGATGGTCCTCAATCATCTTTTGTATCAGCTCTTCCCGGACATCATGGATTCGATTGTGACGGTCCATTTTGGCAGTGAGTCCTAAGGCATCCTTAAGGGGAGTTCGGGCCAGATCGAACACCCGGGCCTTTAAGGCCTCATCTTCAATCGGGACCGGAAAAGTCTTTTTGATGTTCCCAACCGCCTGGCCCAATTTTTTCTGAAGATCCAGGATGTCTTGAATTCCCCGGTGGCCGAAGAAAACCGCCTGTACCAGGTCTTCTTCGGAAGCCTCTTTGGCCCCGCCTTCCACCATGACTACGGCCTCCCGGGAACCGGCGATAATCAGATTGATATCGCTGTCCACCAGTTGGGAACTGGTGGGATTCAGAATCAATTCTCCGTTCACCCGGCCCACCCGGATTCCGGCAATCGGTCCGTTAAAGGGGATATCCGAAACCTCCAGCGCGGCCGAAGCCCCGACCATGGCCAGGACATCGGGATCGTTTTCCTGATCCACCGAAAGGACCGTGGCGATGACCTGGGTTTCGTTGCGATACCCTTTGGGAAAAAGGGGGCGCAAAGGGCGGTCAATCAAACGGGAAGTCAGGGTTTCTTTTTCACTGGGCCGGCCGATTTCTCTTCTGAAAAAACTGCCGGGAATCTTTCCGGCGGCATAGGCCATCTCCTGATAATCGACCGTTAAGGGAAGAAAATCAATCCCTTCCCGTATTTCATTAGAGGACACTACCGTGACCAGGACGATGGTCTCTCCGTATTGAACCAGAACCGCACCGCCGGCCTGTTTGGCCACCCGGCCGGTTTCAATACTCAAGGTCCGTCCGCCTATTTCAGTTGACACTACTTGAACCATTAATTTATGCTCCTTATATTGGGAAGGCTGGACGCCCTATTTGCGAATTCCCAATTCTTGTATGAGGGTTCGATACCGTTCGGCATCTTTTTTCTTTAGATAACTCAGCATCCGTTTGCGCTGACCCACCAGTTTGAGCAGCCCCCGTCGGGAGTGGTGATCCTTCTGGTGGGTTTTGAAGTGTTCAGTCAGGTATTTGATCCGTTCACTTAACAAGGCGATTTGAATCTCTGGGGAACCGGTGTCTGTGGGGTGTACCCCGAATTTGCCCAGAATTTCTTTTTTTTGTTCCGCATATAATCCCACGATATACCTCCTTTAAAATAAATAAATATTCATGCCCGATCCTGGGCATGTCTAATGAATGAAAAATGATCAAGGACTCAAGTCCGGCTGCGGGATGAATTCTTGATACCTCCTGATCCCGGCTCCTCATTTGGTCATATAATGACCCGTATTGGTTTCAAAGTCGGCTTGATATTGACTTCCTTCTGATAGATGGCCCATAATTCATCTTTGGGCCCTTTGACGCAGACCGGCACCCCGGGCTCGACCTGAGGCCAGGGGGAAATACCCGGGTCCTGATTCAAAAATCTTCCCTGTCTTATTTTTTCTTTCCACTGCCCTTCCACCCAGATCTGAGGCAAATGATTTAAGATCTTCTCAATCGGGATTTTCAGCGCTCCGATTTCTCCCTGGAGGGAGGCTTGTTGAATACTTTCCAGGGTAAGGGCCTGGGAAAGGGAAAAGGGGCCGCTTTGAATCCTTTCCAGTTCCCCTAAATAAGCCCCGCAACCCAGGCGGTCTCCAACATCGTTGCAAAGGGTTCGGATATAAGTCCCCGGAGAACAAAATACTTCGAAGGCCACCCGTTCCCCTTCCATGCGCAGGACCTCAATCGAATCAAAGGTGATACGCCTTGGCGGTTTGATAATCGGTATGCCCCGCCTGGCCCAATGATACAAGGGCTTGCCCTTATATTTCAGGGCCGAAAAGGAAGGAGGGACCTGTTCCTGAAGGCCGATGAATTCCTTAAGAACCTCCTCCATTCGTTGGCGACCGGGGAGAGGCTGTTGGGATCTGCTGATCAATTGACCCGTAGCATCCTGGGTATCTGTTTTCCCCCCTAAAACCATGACTCCCCGATATCCCTTGGGATGATCGGGAATAAAGGGAATGATTTTGGTGGCCCACCCGATACAGACGGGCAATACCCCTGTGGCGATCGGGTCCAGTGTGCCTAGGTAGCCCATTTTTTGAAGCCCGGTGATCTTCCGGAGGCACTGGATTACCCGGTTGGAGGTCATCCCGGCCGATTTGTTGACCACCACAATCCCTTCCCAGTCCGATGGTTCGGAAAATGGAGAAGGGGCAGGCTTGGCCGGTAGGGCTCTCATATTTCCTCGGGTTCTTTGACCGGAAACAAATCCTTTAAGAGGGATTCGATCCGGTCTCCGTATTCAAAAGAGGTATCATGGACAAATTCCAAATCAGGGACCCGGCGGAGTTTCATCCGCTGTCCCAATTCCCGCTTGATAAACCCTGTAGCGCTCTGCAAGCCCTCCAAACCCCGCCGGATCTCATCGGGATTTCCGAACCGGCTGAAATAGACCCGGGCCAGTTTCAGGTCGGGTGAAACCTCGACGCCGGTGATGGTCACCAGTTCCAGCCGAGGGTCTTTAATTTTTCTGACCAGCAGTTCAGATATTTCCTGCTGGATCAATCCCCCGACCTGTACGGTTCGTTTGGGTTTGGTTCTCGTTGTTTGCATGGTCATTTTATTGGATTCGAGGGGTTCAGGATTCCAGAAATAGATTAGGTATAAGGTTCATGGTCTAATAAGGTATACGGTTTACCTTAAACCTTGTACCTTAAACCATCAATCAACTGAAGCCCCGATTCCTTGCGTTCCTTTTAAATCAATAATCCAAAAGTTCTATCTGTGTATCGATATCCGTAGCCACCTGCATCCGTTCAATGAAATTGATGACCAGGTCCAGGCGGCCGTTGACCTGCCTTCGATCATTCCCCAGACTGCAGATCCCCAAGCGGGCTTTTTGCCACAAATCCAAGTCGTCGATCTCGGCAATAGCCACATTAAACCGGTTATGAACCTTGTCCTTAATGCTTTTGACGACCTGACGCTTTTCCTTCAAAGAATGAGATTCCGGCAGATAAAGAATTATTTCCAGGATCCCGATGACCATAAAAACCTACAAAAGGGTTCAGGGTACCGTACACCTTAGACCGTGTACCGTTTGGTTATAGCTCCGGTTTCACTTCCTCGAGAATATACGATTCCACTACGTCCCCGACCTTGAGATCATTATAATCTTCCAGCCTGATACCGCATTCATAACCGGCAGCCACCTCTTTAACATCATCTTTAACTCGCCGCAGGGAAGCGATACGACCATCATAGATCACCACATGATCCCTCAGAAGACGGGCCTTGGCATTTCTTTCAATGGCCCCATCGATCACAAAACTTCCGCCGATGGCACCGACTTTGGGAACATGAAAGATTTCCCGGATTTCGGCATGCCCATGGACCACCTCTTTGTGAACCGGTTCCAGCATCCCGACCATGGCGTCTTTGATATCGGAAACCAATTGATAGATGATATCGTAAAACCGAACGTCCACCTGCTCCTGTTCTCCCAGTTCCTGCACTTTATGGTTCGGTCGGACATTGAATCCGATGATAATGGCTTTGGAGGCGGAAGCCAGCATGATATCAGTCTCGGTGATCGCCCCCGGGGAGCTGTGAATCACGTTTACCTTGATAACCGGCGTGCTCAATTTGTGCAGGGCTTCGCTGATGGCTTCGATGGAACCCTGGACATCGGCTTTAAGGATGATGTTGAGTTCTTTGACCTGTCCTTCCTTAATTTGTTCATAGAGCTTCTCCAGGGTGACTTTGCTGGTCTTGGAAAGTTCGGCTTCCCTCTTTTTCTGGAGACGAAACAGGCCGATCTGCCTGGCGGTTTTTTCGTCTTCAACAACCACAAATTCATCTCCGGCCAGGGGCACTCCGCTAAATCCATGAACTTCGACCGGGATGGAAGGCAGGGCCTGATTCACTTTCTGGCCCCAATCGTTATAGAGGGCCCGGACCTTTCCAAAATGGATCCCGCAGATAAAGGGGTCTCCGGTTTTTAACACACCCCCTGAAATCAGCACGGTGGCAATAGGTCCCCGGCCTTTATCCAGTCGTGCCTCTACGATCCTTCCAACCGCTAATTTGTTGGGATTGGCTTTCAGCTCCAGGACCTCGGACTGCAAGAGGATTAATTCCAGCAGGGCATCCACCCCAACCCCGGTCTTGGCCGAAACCTCGGCAAAAATGGTCTCCCCTCCCCATTCCTCAGGGGACAACCCGTATTCGGCCAACTGCCTTTTAACCCGGTCCGGATTGGAGTTGGGTTTATCGATTTTGTTGACGGCAACGATGATGGGTACGCCGGCCGCCCGGGCATGATCAATAGCCTCTTTGGTTTGCGGCATCATGCCATCGTCCGCGGCCACAACCAGGACGACGATATCCGTTATCTGAGCCCCTCTGGCCCTCATAGCCGTGAAGGCCTCATGACCAGGGGTATCCAGGAAAACGATCTCCCCCTTATCCAAGTGGACATGATAGGCCCCGATATGCTGGGTGATCCCCCCCGCCTCTCCGGCGGTGACGTTGGTTTTTCTGATCACATCCAACAAGGAGGTTTTGCCGTGGTCCACATGCCCCATAATGGTAACTACCGGAGGCCGGGTTTGGAGTTCTTCCTGAAGGTCGGCATGAAGTTTTATTATTTGATCTTCTTCAAGGTAAACTTTTTCCACCTCGAAACCGAATTCGGAAGCCGCCAGAGCGGCCGTGTCAAAATCAAGCGACTGATTTAATGTGGCCATAAGTCCCAACGCGATCATTTTTTTGATAAGGTCCCCTGCTTTAATACCCATTCTTTTGGCCAGTTCCGCGACATTGATGGCATCCGAAACTTTCAAACGGCGTTTGATGGCCTTGGGGGTGGTGATTTCCGTCTTTTTGAATTTCTTGACCGGTAATTTCCCCCCTTTTCCGGTCCGGTAGGCCCTGGCCTCTTTCCCTGACTCATCATAGAGGTCCGCCCGCTCTAAAATTTCCCTTTTCTTCTTAAATATTTTTGCCTTAGCGGCTTCTTCCTCGGCCGCTGTCTTGGCTGTCTTCAGCTTTTTTTTGGGGGATACTTTCTCTTTTTCTTTGGGGATTTCTTTGACCGGCCTATCGGTCTTTTTTTCTTCCGGTTTAACCGGGGGAGCGGGAGGGCGAACGGGAGGGCGAACGGGTTGAACCGCTTTGGCAATCGGTTCCGCCGGCCGGATAACCCGGGCCGGGGGCTCCGCCCGGCGAATCACTTTGGCCGGGGTTTCTTTGGCTGGTCTTGGGGGTTTCTCCGGATGGGGCCGTGGAAGAGCTGAGGGTTCCGCGGCTTCTGCTTCTTTTTCTTCTTCTTTCAGGGGAAGGCCCTGCGGCTCAACTTGCACTTCGCCCATTATTTCAACCGGTGGTTCCTGTTCGGCTATCGGGACCTCCGGGAATTGCGGCTCTGGAACCGCAGGAATTTCTTCACTAACTTCCGGGGAAGGTTGCACTTCCAAAGCCGGCTCTTCTTCCTGGGGTTCAACGACCGGTTCAACCTCAACAATCTTTTTCCTTCGGCGGATAACGGTTGATTTGATCCGCTGCTCTTCAACCACCAGAGATTTAGTCCCTTTCAGATGACCTTTGATCAGAGATATCTGTTCGTCGGTCAGGGAAGAAGAATGACTTTTAATTTCAATTCCCAGTTCCCGAACAAGATCCACCAGGGCCTTGTTCTCCATTTGCAGTTCTTTGGCTAATTCATAGACTCTAATTTTGGGCATGGTCCCCCCCTGCCGGCGGATTCGTTAATAAGTTTTTCAATCTCGGACCGATCTCCAAATCACGGCCAAAGGATTTATGCCGGGTCTTTGCGGCTTTCAGACAAAACAGACAGGTTGCCTCTTGACACAAATACCACCCTCTTCCCGGCATGATTTGTCCGGGATCAGCTTCAATAGTTTTTTTATCCAAAATGGTCAGCCTCAATAATTCTTTCTTATCCTTTTTCTTTCGGCAAGCTCGACAGGTTCTTTGCCTTATTGCTTTGTTCATTCAATGGGGGCCTTATTTTCAATCCCCGGGGCTTCCCCCAAGTTCTCGTCTTGGGCTGTATTTTCTTCTTGTTCCATTGCCTGGTTTTCAGCCAGGGGATCTTTGGGTTGGGTGATTTTCAAGTACTCGTTGGCGGCGTCCAGCAGTTTTTCTGCTTTTTTAGAGGTAATTCCGGATATCTGGGTTAGCTCATTGATGTTGGATTCGGCCACTTCCTTGGCAGATCCAAAACCTCCTTTGTACAGAGAGTCCGCTGTGGCTTCCCCCACCCCGGTAATCTGAAGCAAGGATTGGTATCCATCCCGCATGGACTTGGTATATTTCGATTCACTCTTGACATCAATTTTCCAGCCGGTCAAACGGGAGCCCAAGCGGACATTCTGCCCTCTCTTCCCGATGGCCAGGGACAACTGTTCGTCGGGGACCACTACTTCCATGGACCGGTTGACCTCATCAATGATCACCCGGATGATCTCGGCCGGGGCCAGGGCATTACAAATAAACTTGGCCGGGTCCGGATTCCAGGAAATGATATCGATCTTTTCACCCCTAAGCTCCTGGACGACATATTGGACTCGGTTTCCTTTCATGCCCACACAGGCACCGACCGGATCGACATCCTTATCTTCACTGACTACGGCGATTTTGGAGCGGCTACCCGGCTCCCGGACCACATTGACAATCCTGACGATTTTTTGGGAGATTTCCGGGACCTCCATTTCAAAAAGGGCGGCCAAAAACTGAGGGTGGGTTCTGGAAAGTATGATTTGAGGACCCTTGCTGATTTTTTTTACATCCAGCACATAAGCCCGGATCCGGTCCCCCTGTTTGTAAGTCTCGGTGGGAATCTGTTCGGCAAGGGGCAAAATGGCTTCGGTTCGGCCCAGATTGATTACGGCCGCTCCTTTATCAAACCGCTGAATGATCCCGTTGATGACCTCTCCTTTTCGATCTTTGAAATCTTCAAAGACGATATCGCGCTCCACATCCTTCATTCGCTGGATAATGACCTGTTTGGCCGATTGGGCGGCGATACGGCCGAAAGAACTGGTCTCCATTTTTATTCCCAGACTGTCGCCAACTTCACATTCAGGATCCAGCTTTTTCCCTTCCTCCAGAGAAATCTGAGTATGGGGGTCTTTGACTTTTTCGGCCACTTCCTTAAATTCAAAAACCTCGATCTCTCCCAGATCATCGTTGTAATTGACTTCAATCTCGGTTTTCAGGCCCAGCTTTTTTTTGGCCGCCGATCCGATGGCTTCTACCAGAGTAGAGATCAGGACCTCTTTGTTAATACCTTTATCTCGGCTGACCTGATCGATAACTCTCTTAAGCTCCAAAGGAGGAATGGCTGCCAGCTCTTTTTCTTTTTTCTGAATCAAACCCATGGTTTTGACTCCTTGAATTTAATTAGGACTCGAGAATTCCAGGATTCAAAAATCCCCCGGCCTATGGTAAAAGGTGTAAGGTATTCGATTTTCCTTGTGCTTTAGACCTGTAATCTCTTGAATCCTTCATTTCAACCCACGTTTCATGCCGTTCACTGCAAAAAGGCCTGAGCGTTTTATTTAGGAAACTAGTCTAACCCTCAAAAACCAGTCTGGCTTTGGTAATATGGCCGACCGGGATCTCCCAGGTTTTCTTGTTTTCGGCCAGACGCAGGGCCCCCGAAACCTGGAAATCCAAAAGGATGCCCTTAAAAAAGGTTTGTCCCTCCAAAGGGACCTTCGTTGAAAGCTGTATCATTTTTCCGATACTGCGAAGAAAGTCTCTTTCTTTTTTTAAGGGGCGATCCAAACCGGGGGAAGAGACTTCCAGGGTGTAAGAATGGGGGATCAACTCATTGACTTCGATCTGATCCCCAATTTCCCGGCTTAAGTCCGAACAGTCATCCAGGGTCACCCCTCCCGGTTTATCCATAAAAATCCGCAGGACCCACCCCCGGGCTTCTTTCCTAAACTCCAGATCCACCAGTTCCAAACCTTCCGCTTTAAGAAGGGCCTCAATCAGGCCTTCTATCGGGTCCGGGTTTGTTTTTGATAAGGTGTCCATAACTTCGCGAAATACAAAATACGTTCGTCATCCAGCGACGAAACAAAAAAGGGAGTTTATAATCCGGTCCCCTTTTTTTCGCCGAATCCACGAACTATTGAACCTCTGAAAATTTTATAGGGCTACGGCCAAAAAAAAATGGGCCGAGGCCCACTTCGTAACGCAGAACATTAATTGATATTGATGATGCAAAAATCTTCAGAAAAATATCAACTCATCCGCTATTCGAAGACATGGCCTACCTTTAATCGTCTAAAGGCGAAGACCCACCTCAAAAAGGGAACTACCGCTCCAGCCAAGTTTGGAGCGGGCAACGGGATTCGAACCCGCGACACCAAGCTTGGGAAGCTTGTACTCTACCAGCTGAGCTATGCCCGCTTCATAAAAAATAATAATATAATGAAAACAAGAGATAATGTCAATCCATATTTTTTCAGAGGAAATTAAACATAAAGAAAGAAGGTCTTTTAGGACCCTTTCTTTTGAATAATGGCCAGGGGGGTGTACTTAAAAATTCATTTATTTTAAGGTAGTTATTAAAAAGAGGCCTGATCAATAAAATAAAGCCTGGCAGATATTTTTTTTTGGATTACAATAGAAAAACCATGAAACCCGATAAATCAGTCTATGCCTGTCAATCCTGCGGATTTCAGAGCCCGAAATGGCTGGGACGCTGTCCGGATTGCGGTACCTGGAACAGTCTTCTCGAGGAAACTTTTTCTCCGTCAATAAAAGCCCATCCCTGGGAGGAAGGCCCCGGTCGGAAGTCTCTTCCCCAACCCCTAAAAGAAGTTTCCAGCCAGGGAGAGCAGAGGCACCTGATCGGGATTGATGAGTTGGACCGTGTCCTCGGCGGCGGGGTGGTCCCCGGCTCGGCGGTCCTGGTGGGTGGTGATCCGGGGATCGGAAAATCAACCCTTATCCTCCAGGTCCTGGACCGGTTAGCCGGCCTGGGCCATAAATCCCTATATATTTCCGGAGAGGAATCGGTCCAGCAGATCAAGATGCGGGGCGAAAGGCTGGGGGCGGGAGAAAGTCAGGTCCTGGTTGTTTCCGAGACTTCTCTGGATTCGATCTTTAAAATTTTGAAAGAATTTCAACCCCGGTTTGTAGCGGTCGATTCCATTCAAACCGTTTATTCCGGGGAGATGAGTTCCGCTCCCGGCAGTGTCTCCCAGGTTCGGGAGGTGGCCGGCCGATTGATGGTTTGGGCCAAGAAATCGGACACTTCTCTTTTTTTAATCGGCCATGTTACCAAAGAAGGGATCATCGCCGGTCCCCGGGTCCTGGAACATATGGTCGATACGGTTCTATATTTTGAGGGGGAACGGGGGCATGCTTACCGTATCCTCCGGGCGGTTAAAAACCGCTTTGGCTCGACCAATGAGATCGGGGTCTTTGAAATGAAAGATTCGGGATTGGAAGAAGTCAGAGACCCTTCCCAACTTTTTTTGTCCGAACGCCCCCTGAATGTTCCCGGATCGGTGGTGGTGCCCAGCCTGGAAGGATCCCGGCCTATCCTTGTGGAACTCCAGGCCCTGGTCAGTCAGACCAATTTCGGGGTCCCCCGGCGGACGGCCATGGGAGTGGATCACAACCGTGTTTCTCTTTTGGTGGCTGTATTGGAAAAAAAAGCCGGCTTGAATCTTTTAAACCAGGATATCTTTCTCAATGTGGCCGGGGGCATCCGGATTGATGAACCGGCTGTCGATCTGGGTATCACCGCCGCGCTGGCCGGCAGTTTCCTGGACCGTCCCATCTCCGCTCAGACGGTCCTGTTCGGGGAGGTGGGATTGACCGGGGAGATTCGGGCCGTCAGCCAATCATTGCTGCGGGTTAAGGAGGCCCAGAAGCTGGGTTTTACCCGTTGCCTTTTGCCGAAAAACAATCTGGAACAGGCCGGAAAAACACCATCCATGGAATTAATCGGGATCGGGTCCCTTCAGGATTGTCTGGGGATATTATTTTAATATGAAAATAGAGTTAGAGGCTACTCGCTGCTCCGGCCTATTTTCATGTCCCGACATCCCCTGGATGTCTCCTGTTTAGGTCGGGGGACCCGACCGTATCGTGGCGTAACGCTCCTAATGACGGGCGTGGCGGCTTAATTCCGGATTGATCCTTCAGCAGTCACTCCCCCACTCCGGTCCTATTAAAGGTCCCATAATAGCTTGATATGAATACGGATGGTTCCTATTTAATAAGGCCCCCGGCCTATTTTTGTCAGCATTGCTGTGAGACCTTAATATTTTCCTTTTGACGAAGGCCGGAGTAAGCGTTACTATTAATACAAGGGAAAAAACCGTCAGGGATCCCAACCGGCCCAGGGGGGGAGGAGTGGACGGAAAATACCTTGAAATCATGAAGGGAGAAAAACGCTGTGAATAAGAGTCAGACATTAGGTGAATTGCGCGCCTCAGGGTGGACCTATCGCTCTGTTAAAAAGGAATTAATAGAACATATGGTGGCCAGAATGACGGCCAAAGAACCGCTCTTTCCGGGGATCCTCGGCTATGACGAGACGGTGATCCCGGAAATGGAGAACGCTATTCTCTCCGGCCACGACATTCTCATCTTGGGGGAACGGGGTCAGGCCAAGAGCCGGTTGATCAGGACCCTGGTCCAGCTCCTGGACGAGTGGATGCCGGCGGTGGCCGGTTGTGAAATCCTCGATAATCCTTTTGCTCCCATCTGTCATGAATGCCGGATCCGGGCCGTCGAAATGGGCGACCGCCTTCCCATTGTTTGGATCCCCAGAGAAGAACGTTTCGGCGAAAAGCTGGCTACCCCTGATGTTTCGGTTTCGGATCTGATCGGGGATGTGGATCCGATCAAAGTGGCCGAAGGGCGTTATCTCTCCGACGAACGTGTTATTCACTTTGGAATTTTGCCCCGGACCAACCGTGGTATTTTTGCCATAAACGAGCTCCCGGATCTTTCCGAAAAGGTCCAGGTCAGCCTCTTTAACATCTTGGAAGAAGGCGATGTGCAAATTAAGGGATTCAAGGTTCGGCTGCCCCTGGACATGCTGATTGTGGCCACGGCCAACCCGGAAGACTATACCCATCGAGGCCGTATCATTACCCCGCTTAAAGACCGCTATTCCTCCCAGGTACGCACCCACTATCCGATCAGGCGGGAGATTGAAATGGACATTGTCGATCAGGAGGCACAGGTGAACGTCTCCCCGGACCGGCGGGTCCTGATTCCCGGATATATTAAAGAGATCATCGCCGGTTTGACCTTTGAGGCCCGGCAGAGCCCGGAGATCAATCAATCCTCAGGGGTCTCGGTACGCATGAGCATTTCTAATTATGAAAGTGTTCTGGCCAGCGCCCATAAGCGGGCCATTCGTCTGAATGAGGCGGAGATCGTCCCTCGCATTTCTGATTTGCCGGCGGTTTTTGCCAGCTCGCGGGGTAAAATCGAAATCGAATATGCCGGAGAGGATCAGACCGAGGTGGAGATTGTCGACCGCCTTCTCCGTCGCGCCATTCGGGGAATTTTTGATCGTTATTTCCGGGTTGAGGATTTGGAGCCGGTCATCCGGATTTTTGATGCCGGGGCTTCTGTGGAAGTATCCGCCGACTCACCTTCATCACAATACAAGGATTTTATTAAACAGGTTCCGATTCTGCGTGAGGCACTGAAAGAGCTGGGCCTAAGCGATTCCCCGGGACAACTGGCCTCTGCGGCGGAGTTCATCCTGGAAGGACTGCATTTGAATCAGAAACTGAATAAAGAACTGCGCAAGGACAAGACGGTTTATAAAATAGCTCCTCAGGCGCCCAAACCCAAACAACCGACTATCAAGCGGGAGCGGGGGGAAGGGTTTCATTAAAAAAAATCAGGATTCAAGGATTCGAGGGTTCAAGGTTTCGGTCGCTCGATACGCTCGGCCCGCTCGACTTCGTCGAGCTTTAGAAAAGGCATCCATCCTGATGCCGGATGCCGAGCTCCCCAAGAGGCTTCTATTTGGAAGCCGATACGTCGGGCTTTATAAAAGGGTCCCATCTGGGAACCGGGAGGTCGAAAGACCGACCCAAAAAAACTCCCCCTTCAGGGGCCCCAGGGTTTTAATTTCCACGCCCTTCACTCGACCCCTTGATCCCTTGGCTCCTTGAACCCTCCTTTTTTAAGGACTATGAATTATGTCTAAAATATTTCGTTACACCCAATGGGATGGCAGCCAGGTCGTCGATCTGGAATTCAAGACCATGACCAATGATTTTCTTGAAAAATTCCTCGAGACCGGGGATGCCGCCTTTGCCCTGGAATGGATGATGCGGGAGGGTCTTTCCTTCGATTCCCAGAACTTTCGACTGGAAGGATTGGACCGATTGGCCAAGCGTTTAAGTGAGCAACGGAGCCAAATGCTTAAGCAGTTCAATCCCCGGGGCTTGAGTGAAGAGCTCCGAAAACGTCTGGACCAGATCGTGCAAAAGGAACTGAAAACGATTCAACAGACGGAGGAGCAGGCCAGTCAGGAGCTTTCAGTCACCGGATCGGGGCAGGCTCGCAAAAATATCGAGGATCTATTCAAACGCGAGGCGGGATTGCACGGACTCCCCCAGAATCTTGGTGAAGCCGTCAGGCAGCTTAGAAATTATGATTTTTTAGATAAAGAAGCTGAGGCGGAATTTCAGGAATTTCTTAAGACCCTCAGTCAACTCCAACAAATGGCCGCTCAGAATATGTCCCAGGGCGGCCAATCTATGACCCTGGAGCAGGCCATGGCTTTGGCCGAGCAATTGAAGCGATTGGACGAACTGATCCAGTCCCTTGAACGGGGAGATCTCCAGGGGATGAACCTTGAAGACCTGGCCCGATACCTGGGTGAAGAAGCGCGTCGTTCGATCCAGACCTTTCTCCAGTTCATGAACTTCCTGCGCGATTCCGGGTTTGTGGCTGCCGAGGAAGGCCGGCTTGTGCTGACGCCCAAAGCCATGCGGATGATCGCCCAGAAGGCCCTCCGTGATATTTATGCTCTGGTCGGCCGCGGGCCCTTTGGGGCCCACAGTACCTCCTTTCATGGCCCGGGCGAGGCCCTGCCGGACGAGAGCCGGCCTTTTGCTTTCGGAGATCCCTTCCAATTGCATTTGCCGAAAACTTTAGCCAACGCGGTTTTTCGGGAGGCCGGAAGCGGCCTGAAAGCCGAGGCTTTACGCGCGGGGAAAAGCAAGATTCGGCTGAAACCGGAAGACTTCGAGGTCTTTAAAACCGAGTTCAATACCTCCACCGCCACCGTGCTCATGCTGGACATGAGCTACAGCATGTTCCAGAACGACCGCTTTACTGCGGCCAAAAAAGTGGCCCTGGCCCTGGAGCACTTGATCCGAACCCGCTACCCTACCGACAAATTTTATATGGTCGGATTCGCTACCCAGGCCCACAGGCTCAATCGGAAACAACTTCTGGAAGCGGTGGGGAGTTTCGGCGACGACGTTTTTACCAACATTCAGGACGGATTGCGCCTGGCCCACCGATTGCTTGGTCAGCACCCGGATGCCCGGCACCAGGTCATCATGATCACCGATGGCCAGCCGACGGCTTTTACCATGGACGGTCAATTGCATATCGAATGGCCCACCTTTGGCATCAGCCCCAATGCCATCCGGGAAACCCTCAAAGAGGTCCGGGCTTTCACCCGCTCCGGAGCCACTATCAACACCTTCATGCTCGACCGTTCGCCCATGCTGGTAAGCTTCGTCAATGAGGTTACCAAGATCAACAAAGGCCGTGCCTTTTTTACCGCCCCTAATCAGCTTGGCAAATATCTGCTGGTGGATTATTTAAGCCGCAAAAAAAGGAGTGTGCATTGAATTTTCGGATTATTAACAAAAAGATCTCAAGGACGCAAGGGGTTAAAAGGCTGTTTGAGGTTAAGAGATAAAGCTTGGAGTTCGGAGAAAAATTTTCTCATAACCCTCAGCACACTCCGACCTCCTAACTCCGAACTAATTTTTCGCGGAATAAAAAAAAGCCCAAAAACGTTAGGGCAAGATTGAGACATAAAAATGGCGAAATCCTGGAAAGATAAGATTGTTACCCCTGAAAAGGCCCTGGAAAAAATTGAACCGGGGATGAGTATCTTTGTAGGGACCGGGGCTGCCGAACCCCGAACCCTGGTCAAATATCTTCTTTTCTCAAAGCAGCCCAATTTGAGGGACCTCGAAGTCCTCCAGCTTATCAGTCTGGGAGACGCGATCCCTCTGGAAGAGCGCTATTCCGGGAAATACAGACTCAAAACCTTTTATTCGGGTTGGCTGGCCAGTGAAGCGGTCCAGAGGGGCCGGGTGGATCTGATACCCAGTCGATTTTCCAGAATACCAGGGTTGATCGAATCCGGTGCCATCAAAATCGATGTAGCCTTTGTGCAAATAACCACGCCCAATGAAGCCGGCTGGGCCGGTCTGGGCCTTACCGTTGACACAGCCCGGAAGGCTATGGAACAGGCCACCCTGGTGGTCGGGGAAATCAACCCCCAGGTCCCCCGGACCCTGGGGGACACCCTGGTCAATGCCGATGATTTTGATTATCTGGTTTCCGCCGAATTGCCGCCCATCACCTTCGACCGCTGGCCCACGGATGAGGTGATGGACAAGGTAGCGGCGAATGTGGCGGTTCTGGTGGATAACGGGAGTTGCCTGACCTTCGCCACCGGCAGCTTATTTGAATCCCTCCCCCCCCATCTGAAATCCAAAAAGAATTTAAGCATCCATTCGCTGTTTATCACCGATTCCCTGATGGATCTCATTAAAAGCGGCGCGGTTTCCAATCGGAACAAGACCTATTTCCGTGGGAAAAGTGTCGTCTCTTACGCCATCGGGACCAAGGAACTGATGCAATGGCTGGACCGGAATCCCCTGGTCGAGTTTCAAGGGATTGACGTGGTCGGAGATCCCAAAGTCATCGGAATGCATGATCAGTTTACCCTCATCGTCCCGGTCCGCAAGGTTGATCTGACCGGCGGGATCGCCATGCATGTGGGTTTGAGCAATGTGGCCTTCGGTGCAGGTGAATTACAGGGTTTTTTAACCGGCGTCGAACTGTCCCGGGGGGGCCGGACGGTCTGCGCCCTGCCCAGCCGTAATTTGAAGGGGCAATCTAATTTTAAAATATCCATTGAAGACTACCCCAATCAGTTCAATTTTCGCGAGGTCCTGGACATGGTGGTCACCGAATACGGTATCGCCTATCTCAAACGGATCAGCATCCGCGAGCGGGCCCTGGCCCTGATCGATATCGCCCATCCGGATGACCGGGCCGAACTGGTCCAGCAGGCTAAAGAGGCCAATTTGATCTACTCGGATCAAATTTATCTGCCGGAAGCCGGTCATTTTTATCCCAGGGAACTGGAGCATTCCCATTCCTTTAAAGGCAATCTTAGTGTACGATTCAGGGCTATCAAACCCTCTGATGAAGATCAGATGCGCCGTCTTTTTTACCGATTTTCCGAGGAAGATGTCTATTACCGCTATTTCAGTCCTGTTCGGACCATGCCCCACACGAAAATGCAGTCTTATGTCAATATCGATTATAGAAATACCTTGGCCATCGTTGGCTTGGTGGGGCCTAAGGGAGAAGGCCGGCTGGTGGCCGAGGCCAGATATGTCCGCAGCCAGGAAAATTTATTCGCTGATGTGGCCTTTATCGTTGATGATGAATATCAGGGTAAGGGGATCGCTTCCTACTTGTACCAGACGCTAATAAATGTGGCCAAGAGAAACGGGATAGAAGGATTTACCGCCGATGTATTGCCCAGCAATACCGGCATGCTCCAGGTATTTAAAAAAGGACCCTACCCCTACACTTCCCGTTTATCTGCCGGGGTTTACCAACTGACCATTCCCTTCACCGATCTGGTCAAACAGGGGGACGGAACCCGATAACTCGTTGCCTCTTTATTTAATAATTTCGCAAACCTCCTGGACCGGTTTCCGAATTCTAAGGGCCGGCGTTTCAGCCGGAAAGCCGACCGGAATATAGGCGATCAGGTCCCTTTCTGCTGGGACTTTGAGGATTTTTTCTATGGCACCCTTGGCCTGCATCGGGCCGGTCATCCATACTGCTCCCAAGCCCATCTGATGTAATATTAACAAAAGATAGCCAATGGCTGAAGCGGCAGATTGAATCCTGGCATTGGAGGTATTTCGCCATTGGCGCATCTGGGTAGCTCGGTTATTATTGGGATCGCTTTTTTCAATGGCCGATAGGAGTCTGTCCACCGGTGATTGGTAATGGCTGCAGGCCATGGCGATGCCGGCCGGTGCATTGCGAAAAAAAGCAGCCCCTTTTATCATTCTAAGGGCCGTTTCATTAAAGCCGGCTGTCTCAGGCAAGGAAGCTATATAATTAGCACTCTCCTGGACGGCGTCGGCAACCGATTGAATTGTATTTTTATTTAAGATGAGGTAAAAAAACCAGTTTTGCTGGTTCCCGGCATTTGGGGCATAAGTAGCCATTTCTATGGCCTTCAGGAGTTGTTCTTCCGGGACCGGCTTGTCCTGCCACAAACGGACCGAACGTCGGCTTTGAATCAATGTGAACAGATCGGTTGTTTCCATAACGCCCTCCTTCTTTTATCATAATGAATCACTAAACTGGCCTAAAAATGAAATAAGGTTTGAGGTTACTTTCGCCCAACCCTATTTTCATGTCCCGACATCCCCTGGATGTCTCTTCTTAGGTCGGCTAAGCCGACCGGTTCGCGGGGTTACGCCCTTAGGCGGGGCATGACGGTTTGATAAGAATAGTAAGTTGGGCAGCAAGGCCAGTCAAGAGGAAAAATTCCTATCGTAAAAGTCCGGAGATCAAAAGACATCCTGATTCTATAAAAACATTAGTCGGTCCCTCCCCTTGTAGTTGCCTTTAAGGTGTTTTAGATTTAAGAAAAGAGTCCCACGGAATTTCTGCGGGAGGGTATGAAAAAAAACGGCCTAGGGCCGAGGTTTGGAAAAAGGTGCCATATGCCCAATCACTTGATCAATGAAAAAAGTCCCTACCTTCTCCAGCATGCCCATAATCCGGTCGACTGGCATCCCTGGGGGGGGGGAGCCTTTGAAAAAGCCGAGAGGGAGGGAAAACCGGTTTTCCTTTCCGTCGGTTATGCCACCTGTCACTGGTGCCATGTCATGGCCCATGAATCTTTTGAAGATGATGAAGTGGCCCGACTACTCAACCAATCTTTTGTATCCATTAAAGTGGATCGGGAAGAACGTCCGGACATCGATCAGGTTTATATGTCGGTCTGCCAAGCCTTGACCGGTCGTGGGGGCTGGCCTTTGTCCATCTTTATGACCCCCGAGGCAAAACCCTTCTTTGCCGGGACTTATTTTCCCAAAACAAGCCGTCTGGGGATGTCAGGATTTATTGAACTGTTGACCCAGATCGCCACCCTTTGGCAGAAGGACCGGGGGCGAATTTTCCAGGCCGCAGAACAGACCACCCAGGCAATCCAAACGAAGACAGCGCCTGTTTCCGGGGGGGCAACTTTAAGCGCTCAAACCCTCAGCCTCGGCTGTGAGCAGCTCAAAAAGGGTTTTGATCCGGAGTGGGGTGGCTTTGGGGGGGCCCCTAAATTTCCCACACCCCATCATCTGACCTTCCTGTTACGCCATCATCAACAAAACAGGGATCCCCTGGTTCAAAGGATCGTGGAAAAGACCCTTCAGTCCATGCGTTTCGGAGGGATTTTTGACCAGGTCGGAGGGGGTTTCCACCGGTATTCGGTGGATGAAAAGTGGCTGGTCCCCCATTTCGAAAAAATGCTTTATGACCAGGCCCTATTGGCCCTGGCCTATACCGAAGCCTACCAGGCCCTGAAAAATCCCTTTCATGCCCGGGTGAGCCGGGAGGTCTTCCATTATGTTTTAAGGGATATGACTTCCCCGGAAGGGGGTTTTTATTCCGCTGAAGATGCCGACAGTGAGGGGAAAGAGGGGCTCTTTTATCTCTGGACTCATCAACAGGTCCTGGATTTATTAGATCGGGACACCGCCGGTCTTTTTTGCCGTTTTTATAACATCATCCCTTCCGGCAATTTTGAAGAGGGAAGGAATATTCCCTATATTTCCATTTCCTCCGAGGAATTTGCCCTGAAAGAAAAGATAGGGCTTGAGGAACTGGAAACCCGATTAGCCGGGGCCCGGGAGCGGCTTTTTTCCGCCCGGGAGAAACGGATTCATCCCTTAAAAGATGATAAAATTCTGACCTCCTGGAATGGTCTGATGATCGCCGCCCTGGCCAAGGGGACTCAGGCCCTGGGTGATCCGGTCTATGCCCGGGCGGCCGGAAAGGCGGCCCGTTTTATTCTGGAAACCATGCGCACTCCCGAGGGCGGACTCTATCGGCGTTTCCGGGAAGGGCAGGTGGCCTATCCGGGTTTCCTGGACGATTACGCTTTTTTCATCTGGGGCCTGATTGAACTTTATGAGACCCTTTTTGATATTCGTTTCCTGGAGGAGGCGGTGGCCCTGAATCAGCGTCTGATCGATCTGTTTTGGGACCAGGAAAAAGGCGGCTGTTATTTTACCGCCGAAGAAGGGGAAAAACTAATTATCCGGGAAAAGGACCTTTATGACGGGGCGACCCCTTCGGCGAATTCAGTCACAGCTCTGAATTTTTTACGGCTGGGTCGAATGACCGGAAACACCGATCTGGAACGAAAAGCCGACCAATTGTTTAACCATTTTTCAGGAACTGTGGCCGGCTATCCCCTGGCTTATACCCAATTCCTCAATGCCCTGGACTTTGGATTTGGCCCCGGACAGGAGATCGTGGTGGCCGGTGACCCGGCCGAGGACACTACCCGGGAAATGATTTCGGAGATTCAGCGGAGTTTTTTACCTAATAAGGTCTTGTTATTGCGGTCTGAAAGGGAAGAGGAGGCGCTGAAAGCCTTTCAGCTTTCCCCTTTCTTGGAGACCCTAACCCCGGTGAATAAGCAGCCAACCGTTTTTCTTTGCAGTCGATATGCCTGCCAGTCGCCCATAACGAATGTGGAGGAATTAAAAAAGGTGTTTGAAGGGAAGGAAGTTTCTAACTGAGGTCTTCCTCAGGGGCTTAACAAGAAACTGAAGAATATATTCAAGCGATCAGGTTTGCCTGCATGACCGTGACCAATTGGCCACGATAGGCTTCTTTTGAAATGGTCTGCCAGCCTAACTTTTGATAAAACCCTTCTTTATCAGGGGTGAAAAGATAAAGAACAGGTATTCCGGCCTCCTTGGCTTTTTCCATGATCTGCAATACCAGCATTGAGCCAACACCCCGACCTCGGTTCTCCGGTGAAACAAATACACTGGCCAGCCAGGGTGACAAGTCCGGTTTTGTATCCATGTCTTGTTCAACGATAGAGGCTGAACCCAATAATTGTTCTTCTATCGCAATAAAAGTACTTGGAACCAAACCATCACTTAAATAGGACTGCATCCATTTTGCTCGTTGCGCAACGGTCAGGTTTGGATTCAGGTAGGACCACTCCTCATGATGCCAGTCCGCCAGCACAGGGATATGATGAGGTTCAAATTTTAGATCGATGATCATCATTTTAGAAAAAAGAGACGCAGGGGATAAAAATCTTTTTTTTCAGTATCATTATCAAAAAAAGAGAAATAAGTAAAAAGATAAATCTACTGTCTCTGACCCCTCCCATGCAGCCTTTTCCGCTTGACTCACATTGGTTCCCTAATATAGGCTACTCCACATTAAATTTCCACAAACCAAGGCTTCTGCCTGGTCCCTCGAACCAATATCACAAGTGCTTGAGAGGAGATTGCATGGACCAATTCGTCAGTATGCGAAATTTAAAATTTTTACTTTATGAGGTCTTTCAGGTGGAGGACCTCTGTCAATATTCTTATTTCCAGGAACACGGCCGGGAGATTTTTGATCTGACCCTGGAGACGGCCTTAAAGATGGGACAGGATATGCTGCGCCCGGCCTTGAAGGAGATGGATCAGATCCCTCCGGCCTTTGTTGAGGGAGAAGTCAAGGTCCATCCCGCGGTCAGGACCTTTATGAAGGAGTCCGGAGAAGGGGGGTGGATCTCCGCCCTTTTTCCTTTCGATTTGGGAGGACAGCAACTTCCACATTTGGTGGCCTCAGCAGGCCAGTTTATTTTCTCAGCCGCCAATTACTCGGCCAGCGTCTATCCTCAACTGACCACCGGGGCGGCCAATCTGATTTTATCCTTCGGCTCCGAAGAACTTAAGGAACGATACCTCCCCAAGATGTTTTCCGGCGAATGGCAGGGGACCATGGCCTTAACCGAACCGCAGGCCGGCAGCTCCCTGTCGGATGTCCTCACCACAGCCCTGCCCACCGACCAGGGATTTTATCAGATCAGGGGGCAAAAGATTTTTATCTCCGCCGGGGATCATGACGGGGTGGATAATATCGTCCATCTGATGCTGGCCAAGATCAAAGGGGCCCCAGCGGGGGTTAAGGGCATTTCCCTCTTTGCAGTTCCAAAAAAAAGGATCGAAGCAGGTCAGCTCATTTTCAATGATCTCCTGGTGGCCGGGGTCTATCATAAGCTCGGCTACCGGGGAACCCCGATTACCCAATTGAGCATGGGAGAAAATAACGACTGTCGGGGATACCTCGTCGGCCAAGCGCATCAAGGCCTGCCTTACATGTTTCAGATGATGAATGAAGAAAGGATCAATGTCGGCCTGGGAGCAACCGGAATTGCCTCCGCCGCCTATTATGCCTCGTTGGAGTATTGCCGTGAACGTCTTCAGGGAAGAAAAATTTCCGCCAAAGACCCAACTACCCCTCAAATCCTGATTATCGAACACGCCGATGTGAAACGGATGCTTCTTTTTCAAAGGGCCGTGGTCGAAGGCTCCTTGTCCCTGCTGATGCAATGCTCCCAATACGTGGACCAGTCAATAATCGGGGAAGGGGAGGAGAAAGAACGCTGTGAACTGCTGTTGGATTTGCTGACCCCGGTGGCCAAGACCTACCCTTCGGAAATGGGAATCCTGTCCGTCAGTCAGGGGCTTCAGTGCCTGGGTGGTTACGGTTACTGTGATGAATTCATCCTGGAATTACTCTACCGGGATGCCCGGATTCACCCTATCCATGAAGGGACGACCGGGATTCAGGGATTGGACCTTCTGGGACGAAAGGTCATCATGAAAGGGGGAAAGGCCTTTACCCTTTTTACGGATGAGATTGAAAAGACGATCCTCAAGGCCGAGACCATTCCGGCCCTGGTCCCCTATGCCCGGGCTTTGAGTGAAGCCCTGGCCTCTTTAAAAGACATCACCGCTCACCTGGCCGCATTGGCCCTGGAGGGTAAGGTTGAAATTTTCCTGGCCGATTCAACCCTGTATCTGGAACTTTTTGGAATCATCACCGTGGCCTGGCAATGGCTCCTCCAGGGACTGGCCATACAAAAAGCGCTTAGTTCCGACCTCTCCGAAATGGAGAAGCAATTTTATCAGGGGAAGTTCTATACCTTTCGCTTTTTCTTTCATTATGAACTGCCCAAAATCAAGGGATTGCTCCAGCGGTTGAAAGAAAGCGATGGGCTGACGGCTTCCATGGATCAATCTTTCTTTGCCGATTGATCGGGTATTAACGTTCTTCCTGAGAAAGGTAGGATCTGCTGTACTACCAAAGCAGGGATGGGGGCAGAATTTTTTAGGACTTCAGAAATTTACCCAGTTGGGCAATCCGACGCATGGCCGGGTGGATTTTTCCGTTGCTGGCCAGGACGTGCTTCCCGCTCAGATTAAGAGGCCTGCCCAAAAAATCGGTTATCCGCCCCCCGGATTCGGCAACCATCAGACAGCCGGCGGCTATATCCCAGGGACCGAGCTTCATTTCCCAAAATCCGTCGAACCGCCCCGCCGCAACATAACAAAGATCGAGCGCGGCGGACCCGCCGCGGCGTACGCCCTGAACCCGAAGGGCAAAATTGCGAAAGTGGTCAAAATTGTTAACTGTGGTTTCCCTCAGATCGTAGGGAAAACCCGTGGCCAGAAGGCTGCGGGAAAGCTTGGTTTCTGAGGAGACCCGGATTTTGTGACCGTTAAGCCTGGCTCCCTTGCCTCTCTCTGCCGTGAAGAGTTCGTCACGGATGGGATCATAAACCACTCCCAGGACAATCTCCCCGTCCTTGGCCAAAGCAATGGATACGGAAAAGATGGGATACCCATGGGCATAATTGGTAGTACCGTCGAGGGGGTCGATAATCCAGAGGAACCGGGAAGATTTTTCCGCCGCCGGCCGCTCCTCGGCCAATAGGACATGGTCGGGGAAACGTCTTTCGATCTCATCGACAATGATTTTTTCGGAGAGGATGTCCATTTCGGTAACAAGGTTGATAGCCCCTTTAAACCCTATCGTTCTTTTGGATCCCATTTTTTTCTTCAGGACCGCACCGGCTTTCCTGGCCACTTGAATGGCTAACAATTTATAAGGATTCATGTTATGTATTCCCCCTGTATAAGCGCCAGGCAAAGCATTAAAAAGACAAAGGGCGCAGTTTTTTTATCGATCGAAGGGTCTTCCGTAACTAAATCGCCGGGTAGATGACTCCCCGGGAGGTAAAA
>CAZSTT010000010.1:37592-39087 GCA_964609705.1 uncultured Thermodesulfobacteriota bacterium
GCAGCAATACTTCCGATCCAGATAACTTATTATAAGTGGTAAACATTCCCTTGACAAAACAATTTCCATCCTTTTAAGTTTCTCACAGAGGAATAAATCAGTTAATAATAATTCAATGACATAGGAGGTATGAATCATGGAGAAAAAAATCGCTGAAGGCATGAAGGATTTTTTTGAAAGGCTGGGGCTCCCGGAGGAACCCTTTGGAATGTATTATACCGATCAGAGACCGGTTAAGGGCTTTTCTCCCAAACCGGCCAATCTTCCGACCAGTGAGATGGAGAAAAAAGGAGAAATCAACTGGGGATCTGTTTGGAGTGATTTTTCCTGTGTTATGGGCAACATCTGGCGGGCCAGGCGAATGAAGACCGCCGCCTATTTCGACCGGGAGCGGTTTGGCTGTCTGGGCGGGGCTTTTTATCTGGGTTTTTTAAAACCGCAACTGGACTTCATCGCCTATTATATCTCCTCCGGTATCCCCAATCAAATCCAGGGTGAACATTATCTGGAATCGGCTGATGTTTCTCGCCATTTCTTTCAGGAAGTGGATCCCAGACCCGCGCCGGCCCGTTATTGTGTTTTCAAACCGATCAGCCAGTTTTCTGCTGAGGAAGTCCCCGAGTTGGTTATATTCTTCGCCCGCGGAGAGGTCATTTGCGGGTTGAATCAACTGGCCGTCTTTGTAACCAATGATTTTGAGGCGGTTTCTTCCCCTTTTGGGGCCGGATGCACCAATATCGTAAGCTGGCCGCTCAAGTATCAGGCGGAAGGAAAGCTGAAAGCCGTTTTGGGGGGATGGGATCCTTCGGATCGTAAATTCATGAAACCTGATGAAATTTCATTTACAGTTCCTTTTGAAATGTTTAGCCGGATGATTTTTCGCTGGTCTGAGTCTTTTTTAAAAACCCCCACCTGGGATATTGTGCGTAAAAAAATAGACCGCAGCCGGCGGACTTGGAAAGAATAATTCCGGCTTTTAATTTTTTTATTGAAGTTTTTGAAAAAAAATATATAATAATCAATTTTTAGGCCGAAAAAATAAATCTATTCGACAAATAACCTGCCTAATTTATTAACTAAATAAATTTTCGAAGGTTCAATTTTCGTTTTTCCTGCAAGATGTAAAAACAAATTTTGAGCATGATAAATCCGAATAAAAATATTTGTTGAATATTATTTTCAATAGGTTATAATTATAAGGTTTTATCAAAGGCTGTTCGGCCAGCGTAGCTCAGTCCGGTAGAGCGACTGATTTGTAATCAGTTGGTCGGGGGTTCGAATCCCTTCGCTGGCTCCAGGAAGGGCGTTCGGTATCAAAAGAATAGAAAGTCGATTTTTTTCTGTAACTCTTTTAAATGAGTCCACATTAGGAGGGGTTCCCGAGCGGTCAAAGGGAGCAGACTGTAAATCTGTCGGCCATGCCTTCGGAGGTTCGAATCCTCCCCCCTCCACCAGCCAAGAAAGGGTAAGGTATTCATTGACGGGAAATCCGGCC
>CAZSTT010000011.1:0-6972 GCA_964609705.1 uncultured Thermodesulfobacteriota bacterium
AGATGACATAATCCACCGGCCCGGGGATGGCGCTGACCCTGGGATAAGCGGGTAACCCTCCAATAGTGCTGTACTTGGGATTGACCGGGAATATTTTTCCAGGGTAACCGCTATTTTGCAGGGGAGTAAGAAATCCGCCGCCACGGCCGGTGTCGTTTAGGATGAAGGATATCCTCTAAGGGATGATTGGACATTGGTTAACCTCTTGTGTTTAAGTATTTTTTCCCGACCGTGGTAAATTTAAAGCTCTTTTGGGCATAATGAATCGATCGAAAAGACCACCGGGGCCGGACCGTCAGGCTTTTATTATCCGCCCTAATGACCGGAAAGGCAGGAAAGGATTATTTAAAGCCTTACTAAGGCTAGTAAATATATATTAAATCAGCCTTTTATGTCAAGCTAAAACATGTTTTGAATCATCGGATCCCATTTGGGGGTATGACACCCTCTTGGTAGGGAGATAACAACTGAGGGAAAGGGTATCGAAAGGTTGAAAGGTGAGGCGATGTTCTCCCCACATCCCTCTATAAAAAGGCCCGCTTGATAGAGCGGGCCAGGTTTTCCTCGCTTCTTTCTCTTAGGTAAAAATCTTGAACCCTAAGTTAGCCCTGTTTCCCTTGCAGGCCTTTTAGACAGGAAATCTCACCAGAATGAGAAAAAGTATTCCCTAAAAGACCATTAATCAGCAAAAAGCCCACAGTGCTTTTGCCTAATCCCAGAGCGGAAAGGTCGAGGGGACGGTTCAGATCATCATCCTTAAGAGAGGAGAGATATTCAACCGTGGCAGCATAAACAGTTTCAGCATAGTTTCGTAAGGTTACCAGGTCAATCTTCACCTTCCGCCCCCACTTACTCCAGTCTGGAAAACCCGGGGCGTCCGGGTTAATCATGGGTGGAAGTTCGCTGACACCGGTCTTGCCCGCCCAGGTGCCGGCGAACAGAGGGGCACCTCCTTTGAGCATCCCCTGGATGGCGCCGTCTTCTCCAATGACGACATGGGCGTAATTGGCTGCGATTGGATTCGCAATTCCAGGGGGTGCCCAATGAGCCTCCTCTGGTGTTACATTCTTCATGGTGTTCTCCAAGAGTCCATGGGCCGCCTGGAGGCATTCAATAAACAATTCAATTTTCATTTTTTCCGATGCTGCCATGACCTTTTCTCCTTTAATTTATTTTTACCTAATTACTTCATTATTTTTTTTATGTCCTTCTCCTCTAAAGAAGTCGATCGGCTGAATTCTTTCTCTTAATTTAGAGAATTAGGTCCACTTCTTACCCAGTGCCTCAAGCCCTGCTCGACCTAAATCTTCCGGGGTCATGGCCACATGAAATTCGACTTTCGCATTGAAAGTCAGAAACCAGGGTTCGGCCCACAGGGGAATCTGGGACGGGTCTGTTAAATCAGCAATCATTATGGCTCCCCGTTGGCCTTCATAATTGGTGAAATAGATAGTTTCCGGTTTTGTTTCCTGAAGAATTCGTTCAATCTTTTTTCCCACCGAACCGTCTTTAACCGCAGCATTGAACATCTCCGGCGGAATTTTTACATGGATAAGCATTCGCATGAAAGTCTTCCTTCTTCCCAGGTGGAATTGTTTTTAGATTTTATGTATTAAAATAATGACGGATACCCATAAATGCAATAGGGGCAACCCTTTTGAATGGAATATCCGGAGGGGGGGCTATCCGAAAAACCTCTTCCCCGAAGATCCATAGCCATGACTCGATGTCGACCGGCCAAAATCAGAGGCCAGGCAATCCCAGGACCGGCAGTTGGCCGTGATACCGTGAAGGCAGAGAATGGGTTTCCCCTTATTACCCCAAAGGGCCAATTGAATTTTGATCCCGTCTCCAGTGACTATTTTCATAATGGGTCCGAGCATGGGACGATCTCCTTCTTCAACGCAGACACAAAAATTGCGGAGAAAATGATAGTGGAATTAAATGCCCAAATAGGATTTTCTAATGTGATCATTTCCGGCAAGGTTTAGCGCTGTATCGGCCAAGGCTATTTTACCGTTTTCCAAAATATAACCTCTGTCAATTGCCTTTAGTGCCTGGCGAACGTTCTGCTCGGTAATCAGGATGGAAACCGATTGCTTGATGTCCTTTAACCTGTGAAAAACTTCTGTAACTATCGACGGCTGCAATCCGCTGGAGGGCTCGTCAAGAATCAAGACCTTGGGATCGGCCATCAATGCCCTTCCAATGGCCACCATTCTCTGCTGGCCTCCGCTTAGACTTCCAGCCGGTTGCATCAGGCGGTCTTTAAGGACGGGAAATATTTCAAAGACGAAATCCAAACGCTCCTGATACTTCTTTCTGGCTGCCGGTATGTAGGCATTGCCGGCCCGCAGATTTTCTTCTACGGTCATAAAAGGGAACAATTCCCGGTCTTGGGGAACTATGGAAATTCCCATTTTGACAATCTTGTCTGTTTCCAGCTTTACCAGGGGGGCGCCGTCCAGCACAATCTCACCGCTGACCGGTTTGACCAGCCCGAGAATCGTGTTGATTAAAGTCGTTTTGCCGGCACCGTTCGGTCCGAATAAACCTACCGATTCATTCCCGACCCGCATGGATAAATCCCAAAGAATCTGCAATTTGCCGTAAAATACATTTAAATTATTAACCTCTAACATTCTGATTCCTCACCCAGATAGGCGATAATGACCCGCGGATCTGAAGAAACCTTCGCATAAGGTCCTTCTGTTAAGAGACGGCCCCATTCCAAGACGATAACCCGATGGGTCAGTTCGCGAATAACCCTCATGACATGTTCAATAATGATGATGGTCATCCCCTGCTGATTAATTTTGCGGACCGTTTCAATCATTTCCATGGTTTCATCTTTATTAAGACCGGACATAACTTCGTCGAGAAATAACAAAGAAGGCTCTGTGGCCAGGGCACGGGCAATTTCCATTTTCTTGATTTCCAGGGCGGTCATGGCCGAAATCGGCCTTTCCACCTTTTCCAACCCGAGAAATTTACAGATTTCCAAAGCGTTGATCCGGGCCTTCTTCTGAGAATGACCTTTGCCGAACAGGCTGCCCAGCATGATATTCCCGATCATATTTAACCCCTGCAGGGGACGCATAAGTTGGAAGGTTCTGGATATACCCAATTGGCAGCGGGTATGCGCCGGTGTCATGGAAATATCCCGGCCTTTGAATTCAATTTTACCTGTCGTCGGTAAATACACTCCGGCTACGACATTGGTAAAGGTTGATTTCCCGGCTCCGTTCGGCCCGATGACCCCGACAATTTCTTTTTCATTTATCTCCATGCTGACATCGTCTAATGCGGTCAGACCACCAAATTGTCTTGTTAATCCAGCCGTTCTTAAAATTGCCATAAATCCATTCCTATTGATGTCTTCTTAATGGGAACCTTTTCCCGTACCCAATTTTAAAATACCGATCAATCCTCCGGGGAACCAGAGGATGGCTACAATCATAATAAAACCGTAGATAAATAAATGACCATATGGAATTTTCAGCTTTAAGGTCTCCGCAATTACACTTAATATCACGGCGCCAATTACCGGTCCCCAGGTGGAATTGGCGCCACCCAACAAAACCATGGTAATCGGCAAAAGTGCAAAATTTACGCTGAAGGCCGTATTAGGCTCAACAAACCCGTATATCTGAGCGTAGGCGCCGCCCACCAGACCTTGAATGCCTGAAGTAACTACAAAGATGGCCACGAGATATTTAAAAATGTTTATTCCGCTGGAAGAGGCCACGATTTCATCATTGGCAATGGCCGTCAGCGCATAGTGAATTCTCGTTTTCTGAAAAAGCAGGGAAAGAATAATGGTAAAAACTCCGATGGACAACATTAACCAGTACGTGCCGCCCGCATCGCCTTTAAATATGGCATTGGGTAAAATAATTCCTTCCGGACCTCCGGTAAATTCAAAGTTACGCGCCAAAATGCGGAAAATTTCGGTAACGGCCAGAGTCACTATGGCAAAGTACATTGTCCTTAAATGCAGCACCGAGTAGCCAACCAAAAGGGCTATTACAGCGGCGGCTAAAGTACCTGCAAGAATTCCGACTAAAGGGTTTATTCCCAGATTAATCGTGCAAAGTACTGTCGAATAACCGCCTATTCCGCAAAAACCGGCCACACCCAGCGACATCATGCCGGAGCGCAACAACATATCCCAACTCAAGGCTAATGCCATATAAATCAAAATGATATTCAGCATTTGGAGATGATAGACACTCAGAAACCTGGGAAGAGAAATCGCTATCAGCACGCAAACAGTAAAAATTAAATATTTCCAGTACCTCATTTTACCTGCCTTTGATGGGATCTATACATAATGACGCCTATGATGAGTGCAAAAAAGATTATATCCGACCACTTGGCATATTTGATTGAAGAAAGAACCAGGCATTCGGAGATCCCCAAAATCAGGCTTACCCACAAAACCCCGGTAAGAGAACCGATACCGGCTACAGCAATAAGGGCGAATGATTTCAAGGTGAAGGCCAGGCCCACTTCCGGGAAGATGGTGTTTCTCGTTCCAAACATGGGGCCGATGGCTCCGATCAGCGCTATGGATAAAGCGAAAACAAACAGGTAAATCCGGTTTATATTTATTCCGACAAACTTGGCCCCCCGGGGATTCTGTCCCACAGCCAATGCCGCCTGTCCGGTTCTTGTCTTTTTCAGAAATAAATGTAAACCAAGCAGTACAATAACCGCCCCCGCCACATAGATGAATTCAAATGTGCCAAATTGAAAATCCCCGATTTTTATTGAAGAAGAAACATAACCTAAACTGATTTTGCGGGGGGCATTGGTGGCAATCAGAACTACCCCCTGTCCCAAAACCATGGAGAGACCGAAACCCAGAAGCAGTTGATTAAGCTCGGGCGCGTCGATAACATGCTTGAAGGTTATATAATAAGAAATGATACCGAAAATGAAGAATACGACAAAAGAAGGGACTATGGCCACCAACGGATCTATACCCCATTGCACGTTGAGCCAGTAGGTGAAATAGGCCCCCAGCATCATGTAATCGCCGTGGGCCAGATTAATGATTCCGACCACGCCTAAAAGAAGCGCCATGGGCAGGGTAATTAAGGCATACAAACAGGATCGCTGTAGACCTTCAACCAGAACGTAAGGCTTATATATTCCAATCAGAATCAGGATGGCAGGTATGATGATTAAGCCGATAAGGAAATTTCTTTTTTTAAATTTGTTGACGGTTGAATTTGTCATGAGCTTTTAATCCCCAGCTGAACAGAATTCTTCACGGACTTGCCTTCACCAGGAACTTAAATATGGAGTCACTGGAGTAGGGACCATAAATAATTTAGACGAAAACCAATATATCCTTTTAGGGAGCGTCACCTGTGAGAGGACACTCAGCGATATCGGTCCAGGAAGTCTCTCAAGGCGGCGTTGAATTTCTCCGGCTGTTCAATCGGCAGGGCATGATGAGCCTCTGCGATCACAACCAGACGACTGCTGGGTATCAGCTTGACATAGGCTTCCTTCACCGCTACCGGCGAGTAATCCCGATCCGCCGCCAGGATCAGCGTCGGACACTTAATCCTGCCGAGTTGATCGACCACATCCCAGCCCAAAATCGCGCGGGTTGCTTCGATGTAGGCCTGAGGATCATTTTCAGCCCAACGTTTATTAAAGTTTTCGCGTAGAGGTGCGTGCTCCGGATTTGGAAAGAGAGCCGGACTTAAGGCCTCGCCCATGGCCTTCATCCCCAGCTGTTTGACGATACCGACCCGGCGCTCGATCTCCTGCCGGGCCTCTTCCGGTGTCCCGCCCAAACTTGGGCCGCTGTTGATGATTGTTAAGGTCTTAACCGATGCTAGGTGATCGAGAGCAAATTGCAAGGCCACTGCGCCTCCAAGCGAGAGGCCCACCAGGTGTGCTGATGGGATGCGCAGTGATTGTAACAGACCAGCCAGGTCTGCCGCCATCATCGGGATGGAATAGGGGCCGGCGGGCTTATCAGACTGACCGTGGCCGCGCAAGTCAAAGGCGATAACCTGATAGGACTTGGAGAACTCAGGTACTTGAAATTCCCAATCATGAGTACTGGAACCTAGTCCGTGGATGAATATTAGGGGTTGACCGTCACCGTGTTCTTCGTAATACAGATTGATTGTCTTGGCTGAGATCAGGGGCATCGATTGGCCTCCTTGGGTCAAAAATTACTATAAGAAACCGACATGAATCGTAAATTGGGCTGCGAATTTTTTGATCCGCTCCAAAATGGCCTTAGATCAAGGGCAAGTCCGGAGGCAAGGGAATTGCCCCCGGACTTGCCTGTACCCTACGCTGGTTGTGAGGCACAACCGGAGCAGTTTATTATTCCGATTTTGCTGCCGCTGCTTTTCAACGTTTGTTCCAGGCCGGAAAGGGATACATCAATTTGCCGGTAGCCAATTTCAAGGGCCAGAGAACGACTACCTTTCCTTTTTGCCACTGCATAAACTTCAGAGTCGGGTCAGCCTGGTGGTTGATTACCGCGCTCTTGCCAAAAGTAAATTTATCTCCCGTAGGGGAATCATAACCGGTCGCTTCCAGAGCCTTAATCAAAGGGGCTTTATCCAAAGAACCTGCTTTTTTAATAGCTTCGGCGACAATCATAATATTGGTGTAAGCCAAAGGGCCAAAGTAGGTTGTCGGTGAATCCTGGTACTCTTTATGGAAAGCGTCGGAGTAGGCCTTGCTGGGCTTGCTCACGTTTCTCATAACTTCATTCCACATGCTGTAAAATATCACCCCTTCATTAAGGGGAGATTTGGCAAAATCAACGGGCCAGGCCGGAGGAGCGCCGATATACATGGGCGGGACAAAACCGATTTCCTTGGCCTGTTCCAACATCGGCAAGGCGTCTTTATCGTAACCTGCCCAAACGAAGGAATCCGGGTTATATTCTTTAGCATGACGCAATACGGAGCGATAATCCCCGCCACCGAA
>CAZSTT010000011.1:7072-8912 GCA_964609705.1 uncultured Thermodesulfobacteriota bacterium
CCCTAGAAGACCGCCTTTGGCGTTGATTTCCTTTACGGCCAGTTGCATTGATCGGACACCGTCTTTACCCGTGGCATCGGATAATGGCAAGATGGCTCCGATTTTAATCGGCCCCGCCGCTTGGACAGAGGCTGTCATAAAGATCATACCGGTTACGAATGCCGCTAACAAACCCCCAACAAATACTTTCATTCTCATCATAGTCCCTCCTCAAAAAATCATAATGTTAATTGCAAAAACCTAAACGATATAAAAAGATTCCCGGCAAATGGATCTGGAGATGTCAGGAAAGACGGCCGCTAAATTCTTAAGTCAGAGGTCAATTTTTATATCAGACCATCACCAGTGACCTCTTCCCGCATGACCCGCTTCAGGGTCTTGCCGGCTGTGCTCCGGGGAAAATCGTCCTTAAAAATCACTTTATGGACCCGCTGATAGGCCGCCCCGACCCTTTGATTGATCCAATCCCGGAGTTCCTCTTCCCCGAGGCTCCCCGGCTGATGGAGGATAATCGCCGCCACCGGTGTCTCTCCCCATTTTTCATGGGGAATGCCGAAAACGGCCGTTTCCCTGACCGCCGGGTGCTGGACAATGATTTCCTCAATATCCTTGGGATAGACATTGATCCCTCCGGAGATGATCATGTCCTTTTTGCGGTCCACCAGCGTGAGATACCCTTCTTCGTCCAGAAAGCCCAGATCTCCGGTGTACAGCCAGCCGTCGATAATGGTTTGTTCAGTCAGCTCCGGCCGTTTATAATAATGGGGCATGAGTATGGGCCCCCGGCCGGCGATCTCTCCCACCTGGCCTGGCGGTACTTCCTCGTGCAGTTCGTTCATTATTTTTATTTCGTAAAAGGGGGGACAGCAGCCTACCGAGGTAAGCTTGGCCGGAAAATCGGTTTTATCCAGAATGGTCACAAACCCTTCCGTCAACCCGTAGAGTTCATAAAACCGGCCGGGTAGTTTGCGGTGCAATTCTTCCTTGTGTTCTTTATGAAGGGGTGCCCCTAAACATAATAGACATTCCAAAGAGCCGCAGGTCTTAAGTCCGAAGTTGGGAGAATTCAGGAGGCCGATAATCTGGGCCGGGACCGTATCGACATGGGTCACTTTTTCTTCTTGGATAGTCCGGATCATGGCCTCGGCGTCGAATTGGGGGTGCAGGATGTATGTGGCTCCCAGATACATGGCCGGCATAAGGGTCAGAAAGGCCCCATTGAAGACTATCGATCCGGTATGGAGGATGATACTCTCCGGATGTATACGGAAGGAGGATGAAAAATGGGAGCAGTACATGGCCCGCACATAATGGGAATGGACGATTCCTTTGGGCAGTCCGGTGGTACCGCTGCTGTAGATGATATTATAGGGGTCCTGGTCGCTGATTTCTACCTGGGGGGGAGCGGACTCTGAGGCCCGGGCTTTAAGGTCATGATACCCTTGATAGCCCGGTGTACTATTATTATCAGTCAGGAGGTATCGATCCGGTTTGATGGCCGGGAGCTGATCCTTGATTGGGTCCAGGATCTCAACAAAGCCCTTGTTGGTGATGACCAAAAGGGTATCTGAATCATTCAATAGGCTGATCAGTCCCGTTCCCCGAAGCAATGGGCTGAGCGGAACCACGACGGCCCCAATCCCGGCCACAGCCCAATAGCTCTCGAACAGTTCCAGAGAGTTCGGCAGGATAGTGGCGACCTTATCACCTTTACGTATCCCCAGATCTAACAAAACATGGGACAGTCGGTTGACGCTATGGTTCAGTTCTTTATAGGTCAGGCGTTTTTCCTGAAAAATTACAGCGGTGTGATCTGAACGAAATCGGGCCTGACGAGGCA
>CAZSTT010000011.1:9012-38724 GCA_964609705.1 uncultured Thermodesulfobacteriota bacterium
CTTAAATCTTTGCGCATGATTTTGCCGGTGGCGGTCAGGGGAAGTTCGTTGATGAATTCGATCTCCCTTGGATATTCATGGGCCGCCAGACGGGTTTTGACAAATTCCTGGATGTCTTTTTTCAAGGCCGAATCAGGGGCGAACTGAGGATTCAAAACGATAAAGGCCTTGACGATTTCTCCCCGCATTTCGTCCGGACTGCCGATTACCCCGGCCATGGACACGGCCGGGTGCTTGATCAGGCAGTCTTCTATTTCCGCCGGGCCGATCCGATAACCCGCGCTGGTGATCAAATCATCCTTTCGGCCAACAAACCAGAAATAACCCTGGTCATCCTTTCTAGCCAGATCTCCGGTCAGGCACCAGTCCCCAGCAAATTTTCCTTCCGTGGCGCTGGCGTTATCCCAGTACCCCAGAAACATAACCGGATCAGGCCGAAGGACGGCCACCTCACCGACCACTCCCGAGGGCAGCACCTGACCTGAATCATCGACCACTTCAACCTGGTGACCGGGAATGGGCCGGCCCATGGAGCCCCGTTTATTCTCCATAAGGGCCGAACAATTACCCAGGACCAGATTGATTTCGGTTTGGCCATAGAACTCATTGATGGTCAAATCCATAACCTCTTGACCCCATTTCAGAAGCTCTTCGCCCAGGGTTTCCCCGCCGCAACCGATGGTGCGCAGTTGATAATCGTGCCGACTTCGCGGGTTTTTAACCTGGCGCATCAGCTTCAGGGCCGTGGGAGGCATAAAGGCGTTGCGTATGCCGTATTTGGCCATGAAATAAAAGGCCTGTTCCGGATCGAATTTCCTGGCTCGAAAGGCCACCACCGGGACGCCATGGTGCCAACTGGGAAGGAGGACATCGATCAGCCCCCCGATCCAGGCCCAATCGGCCGGGGTCCAGTAGAGGTCCTCTTTTTGAGGAAAGAAATTATGAAAGAACTCCACTCCCGGAACATGCCCCAGGACTACCCGGTGGGCGTGTAAGGCCCCTTTGGGCGGGCCGGTTGTGCCGGAGGTGTAGATGATCAGGGCCGGATCATCGGCCTTGGTCCTGACCGGTGAAAAAGAAGAAGAACCTTTTTCCAGGGCGTCATGAAAATCTATGATTCCCGGTAAGTGGTAGGGTTGGGTGCAGATGATATGCTCTAATTCCGGCAACCGGTCTTTGATCTCCAGGACTTTTTCCAGATTGGGACCATCGGTGATTATTGCCTTGGCCCGGCTGTTGGTTAAGCGATATTCCAAAGCCTCGGGGCCGAATAGGGTGAACAGGGGAACGGCGATGGCCCCTAATTTATAAAGGGCGATATGGGACAACGCGGTTTCCGGGCATTGGGGCAACAATATTCCCACCCGGTCCCCGCGATGGAGGCCGAAATTTTGCAAGGCATTGGCCAGACGATTAGACAGACGCTTCAGATCCCAAAAGGTATACTTTTCGACCCGGCCTTTTTCATCTTCATAAATGAGAGCCAAACGGTATCTTTGGTCGGCCCATTTGTCACAGACATCCACTCCGATGTTGTAATATTTAGGGACTTTCCAACGGAAGGCATCATAAACATCCGCATAGGTTATCCCGCGTTTGAGCATGGGATTTCCTTTTCAGATCATCAAGTATTTCTTACGCACTTCTTCGTCGGCCTGCAATTCCGGAATGGTTCCCTGGTAACGGATGGTCCCTTTGTCCATGACATAGGCCCGGTCGCTTAAGCCCATGGCCAGCCCGACATTGTGCTCACAGATGAGCATGGTCACCCCTAATTTTTTTATTTCTCCCAATTGTTCTTTCATGGATTCGATGACCAAAGGGGCCAACCCTTCGCCGGGTTCGTCCAAGAGCAGCAGGGTGGGGTTGATCATTAATGTTCGGGCGATGGTCAGCATCTGTTGTTCCCCGCCGGAAAGGTGGTTGCCCATATGGGAATCCAGATCCTTCAATTTGGGAAAGAGGGTATAAATCCGATCCAGATCCCAGACCCCGCCCTCTCTTTCCCGGCGGGCGATGAGGATGTTTTGGCGAACCGTTAAATCCCCAAAGATCCGCCGGTCATCCGGGACAAAACCGACACCCATGGCGGCAATGCGATAGGGAGGGAGTCCGACAAGCTCCCTGCCGTTGAATTTGATGCTTCCGGATCGAGGAGGGGTCAACCCGATAATGCTTTTTAAAGTCGTTGTCTTTCCGGCCCCGTTCCGGCCCAGGAGGCAAACCGCCTCTTTTTCTTTAATGTCTATGGAGAGACCAAAAAGAATATGGCTGGTGCCGTAATAGGTATGAATGCCATTCACCTCAAGAATCATGCTGTGCCACCCAAATACACTTTCCGGACCTCCTCGTTAGCCCGGACTTTTTCCGGGGTCCCGTCGGCGATCAAAGTACCTTGATGAAGGACGGAGATCCTTTTGGCTATCCCAAACACCACACTCATATCATGTTCAGTGAACAGGATGGTCAACCCTCTTTCCTCAACCAGTTTTTTAACAAAAATCATGGTGGATTCGGTCTCATCCGGAGACATGCCGCAGGTCGGTTCATCGAGAAGCAGAATCTCAGGCTCTGTCCCCAGGGTAATGCCCAGCTCCAATCTTTTTTTATCCCCGTGGGAAATAGAATCTCCCAGCCGATCGGCTTGATCCGATAACCCAACATCTTCCAGTATACGCCAGACTTCTTCCTTAAAATGTTTTTTGGCTGAGGAGAAAAAATTTAAGGTGAGACGGCGATGGGACAACAAACCCATTAAGACACTCTCATAGACGGTGAGTTTCGGATAGATGCTGGTGATCTGGAAAGATCGGGTGATGCCGAGTTTACAGCGGCGATAAGCGGGCAGGTGGGTGATTTCTTTTCCTTTGAAAAGGGTTTTTCCGGAGGTCACCGGATGGTACCCGGTAATCAGATTAAAGTAAGTTGACTTCCCGGCTCCATTGGGACCGATGATGGCATGAATATCCCCCTGTTGTATTTCCAGGGTTACTTCATTCACGGCCCGAAGCTTTCCAAATTCTTTGGTTAGGCCCTGCGTCTTCAGAAACATAGGTTATTTCTTTTCACTCTTGGGGTTTTGCCTGATCTTCTCAAGCGGTAATACCATCATTGGTCTTGATTTTTCGCCGGCCCCTTCCGGCCATCAGCCCGGAGATGGATGACGGCGACACTCACTTTTTAACCGCCGTCTAAAGATTGGCCATGGATTTTTGCCTTTTGGTTTTCGCTTCGCATTTTCAGTTTATCCTGAACAAAACCGAGCATGCCGCCCGGCAGAAAAAAAATGACGATCAGAATAAGAATCCCCATGATAAAGGCCCAAAAAACAGTATAGGCCAAAACCCAGGCGTGAAAGAAGGTCATGATGAACATTCCGAAAACAGGGCCGAAGAACAGGAAAGGCCCTCCCAGAATGGCCGCGTTGACCGGTTCAGCCGATTTGAGCCAAAACAAGGCCGAGGGGGCCATGGAACGATAAAAGGGAGCCCACAAGGCACCGGCCAATCCGGCATAGGCGGCGGCGATGACGAAGGCCATCAGCTGGTATTTGGCGATACTGATCCCCAGGAATTCGGTCCTCTCGGAATTCTCACGCATGGATTTTAAAGTATATCCAAAAGGTGAATTTACAATTCGCCACATGATAAAGGCGGCCAGGATAAAGATTACGAGAATAAAAAAATAATAACTGACCGATGAATTGAGGAAAGCAGGGGGATAGACGCCCTGGATGCCGTCATCCCCCCCGGTGAAATCATGCCATTTATAAATAACAAAATAAATAAGTTGGCCAAAGGCCAGGGTCAAAATCGAGAAGTAGATCCCTCTCAGACGAACACAAAAAAATCCGATCACCAGACCCAGAACGGCAGCTACGCCGATTCCTGCCGCCAAACTGAGCCAGAAATTAAAATGGGCTTTGGTGATCAGCATGGCTACGGTGTACCCCGATATCCCGTAAAAGGCCGCTTGACCGAAAGAAAGCTGCCCCATATAGCCAAAGAGCAGATTGAAGCTCAAAGCGAGAAGGCTCATGATGAGGGCCTCGCCGAATATGGTCAGGTAGAACTCGCTGATAACAAAGGGGGCCAGAAGAGCCGCGACCAGGAGGAGGGCCAACCACCAAAATTTCTTTATCACTGAGCTTTTCCCTTCCATAGGATTTATTCCCATCTCTATCTTTCCGGTCTTCCAAAAAATCCCCAGGGCCGAATGATCAGGACAATGGCCATAACAATAAAGATAAAGGCCAGGGCCAATTCCGGTTTATACATGATCCCAAAGGAATAAACCTCTCCGATGATAAAGGCCCCCAGGAGTGTTCCGGGAAGGCTCCCCATACCGCCGATGACCACCACGGCAAAACACTCGATAATGATTTCCACATCCATACCCAACCGAATAGCCCCGAAGGGGGCGGTGACGGCCCCGCTTAAACCGGCAATGAGGGCTCCTAAAACAAATATCATGGTAAACAACCAGGGAATAGGGATGCCGAGAGCCGAAACCATTTCACGGTCGGTGGCGGCCGCCCTGATGATATCGCCGAGACGTGTTCGATACACCAGCCACCACAGGAAGAAAACCAGGGCCAGTCCAAATAAAATTATTAAAAAATTGTAAGACGGAAATGGAAATCCAAAAAGGGAAACGGCCCCGGTGAACGGTTCAGGCCTGGGAATCGAGAGAAATTCTCCTCCCCAGAACCACTTGACGATATCGGTGATAATCAGGATCAAGGCATAGGTGGCCAGAAGCTGCTCGGGCCATCCTCTGGAATAAATACGTCTCAACAAAAACAATTCGATAAGAAGGCCGATACCGCCCATAATCAGAGAAGCAAGGATCAGGGCGATATAAAAGCCGAAGGAGGGTAAGAGCAAAGAATTCCAGATGGAATAAGTCAGAAAGGCCCCCAGCATATACAGGGAACCATGGGCAAAGTTAAGGACCCTTAAGACTCCAAAGGTCAATGAAAGGCCCGAGGCGACCAGAAAAAGAATGGCCGCCCGGGCGATCCCGCTCATAAACTGATTGAAGAGAACGTCAAAAGACATAACCTGCCCACTAATCAAAGAATGATGGATTCAATTAAGGTTGCCGAAACTCCATTTGGGTCATTCCGGCGAAAGCCGGAATCCATTTGTTATTAACTGGTTATACCTATCCTGGACCCCGGCTTTTGCCGGGGTGACGCCTTTTTACGAGCTTATCAATACTATTAAATTTATCGGCCCTATCGGACCACTCCGGTTTTCTTCCAAACCTCCCGCACACCGGCCTCGGATCGGATGACCTGATCACCGGGAATTCGAGAGATATCCTTCCAGGTTTTAAAGGGGTAGCTGGGGTCCTTGGCAATCACACCCTGATAACAGGGAACAGTACCCATATGGTCTAAGGGACGAATGGAGAATTTTCCTCTCAAGCTGTCGATAGTCATCCCTTCCATAGCCTTAATGACTTTTTCCGTATCAACCGATTTAGCCTTTTCGATGGCGGCCTTAAGGAGATACATGGAATCGTAGGCCATAACCGCCCATGAGTCCGGATAAGCCCCGCGGGCCTTTTTATACTTATTAACAAACTCCATCATTTTTGGATTGGGGTCCATGAAGAAACAGCCTCTCCCGAAAGCAAGCGTACCCTCTGGCGCATCATTGCCCAGGGCGAGCAACACGGGAAGATCAAATAATGAAATCATGGGTATTTTTTCAAAAAAACCATAAGGTTTGGCCTGTTTGGTAAAGGCCACCAAGTCCCCGCCGAAAAGAGAGCCATGGACCGCATCCGGTTTTTTGGCCATGATGGCCGTAATAAAGGAGGTGAAATCTGTTTCCCCGGGTTTGGGCCAGGCTTGATAGAGAATCTCCGCATCGGGAACCAATTTTTTTATCTCGTCGGCAAAGGCCGCTTCCTCGCGGCGGCCGAACTCATAATCCGGGCCAATGGTGCAGAATTTCTTGGCGTTGGGGTATTTTTTTACCAAATAACGGGTGTTGGCGGTGGCCTCCATATAGGTGTTGGGAACCACCTGGAAGATGTAAGGGGTAAACTTATCAACCGTCATGGCTTCGGTATTGGCGATCCCCACAATCCTCATGACCTTATGCTCGGAATGCACCACCTGCATAGCCAGGGAAACCCCGCTGCTGCATGGTCCCAGGAGAAAATTGACCTTCTCCCTGAGGATCAAATCTTTGGTTTCCCTGGCCCCGACATCAACCTTGGCCTCCGTATCCCGGACGATAAGGTCAAGCTTCCTGCCTAAAATACCACCTTTGGCATTGATCTCTTCAATGGCAATCCTTATGCCATTAACGCCTGATTCGGAATACATGTAGCATGGTCCGGCAAAGTCATAGATGGCCCCCACCCGGATGGCATCCTTGGCCCCCGTTTTTATGGCCGCTTCTGAGGCCTTTTTGGCCGGGGAAGGCTTGGCCTGGGCCATAACCATCGAAACGGTCATTAAAGATGCGATACAAAAAAACACCATAAACAAAGTCAATTTTTTCATTATTTCCTCCTCACCTTTAGGTTTTTCCCTGGGAAATCAGGGATAAATAATTCGGTTTATTTCCCCGTTTTTTTATCGCCATAAGTCAGGACCATGCCCCCGTCAAAAAGTAAATCACCACCCACCAGGTATTTGGCAAATCGTGAAAAGCCAAACAGGAACAAATTGGCCACCTCAACCGGAGACATCATTTCTTTCACCCGCGAATTGCCCAGCATCACCTCCTGGACCACCTCTTTGGGACTGATGCCCCTCTGCTGGGCCTGGGTCGGGATCTGTCTTAAAGTCAAAGCGGTTTTGACAAATCCGGTGCTGACCGAAAAAGCGCGTATCTTTCCCATCCCTTCTGCGGCGATGGACTGGGTCAAGGCCCGTAGTCCGAATTTGGTGACATTATAAACCGGTTTATTCAAGGTGCAGATATGGGCATGGATCGAAGCCATGTTGCCGATGGCCCCGGCGCCGTTTTTGCTTTTTTTGATGTGGGGGATTACGAGTTGAGAAAGAAGGAATGGGGCCCGGAGCATGAGCTGTTGCATGTAGTCATATCTTTCCATCGGAAAATTCTCTATGGAGGCGATATGCTGGATACCGGCGATATTGGCCAGGTATTTGATGGAACCCAGTTTGGCCGCCTCGGCAACCGCTTTTTTGAGATCTTCATCCCGGGTCAGGTCGGTTTGAATAAAGATCATCTGCCCGCCCATCTCCCGGGCTTTTTGCTGGGTTTTGTTGCCCTCTTTCTGATCAATGTCCAGTCCAACGGTCATTAGACCGTTGGCAGCGGCCGTAATGGCCGTGGCCCGGCCGATACCGCCGGCAGCTCCGGTGACGATGCAAACATGGGCCGGATTAAAATCCGGATCGGATAGAATCAGGAGATCGTCCTTCCTGATCACCGGCTCCATCAGTTCTTTACTTACTCGCATGGGGCAAGTCCTTTTAGATGGCGCTCCCGGGAAAGATTTCCGGCACTGTTTGAAACTGTTTGGAAATAAAATCTATTGGGTCCGAAACGATCAGGAATTTTCAGTTTTTAGTTCGTTCCTGACTCCCGGAAAAGACATTTTCAAGAAAAAGGTTTATTGCTGTTATAAAAAAACGATATTGTTTTTTATTGGTTCGGGGTGGGACTTTGAAAAATTTGTTTATTATGCTTGTTTCTTCTGATCTTTATATATGCAAGATAAAGGCCAAGAAGTGAAGCAAGGAAACAAAACAGGTAAGTTGCTAAAATTTAAATAGATTATCGTGCGTAATCGGGAAAATATTATTCGGAGTAATATTCAATACTGTAGATTAAAGGCTACACTTAAGGGGGATTAATAAAAAAGAGAAACAATTACAAGGGATTTATAGGATTGTAGATAATTAGCTATATATGTAAAAAAGTCTACATCTTCCCTTACATAGACACCTATGCCCGAGATATCGATCAGGCAGCTTTTATAGGAATTATTGTTTATTTATTTTTCCGTTTTAGGAAGGATGAAGAGGGATTTGGTGCTTTTTCATCTTTTTATATAAAGCCGTGCGGTGGATCCCCAGAACCAGGGAGGCTTTATTTTTATTATATTTCGAACGTTCAAGTACCTGTAAAAGGGTTTCCTTTTCCTGATTATCCCTGATTTTTTTCAAGGAGGCGGGGGAGGATGAGGAAGGCCCTCTGGCCACGTCCTGCAAATATATCGGCAAATGATGCCGTTCGATACTGTCTCCGTCTAGGGAATAAAGGATCCTTTCCAAAATATTGGCCAGTTCCCGGATATTGCCGGGCCAAAGGTAGCGTTCGAAACATCTAAGAACCTCCGGAGCCAATCGGGTAACCTTGGTTCCAAGTTCATTATTGAGGGTTTGGATCAGGTGATGGGCCAGGATGGGAATATCTTCTTTTCTTTCCCGTAAGGGGGGGACCATAACCGGGATGACATGTAACCGGTAATAAAGGTCTTTTCGAAAACGCCCTTCATCGACCAATTTCCCCAGATTCTCATGAGTGGCGGCAACCAAGCGAAAATCGGATTTAAAAATCCGGGTGCCTCCCAGACGCTCGGTCTCTTTTTCTTCAATAACCCGAAGCAATTTGGGCTGCATTTCCAGAGGGAGATCTCCGATTTCATCGAGGAACACGGTCCCCTGATGGGCCAGTTCGAATTTGCCCGGTTTTCCCCGACTCCCGGCCCCGGTAAAGGCTCCCGGTTGATAGCCGAAAAGCTCCGATTCCAAAAGGTCCCTGGGAATAGCCGCACAATTTAAGCGGATAAAGGGAAACAACCGCCGGTTGCTGGCATAATGAATGGCATGGGCGAACAGTTCCTTGCCGGTACCGCTTTCTCCGAGGATAAGCACCGGGGCGTTGGTTTTTGCGGCCTTGAGAGCGATCTTTTTCAACTCGACGATAACCGGACTTTTTCCAACAATATGATTGAAGGTATATTTGGAAGAGCGCAGGCTTTCCAGTTCTTTTTCATAAAGCTCGACTTTGGATTCCAGAAAAGACAGCTTTTTGGCCAGGGCTTGGACATCCCGGATATCTTCAAACATCACTTGGCCGTAAACAGCAATAATCCGGCCGTCTTTTTCAATGGGAATCCTTTGGACGACCATATCCTGATCCTTTATCCGATGAGGATGATTGATCTCCGGGATACCGGTTTGCGCTACCTCCTCCATCCGGGTATGTTCCACCACCTCGCGGCAATGTTTCCCAATGACCGTTTGGGGATCAATCCCCAGGAAGTTGCCATAAGTCCGGCTAAAAAAAATAACCCGGCCCTTGGGATCGGTGATCATAACTCCGTTGCGGACGTTATCAAGCACCCGTTCGTAAAAATCAACTTTTTCCTGAAGTTTTTGAATCATTCTGGAAGGCATCGAGGTGTTCTTTCTGACTTTATTGAATCCCGGAATTATGTTACTCTATACATTAATTTTTTCAATAGGTTTTTTGTTCTAGGAGGTGGCAAAGAAACCTATGGGAAAATGACTAAACAGCAAACTTGAAAAATGACGTTTGATTAAAGGGTATTCTATTTCTTTTATTAGGGGTATTTCCTGATCCCATGAGCTGGTCCATGAATTCAATCAGTTTTCGTATGTCCGGGTCCGGGAGCTGGCAGAACCTGCTGCCCGACGAACCAGCCCGCCGGCTATATGCGGACCTATATCCCGGGGGGATTTCACTGCCGTCTGAATCGGACCCTAAGCGGAAGCTTTTCTCGTCCTGGAACCAAGCCGCGATTGTCCGGTTTGATAAAGAAAGAGCGGTCCCCTTGGGACCAATCATGACCGATGCTGATCTGACCATTCTGAAGGCCTGGTTCGATGATATTTCACAAGTTATGGTCCAAGCCGTTTTGGATCAGGCGGAAGACTACCGGGCTTTAGCCCGGACATTGGCCGGTAAAAATTCTTCTTCGAAACAGGCAGTCGATAACCTCCTGACCATCCTGATCTGCGCCTTGACCTTGGATTCTTGGGTGTTTTCACTGCTTCGGCGATATTTGTTCGGAACTTATCCACCCCGGGATTCTGCCGGAACTTTCTTTTTCTGGGGTTATGCCTTCGCCCAGGGACCGAGGCGGATTTTCGGGTTTACCACCTACAATGGGTTGGAAGAAGGGCAACTCCATATGATCCGTTCTCATGGGTTGGATCGCCGGGCTATTAAAGAAACTCTGCGCCAACGAAGCACCTGGGATTATCTGGACTTCCTTATTTTTAACCGGAACAGGAACGGGGATCCTCTTCTCCAGTTAAAAGACTATGGCAGTGCACCCATAAATACAACCTCTGCCTTTCAAAAGGCTGGTCTGCTGACAAGGGATGATTTTCCGCATTTGGCTGTTCCCTTCTTTGACCAAGAGCTCAGAGGGATTATTTTTGGGCTTTGCCGGAAGGCCGCAGGAAGGATAACGGACTACTTCATATCCAAGAGGGAAGAATTTAATTTTATTAAAAAAAGATGCTCGTTTGCTGAGTGTTCCCCGCCGGATGTACTTTGCATGTTGTTTCATCTGGCCTATTCCTATGCCGCCGATCGACTGGTGGAAAAAGGGGTTATTGCCGATTTCCCTGATAGTGCCGGCGGCGAATGGGGGGTCTGGATTTCCTGATAATTTTTTTGCCGCAGACACTACGAAACATGAAAAAGGTTTCAAGGGGCCGAGGGGCCAAGGGTTCAAGTGAAAGGCATGGAATTAAAACCCTTGAATCCTCGAACCCTATTTTCGAACTAAGATCAAGGGAGACGATATGAGCAAAACCAAGTTAATCATCATCGGAGGAGTGGCCGGAGGGGCCACGGCTGCGGCCAGGGCCAGACGAATGGATGAAGGAGCGGAAATCATCCTTTTAGAGAGGGGTGAGTATATCTCTTTTGCCAATTGCGGTTTGCCTTATTATGTGGGAGAGGTCATTAAAAAACGCCAGGACCTGCTGGTGACCACCCCCGAGGCCTTCCGAAAAAGATATCATATCGATGTCCGAATTTTTTGCGAAGTGGTCGCCATAGACCGAAAGAATAAACGGGTCTCCGTTCACAACCACCGGACCGGAGAGACCTATTGGGAAACCTATGACAAGATCATCCTGGCCCCCGGTGCCGAACCTCTCAGACCGCCTCTGGAAGGGATTCATCTGGAAGGGATTTTTAACCTTCGCAATATCCCGGATACCGACCGGATCAAATCTCATGTGGATCAAAAAAATCCCCGATCGGCCGTGATCGTGGGCGGCGGGTTTATCGGGCTGGAGATGGTGGAGAATCTGGTCCATCGGGGTGTCCGGACCACCATCGTGGAGATGGCCGAGCAAGTAATGTTGCCCCTGGATGCGGAGATGGCTGAAATGGTCCGGATCCAACTGGAATCCAAGGGAGTCGTTTGCAAGTTAGGCAAAGGGGTAAGGGGGTTCAGAAAAGAAGGGGATCGTCTGTTGGTCTCGGTTGAAAACGAAGGAGATATTGAATGCGATCTGGTGATCCTGTCCATCGGCATCCGGCCTGAAAACCGTCTGGCCAAAGAAGCGGGATTGGAAATTGGAAAAACCGGCGGTATCAAGGTTGATGCCTCCATGCAAACCTCAGACCCGGATATCTATGCCGTAGGGGATGCCGTAGAGGTCAGGGAATTCATCACCGGGTTCCCGTTAATATCCGCCCTGGCCGGCCCGGCTAACAAGCAGGGCCGGATTGCGGCTGATAATGCCCTGGGGCGAAAGGCGGTTTTCCGGGGAACCCTGAGGACCTCAATTGTCAAGGTCTTTGATCTTACGGTGGCCTCAACCGGTTTAAGCGAAAAATCACTCCGCGGCTATGGCCTCCCTTATCAGGTGAGTTACACCTGTTCGGGTTCTCATGCCTCCTATTATCCGGGGGCCGAAACCATGACCATTAAGCTCATTTTCTCACCCGGAAACGGATCTGTTCTCGGCGCCCAAATCATCGGGAAGGAAGGGGTGGACAAACGGATCGACATTCTGACCACAGCCATTCATGGGGGTATGACGGTTTTTGATCTGGAGGAGTTGGAGCTGGCCTATGCCCCGCCCTACTCATCGGCCAAAGACCCGGTGAACATTGCCGGATTTGTTGCCTCCAACCTGATCAAAGGGGATGTGAAAAATGTCTATCCCCAGGAGGTTGACGATCTGGATCCAAAAGGGCATCTTTTCCTGGATTTGCGTTCCAAAACGGAAATCAAAGTATCGGGCGCTATTCAGGGGGCCTTGAATATCCCGGTGGATAACCTGAGGGATCAATTGAAGGCCCTGGACCGAGAGAAAAACTATGTCCTTTATTGTGCCGTCGGGCAACGGGCCTATCTGGGTTACCGGATCCTGACTCAGAATGGATTTCAGGCCCGCAACCTGAGCGGGGGATATGGGACCTATACGGTCTTTAATAAAAAGAAAGGGTTCTAGGATTCTAGGGTTCAAGTGGTTTAACTACCGAGCTTTTCACTTGAATCCTTGACCCCCTTGGCCCCTTGAATCCTTTTTTATGCTTAACGGGTCTCCTGACGAGGCATGACGGTTTAGTAAGAATTTACTTTTGAAAAAGGAGAAACTTCGATGGATCATCTTCTTCAGCAATACCGCTCTTTTCTTAAAGATACGATTCGCAAACAGATTGATTTCTCCGTGACCGATCAAAACCGTGGGGTAGCCCCCCCTCCGATTGAAAAGCCCTTTTCCCGCGAATCGGTGCGGATCGATCTATTAAAGGGGGATTCCTGGGAAAACGTCTCGGCTATCATTCTTTCAGAAGCCATTCAGAATCGAAAAAGCCATAGAATATTCCAGAATAGATCTCTGAAATTGGATGAACTTTCTTTTCTATTATGGGCCACCCAAGGCATCCGACATCAGATTGACCAGGGGCATGCCTACCGGACCGTGCCCTCGGCCGGCTGCCGCCATGCCCTGGAAACTTATCTGTGTGTTTTCGAAGTGGAGGGCCTCGCCCCGGGAGTTTACCGATATCTACCCCAGGAACATCAACTCCTTCTTGAATTTTTCGAAGAAGGGCTGTCGGAGAATCTGATCCGGGCTGTTTTCCGGCAACCCTATGTCGGGAAATCAGCCCTGACCTTTATCTGGACAGCCATACCCTACCGGATGGAATGGCGGTATGGACTGGCCGCTCACAAGGTCATCGCGATCGATGCCGGCCATGTGTGCCAGAATCTCTATCTGGCCTGTGAGGCCGTGGGTTGCGGGACCTGTGCCATCGCCGCCTATGACCAGGAAGCCATGGACCGCTTGTTGAGAATCGACGGCCTGGATGAATTTGTCATTTATCTGGCGCCGGTGGGAAAAGTGTAGCTGGAGATATTTGGAATAGTAAAGTTGCTGGTTTCTTGTTACTTGTTTTAACGAGCAACGAGAAACCAGCAACGAGTAACGGACTTCTAATAGTCAGTCAAAGCAAAGTAGAGATGTTTCCTCAGACTTAATGTGTAAGCGCCTAAAAGAGGTTGATCGTTATGTTACCGGAACTCGTTGTCACCAGTGCCAATCTGTGTCAGACGGCTGTACCCTTCATTGCCTTATCGGCCTATCTTCCCCAATGGATCCAACTGGTTCGCACCAGATCCAGCCGGGATATCTCCCTTCGCTCCTGGTGTATCTGGACCCTTTCCTCTTTGTTCAGCCTCTTTTACGCCGTGATCCAACTGCTGCTCAACGGCCGGGGCTGGCCTCTGGTCTTTTCCGCCGGCGTTGGGCTGGCCTCCGTTATTCTTACCGTGACCCTGGTTCTTCGCTATCGGCCTAAACCGCGTCCGCTCTGATCGTAAGATAATTTATTTTCCTAATAAACCTCATGACCCTGTGGGGCTTTTGGAATCATGAAAATCGGGTTCGCCGAACGCTTTACGACTAACGGTATTTCTAAACCTTTAACTTCATCTTGACGCCATCCAGCTCGAAATCAACAATGCTCGCCGGCGACCAGCGGGGGGGGATCAACTCGGATTCCCATCCGGACAGGACTTCCTGGAGACGCTTAAAAATCGCCGGCTGAGCCGACCGTTGATCCTTTTGTTCGCCCAGATCTTCCTTCAGGTTATACAGCCGGTATTGATCCAGATACCGGAACAGCTTCCAGTCGCCGCCGCGAACGGCCAGGGCCTCCCCTGATCTCCAGAATAAAAAATCATGGGGGGAACCCTTTTTTCCCTGGAGAAAAGGAATCAAATCCACCCCGTCCCGTTTGGGGCTGGGCATTGTGCCTTTGGCCAGATGGACGGCGGTGGGGAAGATGTCCAAAGTGGAAACCGGTTCCTGATAAACCAGACCGGCAGGGATCAGGCCGGGGCAAGAGGCCACAAAGGGCACCCGGATGCCGCCCTCGAAATAACTGATCTTGCCGTAGCGCAGGGGCAGGTTGTCGCAGGCATTGGTATAGGTAGCGCAACCGTTATCACTGATGAAGAAAACCAGGGTATTTTTTTCAAGGGCTTCGGTCTTAAGTTTATTCATCACCATCCCGATGCCTTCATCCAGTTGATTGATCATAGCGGTGTAAATGCGCTTTTCCTCATCTTTGATGTGAGGGAAACGGTCATAATACTTTTGGGTGGTCTGATAAGGGGTATGGGGCGCATTGTAGGTGAGATATAAGAAAAAAGGATGCCCTTTGTGCCGATCGATAAAGCTTACCGCCTCCCGGCTAAAGGCATCGGTCAGGTGTTCTGTCTCAGTCACCGGTTTGTCCATGCGGTAAATAGGATTGTCTTCTCCACGGGAGGTGACGGTTCTCCTCATGCCCCATTGTCCGTCCAGGGTCACCGCCTTGGGATCCTGGGGATTGATATACAGGTTGGCACCAAAGGTGAAACCAAAGTACTCGTCAAAGCCTCTCTTCAGGGGGAAGAACTGGGGCTGCATACCCAGGTGAGATTTGCCTACCATGCCGGTGGCGTAACCGGCTTTTTTAAGGGTGTCGGCCAGAGTCACCTCACTTGGCGGGAGGCCCACCCCCTGGGACAAATCCCGCTTCAGGGGGCCGGTATTGAACTCATGGCCGAATCGTTGCTGATAACGCCCGGTAATCAGACCCGCTCGACTGGGGCTGCAAACGGCAGCGGTCACATAACCGTCGGTAAACAAAACACCGGAGGCGGCCAGGGCCTTGAGATTAGGCGTGGGGTGCCGGTCGCAACCATAGAGGCCGGTGTCGCAATAGCCCAGATCATCGGCCACAATAATAATGATGTTGGGTCTTTTGTCCGGGGCCGCTGAGGCTACCCGAGGGGCGGATAAGGCCAGGGCCGACCAGGCCAGGGTTTGCAAAAACTCTCGCCGTCCAAGCCCGGCAGACCAACCGGTTGAGGAATCTTTTGGGTTTTGGGTCATAAAACACCTCTCTTCTCAAAATATTATCATACTAACGTCTGAATTAAGAATCGTCAACAGGTCAGTCTAAAGGATATTTGGACATGATTTCAACCGAACAGGGGGCAGACTATAGACCAGGGTTTATACAGGTATTGTTCTTTACTCCCCAGGTCTCATTTAAAAAAATAACTATTGAATTGAAACAATAATCAAGGGAAGGAGCTATTTTTAGAGAAAGAAATAAAAAAAGGGGTGGTTTAACAGTACTAGATTTCCACTTTTGTGAGATAAATTTCCTTCCCTTTTTGAGAAAATAATTACCCATTAGAAGAGATTTGTTTCCACTCTTGTTCATTCTTTCGGTTCTCTCTTAAATAATAAATTGATATAATTCGGAAAGTTTTATTGGCATATTAGTTGCTTATTTCATTGATTAAGAGAATTCGGAATAAAAAATATAAATATCGAGTAGAGATAATCAGTCCTTATGCTTAATGAATTTTCCAGCCCTGGGCGAAGCGAGGGTTCCTTGGGAGAACGGGTTTATTCTGAACTGTGCCTGAGGGATCATTACAGTCCAAAGCTGTTATTTTTTTTAGTTTTAATTATCGGTTTGAATTATCTGGACTCCTGTTTTACCCTGATGATTCTGGAAAAAGGGGGGCGTGAGTTAAATCCCCTTGTTGAATCGGCTATTAACCTTTGGGGTGAGAAGTTTTGGATCTGGAAATTTGCCATCGTCTCTTTTTCTTCCTTTATCTTATGTCTGTTCAGCCGGTATAAACGCGTCAAAATTGCCATCGTTCTAGTTAGTTTTTTATACCTGGTTTTGGTATCATACCAACTGATCGGACTCAACATTCATAACTTTTAATAATAGCCTTTCCGCCCCTAATACGGTTCACCTCCGGTTCCATTCCCGGCCTTCAAAATTTTAATAAATATACTGTCTGCCGGACTTAGGACCGATATTAAATCGATGGCAGTTCATGTTGATTAAAATAAACCTCATTGACATGAAGATCTCAAACAGCCCGGGCTTTTGTGACAGGAGAGGAAGCTGCGATAAAGTGAAAAAAGTTAAGAATTCCCTCGAAACTTTTTCTTCCTTGACATATAAATAAGGGCTTCTTATAGTTTATTCCTAAACCGGTCATTTTTCTTCAAATTAATCGATTAAGTCAAGGGGAAGGAAAAAACACTATGCAAAAGAAATGTAAAAGCTGCGGATTGGATTATACGGACGATGAAGGTTGGGTGACCTGTCCTGAATGCGGGGAAGTTTACTGCCTCCACTGCTCCGACAAAATGAGAAAAGAACACCAGGACATTGAAAAGCTCAGGGATGGCGACCCCATTACCCGGGTCCAGATCCTTTGCCCCAGCTGTTCCATCGATATGTTCAATCAGGTCCGTTAATGCAGTACGAATATAGTCTTTGATCCAGACAATTTTATCCGGCTTCTTAATAGAAGCCTTTTCTCAGGTCGGCAGAGCCGGCCGCCCCGGCCTCCTTTGGGGGCCTCTTAGGAAGGTCGGCATCCGGTCGATCAACTAGGCTGATCGGCCGGGGAGACTCCTGAAATAAGATCTCATTGTCACCAAACAAAACGGCTTTGGTGGTAGAGGATCTTCTTTCAATCCCGTCGGCAATCACACCATAAAGGGAACTTCCCAAAAATATTAAATCAGATTGAGGATCTTCCTGGCCTCGTCCGGTGTGGCCACATCCCTCTCGGCCAGTTCGACAATGCGTTTGGCCACCTCAACCTGCTCCCAGCTTCCCTGGGCCATTTTCCCTCTCAGCACCCGAATATTGTCTTCAAGGCCGACCCGGATATGACCGCCCATGATGGAAGCCTGGATCGCGGCCGGAAACTGATTCGGCCCCACACCGCAGACCGACCAGGTGGCGTCGGGCGGTAAAAGACTTTGCATATGGACCGTGTTCAAGGGCGTAAAAGGAACGCCTCCGGCTACCCCGAAGACCAGTTGAAAATGCATCGGTTCTTCAAAAATACCCTGCTTGCGGACCAAAAGGATATTATAAATGCCGCCGAAGTCATAGGCCTCGCATTCCGGCTTGACTCCGTTGGCCCGCATCTGTTTGGCAAAATCGATCATCATATTGAAGGTGTTTTCAAAGATAGCATCGCCGTTCATGACGATTTGTCCCGTTTTATGATCGGCGATGGAAAAGTTCATGGAATTGGTGTTCAGAGAGGCCAGTTCCGGTTTCATTTCGACGATAGGGGCGATACGCTGTTCACTGGAGACACCGACCCCGATGGCCGAACTCATATTGATAATCAGCTCCGGGCATTTATCCCTTATGGCATTAATCGTTTCCCTGATCAAAGGAATTTCCGCCGTGGGGAAGCCTGTCTTCGGATCGCGGACATGGATATGGACAATGGCTGCTCCGGCCTTCCAGCATTTATAGGACTCATCGGCAAATTCCTGGGGGGTATAGGGAACTGCCGGGTTTTGTTCCTTACGGGTGGCTGCCCCGGTCAGGGCCGCACTGATAATCACTTTTTCCATTTATATCTCCTTAATTCAATCCGGATATTTTTTTGGCCTCTTGTAGAAAATAGTTTGGAATTAGGCTATGGACTATAGGCTATAGGCTATAGGCAACAGGCCAAACAATTTTTCGGTTTTTCTTTTCCCGAACCCCCTTGCCCATAGCCCGTTGCCTTGTTTTATTCCGGTATATCCAAATCAATGGAGTCTCCGGGAAAGGTCTTGCCGCAAATGGCCGGATCATGACAGGGCAGGAGATGCTTCGGCGTTTTCAGCAAGCCCCGTATCTTCCATATCGAGCGGTACCAGGCATAATGATCATAAATAATGGCCGAGGGAACCCCCAGGGGGCCGTAGCGCTCGGGGGCGGGGGTTATGTCCACCCGCTTCCCGTCCAATCCCAGCATCCAGGACATCTTGGGAAACAGGTTCTGATAAATATTGATGATATCCCCGGGAATAACGTAGGGGCCGTCTGCGGTATCAATGGCGAAGGTTAAGCCGCCGATGGTGTGACCAGGGGTGTGATAATAACGGATGCCCCCGGTGAAATTCCCGTCCCCCACCAACTTTCGGCAGCGAAATTTTTCCAGAATCGGAATCACCGCCGGGTCGAAATCCTGCCGAATCTGCATCGAGGGCAGAGGATTGATGAGTTCGTTCCATTCGTCATAATGGAAAACATGAAGGGCCTTGGGAAACAGATGGCTGTTTCCGGCGTGATCATTGTGCAGGTGGGTATAGAGAACCGCTTCGACCTCTTCCGGTGAGGTTTGATGTTTTTTCAGCGCTTCCAGCAGAAAAGATTCCCCCCCCTTAGCCGGGGCTCCGGCCCAGGCTTTCCCGTCGATGATAAAACGGGAATGAATACCGGTATCGACCATGATTTTTCGGTCCCCGGATTCCAGAAGGAAGGCCAGGTAGGGTGCGGCGAAGACCAGATTCGGGTCCAGCCCCATGGTCCCCATGGCCTTGGGAATGGTGATATCCCCCAGATAGAGCACATGGATTGTCCAGTCCATCAGTCACATTCTCCTTTTTGTATTTTGATACTTTTTTTAGAAACCCCTAAATAGGTCGTCTTGATCTCTTCGTTGGTCTGGATTTCTTCGGACGTTCCCTGAAAAACGAGGTGGCCGTTATCGATAATATAGTGACGGTCTCCTACGTTCAGGGCCATCTGAAGATGCTGTTCCGCCAATAGAACCGTCTTTCCGATTTTTTTCATCTCCAGAATAGTTTGTCCTATCTGTTCAATAAGAATAGGTGCCAGACCTTCGGTGGGCTCGTCCATAAGGACCAACCTGGCCGGTCCTAAAAGGGCTCGGGCGTTGGCCACCATCTGCAATTGTCCCCCGGAGAGGGTTCGACTCTTGTCACGCCTTTTTTCTTTTAGGACCGGAAACATGGCATAGGCCTTGTCCAACTCGATTTTATCCTCTTTAATGCCGGCGGCTACCAGGGCCAATTTCAGATTTTCCTCCACGGTGAGCATGGGGAAAATATGGCGGCCCTGGGGAATAAGGCGTACACCTAGGCGAAAGATTTCATAGGGTTTTTTACCCTGTATTTCCTGGCCGAAAATGGTGACTTTTCCCATTCGAGGCGGGGTAAGTCCGATGATCGATCGGATGGTGGTTGTTTTTCCTGCTCCGTTTCTTCCTAACAGGCAGACCACTTCCCCTTCCTTCACTTCCAGTGACAGTCCGTGCAGGACATGGCTGATGCCGTAATAACTGTGGATTTCTTCCAATGTCAGGGCGGTCATACTCCTCCCAAATAAACCCGGCACACTTCTTGGTTGTCGGCAATTTCCTCCGGTGAGCCTTCTGCAATTTTACGGCCGAAATTTAATACATAAATATGGTCGGAAATATTCATCACAATATCCATGTTATGTTCGATGAGAAAAATCGTGACATCTTTGGACAGATCCTTGATCAAATCCATGGTCTGGGCGGCTTCCGCCGGGGACATTCCGCTGGTGGGCTCGTCCAAGAGGAGAAGTTCCGGGCCTGTGGCCAGGGTCATTCCGATTTCGAGATGACGTTGATCTCCATGGCTGAGTTGGCCCGCCGGAGTATCTTTCCATTGACTGAGTCCAACCCGGTTCAAGATATCCCCGGTCCGGTTTTTGACTCCATCCAACTTCTGGAACCGGGTAAACAGGCTCATTCTTTTCGGCGACCGAGTTTGAACGGCCAGAAAGATATTTTCCCAGACGGTCAATTTTTGAAAGATATTGGTGATCTGGAAAGAGCGGGCCAGTCCGGCTAAAGTGATTTCATGTTCCTTTAATCGGGCAATATTTCGATCCTTAAAAAGGATGGTTCCGGAACTAACAGGAAAACGTCCTGAAATGACATTGAAAAGAGTTGTTTTCCCAGCGCCGTTCGGGCCGATAACGCTGGTTATTTTTCCGGCTGCGATATCCAGATCGATCTCCGATAAAACCTCCAGGGCCCCGAAGTTTTTCCCTACCCCTTGTAATCTAAGGATGGCCATGGTCTGTTCCTTTTTTTATCCGTTGGCTGATTTTTTGGCTGATGGCCATGACCCCGCCTGGGCTGAATAAGATTACAGCGGCAAAAATCGCCCCCAGAATCATCATCCAAGATTCGGCCAGCCAACTGGACAGGATATCCCCCAGGATGATGACCAGACCGGAGCCGATCACCGGTCCCACCAGGGTGCCCATACCACCCAGAAGGGCCATCATAATGATCTCTCCCGATACGGCCGGGTGATAGAGGTTGGGGGAAACAAAAGAGTTAAACGCGGCCATCAGGGCACCGGCAAAGCCGCCATAGATGCCGGAAATAATAAAGACCCGCAGGATGGTTTTTCGGGTATCGTAGCCCAGGAATTTTGTTCTTTCCTCATTCTCTCTGACTCCGACCATGACTTTTCCAAAGGCGCTTTGGGTAATCAGGCGAGCCAACAGATACCCCGCTACCAGGACGGCTAAGGCGAAATAATAAAAGGAATTATCCCCGGAGAGACTTATTCCCGGGAAAATAACCGGCTTAGGGACGGCCGAAAGACCATTGGAGGCGCCGATAAAATTCCAACTGTTGGCGGTGACAAAAAAGAACTGGGAAAAAGCGAAAGTCAGAAAAACAAAATAGATTTCCCGGGTGCGTATGGATAAAAAACCGATGATGTAGGCGATACAGCCGCTGGCTAAAACCGTGAGTAGAAGAGGGGGCCAAAACCAGGGAGTCCAGTGCTTGAGAATCATTCCGGTCAGGTAAGCCCCTGTTCCGAAAAACAGGGCGTGACCATAAGAAATCATCCCGGTATACCCGGCCAGCAGATCAAAACCGACCACGATGATGGCATAGATAAAAATTCGTGTCAGTAATGAGATGTAAAAACTGCTGTAGAGGATATTGGCTCCCCAGGGAAAGGCAATTAATACGGCCAGGATGATCCAGAAAACCAGTGAACGTTTCATATCAATCCTCCTTGATAAGGCCTTCCGGCCGGAAAAGGAGGACGACAACCATCAATACCCAGACTGAAAATTTGGCGGCACCGGTAAAAAATTGGGCACCGAAGGCCTCGGTGATCCCCAGGAGGAGGGATCCTACCACCGCACCGCGAAAGGAGCCCATGCCGCCGATAACGACCACCAGCAGTCCGCTGGTCAGCAATTCAAAGTCCATCTCGGGGTTTATAGCCCGCATGGAACCGATGATCACCCCGGCCAGGGCGGCCAACCCGGCGCCGATGGCAAAAACAAAGGAGAAGACCCTGTAAATATTAATCCCAAAGGCATTTACCGTTTCCAGATCATGCATGCCGGCGCGGATAACGATACCCCATTTACTCCGGCTTATAGTAAGCCAGAGAATCACTGCTATCGTCGCGCTGAATAGAAGCACAAACAAGCGGAAGCGGGGGTAATAGACTCCAAAAAGGTTTATATATCCCTTGAAATAAGCGGGAAGGGTGATGGAAAGCTGATCCCCCCCCCAAAAAAGAAGCACGGCGTTGGCGATGATCATGGCCAGACCGACGGTCAGCAAAAGCTGGTATAAAGGATTCAACCCATAGAGGGGCCGAATAGTAAAGGATTCCATGAGAATCCCTATAGTGGCCACGATCAGTGGGGCCAGGATCATGGCCATCCAGAAGTTTCCCGTAACCTGGACCAGGGTGTAGCCAAAATAGGCACCCAGCATGCATAAGCCCCCGTGGGCGAAGTTCAGTACGCCCATCACCCCAAAGGTCAACGATAGTCCGCTGGCGATGAGGATCAGGGCGCTGCCGATAGTAACCCCGTAAAGGAGATTGGTCAGTAACAATGAGATGTCCAAGATCGCTCTCTGTCTTGTTTTGTTTTTTATTAAAGTTTATTTTTTTTAGAACTCATATCAGCCACTGACCCGCACAGACGATCACAGACTTTTCCGTCAGTCTTTGTTGGTCGTGTCCGTGGTATAAAAAAATATAGATATGACTGTTTCTAAACTTTTTTACATTTTACATACACCGCCCGGGGCATCCGGTCCTGAATAAGGAGTGCCGAAATTACCCGTATAGGCCGCGGTTTTGAGAATATATTTCCCGTCCTGTTTGACCACCTGGAAGAGATAAATGGGCACGTTGGCCACATGGTTGGGATCCATCTTGATGTGGCCCCTAGGACTTCGGTAATCCACTTTTTCAATACCGGTAATAATTTTTTCCGTGTCTTCCGGTTTACCTCCGGCGGCATCCAACCCTTTGACCATCATGGTTCCGACTTCATATCCCAGCAACACGCTTTCATCCGATATTTCACCGGGGAACATTTTGGTATAGGCGGCCTTAAAGGCGTCATTTTCTTTGTTCTCCAGCCAGTTGCTGTAATGAAATACATGATAGTTGCCGACCGAGGCTTCGGCCATGGCCGGAACTAAAACCGGGCTGAAACCGCCCAAACCAACGATAATGGGAATTTTTTCTTTCTGGAGTCCGAATTCGGCATATTGTTTAACGAAGTTGATCAGATCATTTCCACCGATAAAGCCGAAGATGCCATCCGGTTTGGGGCTGGCACTCTTGATCTTGGCCAGGTAAGGTGCAAATTCAGTCGTCCCCAGAGGGGCGAAAAAAGACCCGACCACCTGGCCGCCTTTTTTTTCAAAAGGCTCCTTGAAAAATTTGACGACTTCATGGCCGGTGGAATAATCGGCTCCGATCAGATAAACCTTTTTTCCCAAGGTTTTCAAAAACCAGTCTACTGCCGGATAGCTCTGGTTCCAAGGTGTGTGGCCGCAAAGGAAGGTGTAGCGGCTGCAGGACTCACCGCAGAGCTTGATATTGGCCCCGTAGGCCAGGAGCATGAGCTTTTTCTTGGGCTTGAGCATTTCGCTGACCGCCAGCGATTCATGTCCGGCAATCGGTCCGGCCAACATATGGACCTGTTCTTTTTCAAAAAGTTTTTGGGCCTTTTCGATGGCCACGTTCGGTTTTCCCTGCGTATCCTCGGCGAAGAACTTGACCTGGTCCTTGTACTTGGACAAGGCAAAGGCCAGCCTGATACCGTTTTCCACCCTTTTACCGATCATGGCATAAACCCCGGAATAGGTCAGGGTCATGCCCACCCGGATCTCAGGGCCAGCGGCCCTGGCCAGGGAAAATGGACCCGACACCGCGGCCGCCGCGGCCACTGCCGCGGTCCCCTTTAAAAAATCTCTGCGATTGATTCCTGCTTCTAAATTCTTAACCTTGCTCTTCATAGAAACCCCCTTTTTGAAATTTATTGAAATGTGATTTGCCTTTCTACCTGGTTTATAAAAGAATGGCGAAGGCTTAAAGGAATGTCGATCAATAGATGAGATAGTATTCAGGAGAAAAAATCCTGTCAAGAAAAATTTGGTTCTTTTTTCAATGACCTTTGGGAAAAACGGTGATTATTGAAAAGAAAAGGCTTGTTTGCCCCTTTTGGGCTATTCACCAAAAAGGAAACCGCGGAGTCATGGGTTATTGGAAAAAGATATTAGAAATTATAAAGAATGCAAAAGAAGGTAGTATTGGATCAACGGGCCGCCGGGACAGCGAACCGTTAAGGGAAATTTCCAGGGGTTTGTATCACTTTACTTTTTATTCACTTTCCTCCTTTCAATAACATAACAGCTTTCCGGTTTCTTTTTGGCTATTTTTTTAAGTTCTGCAGCTATTTCAGCTACTTTTCCGGCATGTTGCACCTGCGGGGCATCGGTAGGGACGACTGCGATGGCGATTCCCATTAGAGGTACTTTTTGTTCCTGGCCTTTTCGATCCCAGGAGAGGTAATAACCTTTTGTTTTTTCTTTTTCCCCGAAAAGGCTGGAGATTATCAGGTTAAAATGATCGATAATGGTTTGACAAACATTCTCTGCCTGTTCGAGGGGAACAATAAACACAAAATCGTCCCCGCCAATGTGACCCGAAAACCCTCCATCGCTTGATTCCTTAACGTCATTGGCCATTATCCTGGCCAACATGCGGATCACTTCATCGCCTCTGGTGAAACCATAAGTATCGTTGAAAGGTTTAAAGTTGTTGATGTCAACGTAACATACCGCCAGAGGTTTGCCTATGGCCCTGACTATCGCCTGTTGGATCGAAGTGTTCCCGGGAAGCTTGGTGAGGGGATTATTATCGAAAACCCTGTGAATCCGTTTAGAGGCCAGTTGAACCCGATTGAAAAGCTCGTTATAGTTAATCGGAACAGTAACGAAGTCATCGAGTGGAAATCGATCCCAGTCAAACAACTCTTCAACCGTCTCATTAACCAGACCTATAATTGGAATGGTACTGAAATAACTGTCTTTCTCGATGTCGTTTAACAAAGCCTGCATATCGTCAACGGCCGATGTTAAATCGGCGATGATGATATCGGGCGGGTCGGAATAAATAAAACCCAATACACCGGACAACCTGCTCAGGGAAACTACATGATACCCTTTGCTTTCCAGACGGATTTTCAGAGGTGATACCGGAGGCTGCCCCTGGGAGATAAAAGCGATCCTAAGACAGGGAGACATCATTAGACTGTATCTCCAAGCTGAAGTTCTTTAAATCAACCAGTTTATCTTCAAGCTCGATAATAATCTCCCCCAGTTCCGATTCTCCGATCCCGAGTTTTTTCCAGGCTGTCGGGTGGATTGCAGGAACGAGATCATCCCCACTGAAACCAAAACCAGCGGCTTTAGTCAAGACATCGGCGACATGGACAACGGAAGTGCCAACCAGGTAGGCATTCGCTTTCTCTATATTATGGTGACAGGCCAGAGGTTCCTTCAATTTGTCGGGAAGGTACCAGGCACTGGCCAGCCATTCACCGATCTCGGCATGATCGGCATGGAGTAATTCATATTCGGCCGCTCTCATTGGAATATCCTTTTGTTCGATTAAATTAAGGAGATCATTGTAGCTCTCTCCCAGACGCACCTTGATAATCACTTTTCCGATATCATGAAGAAGAGCGGCGGTGGATATCTCCTCACACTCCTGGAGTTTAAGTTTTTTAGCGATGATATTGGCGGCAATCCCGGCCCCGAGCGAGTGCTCCCATAATCCGACAATGCTTTTTTCCATAATCTCAAAGATCGTAGAACTAAGCGCCAGACTTTTCACAACATTGACCCCCAGAAGGATCAAGGCATTGGATATGGTCGACACTCGTCCTGAAAAACCGTAAAACGGAGAATTAACAAGTCTGAGGACTTTGGCCGAAAGGACCTGATCGGAGGATACAACCCTGGCCATTTCTTGGGTGGAAGACTTTCCGTTTTCGGCAAGGGCATTTAATTTAGTGATAATACCGGGAAGGGTCGGGATGGATCCTGTGTCTTTGATAATGCGCCGGATTTCGATTTTATTGTCTTCCATTCTATCCGTTCTCCGATCGGATTAAGAGATTTTGGAATTTTTTTTTGATCATATTCATAACAGGATCACCGGAGATTTTTCTGAAACGTTTTTCAAGAGCTGCCAATTTTTCCTCGGTGGAAACATCCCCCTCCATTTTGGGTGGATTTCCCTCAATGGTTATGGATTGAATCCCTGTTTTTTTAAGACGTTCGATAAGAGAATCGGATAAATGGGTTCCTTTTCCGCAGACAGGAAATCCCTCTGGATTATCCGGTCTCATGACATCTTTGGCGATCACCATCCCGGGTACAGCCAAAAGTATTGGAATATTTTGCACAATTATCTCCTGTGAGGAATCTCCTGTGGTTTGTTTAGAATTTTTAAGATCCTCTTATCGCTTATCGGCACAAATGAAAAAAGACTATAGGCTGTATTGATAACTGGCTGTCTGTCCCAGTTCTTTTTATGAACGCCTCCCCCCGGTTCAGAATATTTCCTTCTTGACGGATATGGCCCTTTTCACTATATTTCCAGGAAATACATGGATACCTTTTAATCTTTAACGCTATCAAGGATTCAGGAGGAAAAGCGATGGATTTTGCATTAACCGACGAACAAAAAATGCTTCAGGATATGGCCAGGGATTTTGCCGAGAATGAAATCAAACCTCATGTGGAAGAGGATGAAAAGAATGAACACTGGCGTAAAGAAATCTTCGACAAGATGGCTGATCTGGGTTTTTTCGGTTTCTGTATCGAAGAGCAATACGGCGGCAATGGCATGGGTTTTCTGGAAGGAGTCCTGGCCGCGGAACAGGTGGCCAAGGTTCACACCTCCTGGCGGATGCCTTTTAACATGCAGTGCTGGGGACCGTCTCTGACCATTCAAAAATTCGGAACCCCCGAGCAGAAAAACCACTATATTCCTAAATTCGTCAGCGGCGAATATATCGGCAGTTTTGCCATGACCGAGACCGATGTCGGCTCCGATGTGGCCGGCATGAAATGCCGGGCCGAGGATAAAGGGGATTACTATCTGATCAACGGTAACAAGATGTGGATCACCAACGGAACGGTCACCACCCATGGTCTGCTTTATGTCAAAACCGATAAAGACGCCGGGGCCAGAGGGGTCACCTGTTTTATCATGGATTACAGCCTTCCGGGAATCACCCGGAGAAAAATTCATGACAAAGTGGGGCTGAAAGCCTCCGATACGGCCGAGATTACCTTTGAAGACGTCAAGGTCCCTAAAAACCTGGTGCTTGGGGAAGTCAATAAGGGATTTCAAATGTGCATGACCCAGTTGAACAGCACCCGTCTGGGGTGTTCCGCCGGGGCCCTCGGTCTTTCCGGGGCCATTCTGGAGGAATCCATTAAATATGCCAATGAACGGTCCCAGTTCGGACAGCAGATCGGCCGCTATCAATTGATTCAGCAGCAGATCGCCGAAATGAAGATGGAACATGAGTCCCTGGCCGCTCTGGTTTATAAGGCGGCCTGGCTTAAAGACAAGGGAGTTCCCAATGTCATGGAGACCTCCATGTCCAAACTCTATGGGGCCAAGGTGGTGGTCCATGCCGCTAATGAGTGCATGAAGCTTTTCGGGTCTTTCGGCTATTCCGATGAATACCCTTGCGGCCGCTTCTTAAGGGATTCAAAACAGTTCGAGACCCTGGAAGGGACCTCCAACATGCACACGACCATCATTGCCAACACCGCCCTGGGCTATTCCCCGAACCGGGCTTAAAAAAGCGTGAGGCGTGGGGCGAAAATCTGTTTTAGTGCTTCATCCCTGACCATTCCAACAGGCAATAAGGCGGTTTATTTCGAAAATAGATTTAAACCACCTAATTCTGGATTAAGGCCTTTGTAGGGGCGGGTTTGAAACCCGCCCCTACGGGTCATTTTCATGTCCCGGCCTCCTTGGAGGCCTCCTGTTTAGGTCGGCAGGGCCGACCGGCTCGTGGCGCCACATAGGGGCATGAATGCTTTATATGGAAATAGGTTTTAAGGGGAGAAAGGAAATGGACCAGAACATCAGTATCGATCCTGTTTACCAAGAATTGGCCACCAAAATGGGGAAACCCGATTTGAAAAATATTCCTCTCCTTCTGGCCAAATTGGCTGATCCGGAGGAAGCCCGGATATTGAACGCACTTTCAGCTTCCAGTGAATCCCTGGCCGAAAAGTTGAACCTGGCCCGGGAAACCGTGGAAAAACGGCTGAAGATCCTCTTTGAAAAAGGGCTTGTTTTTCAGGGTAAAACAGGATGGCACCTGATCCGGTCCTGGGGGGCGCTGCATGACAGCGCCGGATCGGCCGATGTCGCCAAGTATGCGGACGTTTTTGATGAGGAATTCTTTCGTCTGCTTCAGGCGACCAGCCGGGAAGACAGGGAACAAAGGGTGGAGGATGTCTTATCCGGCAAGGCCCCTTTACGGCGAAATATGCGGGTCATTCCCAGATGGAAATCGATCAGGGATATTCCGGGATTGTTACCTTACGAAGACATCCGGCAGATATTCAAGGCCTCGGACCCGATCGTCCTGCTCCCCTGCGCCTGCAAAAGGGCGGAGCCGGACCGGGAGTGCCAGGACACCGTTCCGGAAGTATCCTGTGTGACCTGCGGCCGAGCCGGCCAGTATAATCTTAATCGCGGGGCAGGAAAAAAATTAACCTATGAAGAAGTGATCACCCTTTTTGATACCTTCGACCAGCTCCAGTTGGTTCACCTGTCCGGAAACACCAATCGTTTGCCTTCTCTGGTCTGTAATTGTCATTATGACTGCTGCGGCCAATTCCAGGTCAACAAAGACGCCCAGGCCCGTCTGGGTCAGGATGTTATCGTTAAGAGTCGGTTTATAGCCGTCATGGATCCCGAAAAATGTAAGGGATGCGGGATCTGTATGGAAAAGGGATGTCCCGTCGGGGCTGATACCCTCCAGTATTATCCGGATCGGAACGGAGAGAGGGCTTTTATCGACACCGAAAAATGCATCGGTTGCGGTCTGTGTGTCATAAACTGTCCTTCGGAAGCCCGCCTGATGAAAATGGTCCGCCCTCCCGATCATATTCCGGCACCGGATGGGATGATGGGGGAAGCGGATTAATAATGGGGATTTTTCATTGCCCCCTCGGGGTGGCCTTTTACGATGATGAAGGATGTATCGATTGCGGCATGTGCGCGGCCGAGACCCAGGAAGAGATGGTCGAGGCCTCCAAGAAGATCCGGGCTTTTTTAAAGGCCAATGCCCCTAACCCCGGCCCGGTAAAAAAAGTGGCCCTTTGCGGGAAGGGCGGGGTGGGTAAAAGTTCCCTGACCACGCTGCTGGCCGGTTCTTTTTTGAGACAAGGTTACCGGGTTTGTGTCCTTGATACGGATGAATCCAATCCCGGATTATCCCGTTTTTTAGGTTTCGAGAAGGAACCGAAACCCCTGATAACTCTGCTCAGCCGTTTCGCCGTCGGTAATCCTTCCCCGGGAACGGAATGGCTGACGGGTGAGGAAACCCTTTCTTTGGATGATATTCCTTCGGAATTCATCCTTTCCAACCAGAACCTCCAATTTATGATGGTTGGAAAGATCGAAGATCCATTCCAGGGGTGCGCCTGTTCCATGGCCGATATTACCAGGGACCTCATGCGAAAGCTGGACTTGAGGGAAAAAGAGGTCGTCGTGGTGGATATGGAGGCCGGGGTGGAAAGTTTCGGGCGAGGGGTGGAAAGAAATGTGGATACGGTTTTCATCATAGTGGAACCTTCCTTTGAATCCATGGCCCTGGCCGGGAAGATCGTGTATATGAGCGAGGGCATGGGCATCTACCGGGTTAAGGCCATACTTAATAAGGTGCCTTCGGAGGGCATGAGGGAAAAAATGACCGCCGAACTGGTGAAGAGAGGGGTTCAGGTAATCGGTTCAGTTCGGTATGACCCGGAACTCAGTGAGGCCGGGTTTGAAGGCCGGGAGCCGGG
>CAZSTT010000012.1:0-21237 GCA_964609705.1 uncultured Thermodesulfobacteriota bacterium
CCGGGAAGGGGGCCGCACCGTGGGTGCCGGCGTCATCTCGGATATTATTGAATAAGAAAGGATTCCAGGGGCCTAGGGTTCAAGTGAAAGGCAGGGAATTTAACACCCTTGAATCCTTGAACCCTCGAATCCTTGACCCTTGTGAATATAAGGATCAGCTATGCGGGATATTATCATATTGTCATGTACCGGATGTAAAAGAAAAAACTACACCACAACCAAGAATAAAAAGAAAACCCCGGATAAGTTAGAGTTCAAAAAATACTGTCCTTCTTGCCAGAGCCATACTGCGCACAAGGAAACCAAATAGGTCCAAGGGGTGGTGGTCTGGTCTTACAGGCCAGTAGCTCTAACGGTTAGAGCACCGGACTCCAAATCCGGGTGTTGGGGGTTCGAATCCCTCCTGGCCTGCCAATAATTTCTGGAATCTACAACTAAAGAGGCCCTGGTAGATATGAAGAAGGTTAAGTCTAAAAAGAAACAGGGGATAACCGAAACCGCACCCAAACCCGTGGATAACGAGCCGGGCAAAGAAGATGATGTTTCGATTGTTACCAAAACCAAAGATAAAGACAAAGGAAATCTAAAAAAACCTGCTCTTAAAGAAGGGCCGGAAGAAGGATTGGCCACCAGATGGGTGGGAAAAATCCAATGGCTAGGACTGGTCAAAGATTTTTTGCGAGAGGTCCGGATTGAACTTAAAAAGGTAACCTGGCCTTCCAGAAAAGAAACGATTGCGGCCACCGCTATGGTGATTATTTTGTCCGTTCTGGTCGCTTTTTTTCTGGGACTGTTGGACGTGGGGCTGGCCAAAGCAGTCGGGATAATATTAAAAAGATAATTAGGACAAAAAGGCGGGCCTGTGGAACATAAGTGGTATATTGTACACACCTATTCCGGTTTTGAACACAAGGTGAAGATGGCCTTGGAAGAGCATATTAAATCCCTGGGGAAGGAAGATTTGTTTTCCCAAGTTCTCGTTCCCACTGAAAAAGTGGTGGAATTGGTCAAGGGAGAACGCAAAACTTCGTCCCGAAAATTTTATCCGGGTTATATCCTGGTTCGTATGGAACTTAATGATGAAACCTGGCATCTGGTGAAAGATACACCAAAAGTAACTGGATTTATTGGAGAAAAAAACAAGCCGGTTCCGATCCCTGATGATGAGGCCCAGAAGGTCATTGACCAAATGGCTGAAGGGGCCATTAAACCGAAACCCAAATTCTTTTTTGAAGAGGGTGACGAAGTGCGGGTGATTGATGGGCCTTTTTCCAATTTCAACGGTGTCGTTGAAGAAGTGAAACCGGACAAGGGAAAGATCAAGGTTTTAATCAGTATTTTCGGCCGGGCTACCCCTGTTGAACTCGATTTTGTTCAGGTGGCGAAATTATAAAGGCAGGAGTCAGAATTCAGGAGCCAGAAGCCAGAATAAGGGATTGTTTTTTTAAGATTTTATTCTGAATTCTGTCTCCTGAATTCTGAATTCTTTTTAATATAAGGAGAATAGAAATAATGGCTAAAAAAATCGTCGGCTATATCAAACTTCAGGTTCCTGCGGCTCAAGCCAACCCCTCTCCACCGATAGGTCCGGCCCTGGGGCAGCACGGTGTTAATATCATGGAGTTTTGTAAGGCCTTTAATGCCCGAACCCAAGGACAGGAAGGCATGATAATTCCAGTGGTGATCACTGTTTTTTCCGATCGGTCTTTTACCTTTATCACCAAAACCCCGCCGGCATCGATATTGTTAAAGAAAGCCGCTCAGATAGCCAAGGGTTCCAAGATCCCAAATCGGGAAAAGGTCGGCAAAGTCAGCCCGACCCAAATCGAAGAAATCGCCAAGCTTAAAATGCCTGACTTAAATGCCAACACCCTGGAAGCCGCCAAGAAGATTATTGAAGGGACAGCACTGAGTATGGGGATTGAAATTGGTTAAGATTCTTGAGAGAGGTAGGTAAGTACATTATGTCAGAAAAAGGGAAAAAATATAAAAAAGCCATTGACCAGGTGGATCGAACCAAACGTTACCCCTTGGAAGAAGCGATTCAGCTGGCCTTATCCACTTCTTTTACCCGCTTTGATGAAACCGTAGACCTGGCGGTTCGATTGGGGGTCGATCCCCGACATGCCGATCAAATGGTCCGGGGGGCCGTCGTATTACCTAACGGGACGGGCAAGACCACCCGGGTCCTGGTTTTTGCTAAGGGAGAAAAGGAGAGGGAGGCCCTGGAGGCCGGGGCCGATTTCGTTGGGGCCGAAGAGATGGTGGAAAAAATAAAGGCCGGCTGGACGGATTTTGACAAGGCCGTGGCTACCCCGGATTTGATGGGTACGGTGGGAAAAATCGGGAAGATCCTAGGCCCCAGAGGCTTGATGCCCAATGCCAAAACCGGGACCGTGACCTTTGATGTGGCCAAGGCGGTCAAAGAGATCAAGGCCGGGAAAATTGAGTTTAGGGCAGAGAAAAATGGGATTGTTCATGCCCCGGTCGGGCGGGTTTCCTTCGGCGCGGAAAAACTGATCCCCAATATTCTGTCCCTGTTTGACACCCTGGTCCGGCTCAAACCTTCCAGCAGCAAAGGGACCTATCTGAAGAATGTAACTATTTCGACCACTATGGGACCCGGCATCAAAATAGATCCCTCATTTGTTAAGGAAATTTCCAAATAATAAAACCCAAAATTCGAGCGGTCCGATCTGGGGCCAGCGAAGAAGGGAAAACTAATCCTGTCAGTTAGACCACCCCCACCCGCCCTCACTTTTTAAAGAGGAGACCGGGTGGGGGTGAGAATATTTTTTTTACATGTAGTATTAATTAAAACAATTCAATTGACTTTTGGTTTTAGGGTCGAAGACCGCAGGTGCCGTAGCTTAGGCCTAATTGAATCTTTCTGCCTGCCGAGACTCTGGGGAAAATGACTCAGCCGTCGCCGTCACGGACTTTAAAACCTTAATAAAATCCTAAAGAGAAAGGAGGGACCAATCGTTGAAACGGACTGAGAAGGAAAAGATCGTGACCGACCTCCATCAACGTTTAACCCAAGCCAAGGCTGTTTTTATTACCGACTTCCGTGGGTTGAATGTCGGATCGTTGAACCGCCTGCGCCGCGACCTGCGCCAGAGCGGCGATGAGTACCAGGTAGTCAAAAATACCTTGTTTAATCGGGCGGCTCAAGAAACCCCGATGACTTCCCTGAAAGACCTCTTTGTCGGTCCTTGCGGGATCACCCTGAGCTACCAGGATCCGGTGGCAGCCGCAAAAATCCTGGCGGATTTTTCTAAAGACCGGGAAACCTTTGTTTTCAAAGGCGGGGTGTTGGAAGGGAAACCCATTTCCGGGGAAGCGATCCGGCAATTGTCCAAAATGCCTCCCCGAGATGTGTTATTGGGACAGGTGCTGTCTTCACTCATTGCCGTGCCAACGGGTTTTGTATCCACCCTGGCCGGAATTATACAGAAATTTATGGGGACCTTACAGGCTATCGAAGAACAAAAAGCCAAGGCCTAAAAGAAATTAAGGAGGATTTATTAAGATGGCTGAGAATATTACCAAACAAGATGTAATAGAGTTTATTTCAAATATGACGGTCTTAGAACTGTCGGAATTAGTGAAAGAATTGGAAGATAAATTCGGTGTCAAGGCCTCGGCCCCGGTTATGGCTATGGCTGGCATGGGCCAGGCGCCCGCTGAAGCCCAGCCCGTTGAGGAACAGACGGAGTTTTCGGTGATCATCACCGGGGTAGGGGACAAAAAGATCCAGGTCATTAAAGAGGTCAGGGCTATTACCAGTCTGGGACTGAAAGAGGCCAAGGATGCGGTGGAGAGCCTGCCGAACACCATTAAAGAAGGGGTTTCCAAAGAGGAGGCCGAAAAGGTTAAAAAACAGCTGGAAGAAGCCGGCGCAACCGTAGAAATTAAATAATTTTATTGAAATATTGCATCCTCACCTATCTTTTCCCCCCTGTTACCCGAGGGAAAAAGATAAGGTGAGGATTCTACGTCAAAATAAAGTCTTCCGACCGGTCATCTTATAAGGATCAGCGGGATTCCAATTCCTTAAGATACCAAGAGAAGGAGCAAGAATGAAAGAACGGTCTATTCACAACGTTCGATTTCGAAAAAATTTCGGGCGTATCGAAAAAATAATCGATATTCCCAATTTAATTGATATGCAAAAGCAGTCCTACGAACGGTTCCTGCAAAAAGAGACAGACCCGGAACAACGGGAGAAAATAGGACTCCAGGGCGTATTTAAAAGCGTCTTCCCGATCAGGGATTTCAGCGGTATGTCTTCGCTGGAGTTCGTCCGGTATTCTTTCGGAGAAGTCAAATATGAGGTAGGGGAATGCCTTCAAAGAGGTATGACCTATGAAGTTCCGATGAAAATCACCGTCCGTCTCATTGTCTATGATCTGGACAAGGATACCGGGAGTCAGACTATCCGGGATATCAAAGAACAGGACATCTATTTCGGGACGATCCCCTTGATGACCGACAAGGGAACCTTTATCATCAATGGGACGGAACGCGTCGTAGTCAGCCAGCTTCACCGTTCCCCGGGAATATTCTTTGATCATGATAAAGGGAAGACCCATAGCAGCGGCCGTTTGTTGTATTCGGCCAGGATTATCCCTTTAAGGGGATCCTGGATCGATCTGGAATTTGATGCTAAAAATATTGTTTATGTTCGGATCGACCGCCGGCGAAAATTCCCGGTCACCATCCTATTGAAGGCTCTGGGATATACCAATCAGGACCTGTTGAATTTCTTTTATGAACGGGAGAGGATCACGATCGAAGATGGGAAGCTTAAACGGGAAGTCAATCCCGATTTTCTGCTGGGTAAAAAGGCCCCCCGGGACATAGTCCATCCTTTGACCGGCGAGGTCATTGCCCGAAAAAATAAAAAAATAAATAAACGCATTATCAAGATGCTTCAAGAGGCCAAGATCTCTTCCCTGGCCGCCAAAACAGAAGACCTGGAAGGGTTTTTCCTGGCCCAGGATTTGATTGATCCGGCCACCGGTGAAATCGTGGCCGCCGGCAATGAGGCCCTGACCAAAGAAAAACTGGATCAGATCATTCAAAAAAAGGTCCCCTATTTTGATCTCCTTTTTATCGATGGGGTCAATGTCAGTTCATCGCTTCGGGATACCCTGGTCATGGACAAAATTTCCGGCACCGAAGAGGCCATCCTGGAAATCTATAAAAAATTGCGGCCCAGCAACCCTCCAACTCTGGAAGTGGCCAGTAATTTTTTTCAAAACCTTTTTTTCAATTCTGAAAATTATGACCTGTCTTCCGTAGGACGTCTTAAGTTGAACCGGAGATTGGAGCAGGATATTCCTTTAACCGAACGGACCTTACGCAAGGAAGATATCCTGTTGACCGTCAAGAAGCTGATCGAACTTAAAGACGCTAATGGACCGGTGGATGATATCGACCATCTGGGGAACCGGCGGGTTCGAGCCGTGGGGGAACTGTTGGAAAACCAATATCGCATCGGCTTGGTGCGTATGGAGCGGACGATCAAAGAAAGGATGACCTTACAGGAAATTGAAACCTTGATGCCCCATGATTTGATCAATCCCAAGCCGGTGGCGGCCGTGGTGAAGGAATTTTTCGGGACCAGCCAGCTTTCTCAGTTCATGGACCAGACCAATCCGCTTTCGGAAATTACTCATAAAAGACGACTGAGCGCCTTAGGGCCGGGGGGATTAACCCGGGAAAGGGCCGGGTTTGAGGTTCGGGATGTGCACCCCACCCATTACGGCCGAATTTGTCCCATTGAAACCCCGGAAGGTCCCAATATCGGATTGATCGTCTCTTTAAGTACCTATGCCCGGGTCAATGAATTCGGGTTCATTGAAACCCCTTATCTTAAGGTTGAGGAGGGGATGGTTTCCCGGGAGGTTAATTTTCTGAGCGCCATGGATGAAAAAGATCTCAATATCGCCCAGGCCAATGTGTCGGTGGATAAAGGGGGGAAAATCATGGATGCCACGGTTTCCGCCCGGAGAGATGGAGAATTCATCATGGTCAATCAGGAAGAAGAACCGATTCACATGATGGACGTTTCCCCCAACCAATTGGTCAGCGTGGCCGCATCGTTGATTCCCTTTCTGGAAAACGATGATGCCAACCGGGCCTTGATGGGATCCAACATGCAGCGCCAGGCGGTTCCTCTCTTGTCCTGCCGGGCTCCGATCATCGGGACCGGTATTGAAGAGGTAGTCGCCCGGGATTCGGGGGTTACCGTTCTGGCCAAACGGGACGGGATTGTTGAGGATGTGGATGCCGACCGTATCGTTGTTCGTTATCTCTCGGGCAAAGAATCGGAAAAAGCCCTGGGGGCCGATGTTGAAATCTATAAACTGACCAAATTTCAACGTTCCAATCAAAACACCTGTTTTAACCAGAGACCGATCGTTCGTAAGGGAGATCTGGTCGGCAAGGGGCAGGTAATCGCCGACGGTCCGTCCACCGAAAGAGGGGAACTGGCCCTGGGACGGAATGTCCTGGTGGCCTTTATGTCCTGGGGGGGATATAACTTTGAAGATTCCATCCTGGTGGGAGAGCATTTGGTTAAAGAGGATGTTTTTACTTCTATCCACATTGAAGAATTTGAACTGATCGCCCGGGACACCAAGCTGGGAAGAGAAGAAATCACCAGGGACATACCCAACCTCGGGGACGAATCCTTGAAGAATTTGGACGAAAGCGGGATCATCAGCATCGGAGCCGAAGTAACCCCCGGTGATATCCTGGTTGGAAAGATCACTCCTAAAGGGGAAACCCAGCTTTCACCTGAAGAAAAACTGCTTCGGGCCATCTTTGGTGAAAAGGCCGGTGATGTGAAGGATACCTCCTTAAGAGTCCCTCCGGGGATAGAGGGGATTGTTATTGGCGCCAATGTTTTTTCCCGTAAAGGGGTGGAACGGGATTCCCGGTCCAGGGCCATTGAAGAGGAAGAAATTTCCCGGATCATGAAGGACCAGAATGATGAGATCCAGATCGTACAGCGGGAAGCCCTGCTTCGATTAAAAAAAATATTGACCGGAAAAGTATCAGCCGGAACCATTAAGGAAGAACGCAGCGGGAAAGTGGTCATTGCCCGTGGCGAGAAGTTTACCGCCGAGCGATTAAGCCGGATCCCGGTAAAAAAATGGAAGGAACTTTCAGTTGCCAAAGGAAAAGAGCTAAAAGAGGAAGTAGATAAGATCATTAAAGATTATCAGGAGCAGGTGGCTTTGATCAAAGAGGGGTTCGAAGAGAAAATCGCCAAAATGAAAAGAGGGGACGAACTGCCTCCGGGTGTGGTTAAAATGGTCAAGGTCTATGTGGCCGTCAAACGTAAACTTTCAGTAGGGGATAAAATGGCCGGACGCCACGGGAATAAGGGGGTGGTTTCCAGAATTCTTCCTACGGAAGACATGCCTTGTTTTGCTGACGGAACACCGGTCGATATCGTTCTCAACCCTTTAGGGGTCCCTTCGAGGATGAATGTAGGCCAGGTTATGGAAACCCATCTGGGATGGGTTTCAAAGGAACTCGGGAAAAAAGTGGCCGACCTGTTGAATAACCTTGGAAGGGACGGGGAAACTCGCCGGTTGATCCGAAAAATATACGAATCAAAAAAAGTGGAAGAGTATGTTGAAAACCTCTCGGAAGAGTATCTTCCGGTCCTGGCCAAACAATTTCAGGAAGGCATCCACATGGCTACTCCGGTTTTTGATGGGGCCAAGGAAGAGGATATCCAACGACTGCTTAAATTAGCCGGGTTGCCGGAGACCGGTCAGTCGATCCTCTATGACGGCCGGTCCGGCCAAGCCTTTGACCGTCCGGTGACCGTCGGGGTCATGTATATGATGAAATTACACCACCTGGTCGATGATAAGATTCATGCCCGTTCCATTGGACCTTATTCGCTGGTCACCCAACAGCCTTTAGGGGGAAAGGCCCAATTCGGCGGGCAGCGACTGGGAGAGATGGAGGTCTGGGCCATGGAGGCCTATGGCGCAGCCTTTACTTTACAGGAATTTTTGACGGTCAAGTCCGACGATGTCGTCGGCCGGACCCGGATGTATGAAAAAATCGTCAAAGGGGACAATGTGCTGGAGGCCGGGTTGCCGGAATCCTTCAACGTCCTGGTAAAGGAATTACAGAGTCTGGGACTTAATGTGGAACTCCTGGAGGGAGAACCCCAGACGGAACATTAACCATAAAAGGTATAAGGTCTAAGGTCCAAGGTAAAATCCTTGGTAACGATGGGGAGCCATTGGTTATTTTTTATACCTTAAACCCTATACCGTATACCTTGAACCTTTGAATTTAAGGAGTTTACTTTGGAAGATCTATTCAGCTACTTTGCCAAGCCCAAAGACCCGTTGAATTTTTATGCTGTAAAAATTTCTCTGGCCTCTCCGGAGAAAATCCGGGAATGGTCTCATGGTGAGGTGAAAAAGCCGGAGACCATTAACTACCGGACCTTCAAACCGGAACGGGACGGCCTTTTTTGTGCCAAGATATTCGGCCCGACCAAGGATTATGAGTGCAACTGCGGAAAATACAAGCGAATGAAGCACCGGGGAGTGGTTTGTGAAAAATGCGGGGTGGAGGTCATCCAGTCCAAAGTCCGTCGCGAACGGATGGGACATATTGAACTGGCCAGCCCGGTAGCCCATATCTGGTTTCTGAAGAGCCTTCCCAGTAAAATTGGCACCCTTTTGGATCTGACCCTTAAAGAATTGGAAAAAGTCCTCTATTTCGAAGCCTATATCGTTCTGGAGTCCAAAGAACCTTCCTTGCCGGTTCGAAGCCTTTTTTCCGAGGAGCGTTACCGTCAGATCAAAGAAGAATTCGGAGACCGAGTGGTGGCCGGTATCGGGGCCGAAGCCATTCAAGGTTTGTTGAAAAACCTGGATTTGGCAGCTGAATCCATTGCCTTGCGGGAAGAGATTCAAACGACCCATTCGGAAGCCAAAAAGAAAAAAACTATCAAAAGACTTAAAGTCGTTGACGCCTTCAAGGATTCAGGAAACCGTCCCGAATGGATGGTCATGACCGTTATACCGATTTTACCTCCGGATCTCAGACCGCTGGTCCCCCTGGATGGCGGCCGGTTTGCCACTTCCGATCTGAATGATCTTTACCGCCGGGTCATCAACCGAAACAATCGTTTGAAACGGCTTCTGGAATTGAATGCCCCTGATATCATTATCCGGAATGAAAAAAGGATGCTTCAGGAAGCTGTTGATGTCCTTTTTGATAACGGCCGACGGGGCAAGGTGATTACCGGGACCAACAAACGTCCCTTGAAGTCTTTAAGCGATATGCTGAAGGGGAAGCAGGGTCGATTCCGGCAAAACCTGTTGGGAAAACGGGTCGATTACTCCGGACGGTCGGTGATCGTTGTTGGTCCTAATTTGCGTCTCCACCAGTGCGGTTTGCCCAAAAAGATGGCCTTAGAGCTTTTTAAACCCTTTATTTATCATCGGCTGGAAGAAAAAGGGTATGTGTCCACCATTAAGACCGCCAAAAAAATGGTGGAAAAGGAAACCCCGGAGGTTTGGGATACCCTGGATGAAGTGGTTCGTGAATATCCGGTGCTGCTCAACCGGGCTCCGACCCTGCACCGTTTGGGGATTCAAGCTTTTGAACCGATTCTAGTCGAGGGAAAAGCCATTCAGCTCCATCCCCTAGTCTGTACCGCTTTTAACGCCGACTTTGACGGGGACCAGATGGCCGTCCATATCCCTTTATCCATTCAGGCCCAAATAGAAGCCAGAGTCCTGATGATGTCAACGAATAATATCCTTTCACCGGCCAATGGGGAACCAATCATTGTCCCCTCTCAGGATATCATTCTGGGTTTGTATTATATGACGCGGGACCGGATGTTTGCCAAAGGGGAAGGGAAGATCTTTTACGGGCCGGAAGAGGTCCGTATCGCTTTTGATGCCGGGCAGGTGGACCTCCAGGCAAAAATTAAAGTCCGTTTTGACGGCCAAAAGGTTGAAACAACCGTCGGACGGGTACTTTTGGGGGAAATATTGCCCTCGGTGCTTCCTTTTGAGCGCGTCAACCGGGTTATGACCAAAAAAGAGGTTCGAAAACTGATCGATGACTGTTACCGGAAGGCCGGCATCAAGGAGACTGTTCTTTTAGCCGACCGGCTAAAAGATGTCGGATATCATTATGCGACTTTATCGGGGATTTCAATTTCCGTTTTCGACATGAAAATTCCGCCTCAAAAAAAGGAAATTTTGAGAAAAGCCGAGGAAGAGGTTCGTAGAGTCGAAAAGCAGTACACGGACGGACTGATTACGGATGGTGAAAAATACAATAAACTGGTCGATATCTGGGCCAAGGCCAGTGAAGATGTGGCCCAGAAGATGATGCAGGTTATGGGTTCGGAAGTGTCAACCGGCCCGGATCATAAAGAGATCCAGGTTGCCAGTTTTAATCCCATCTTTATGATGACTGATTCCGGGGCCAGGGGCAGTAAAGATCAGATGAGGCAATTGGCCGGAATGCGCGGTCTGATGGCTAAGCCTTCGGGAGAGATCATCAATACCCCGATTCGGGCTAACTTCCGGGAAGGATTGAGTGTTTTGGAGTATTTTATTTCCACTCACGGGGCCAGGAAAGGGTTGGCCGATACGGCCTTAAAAACGGCCAATTCAGGGTACCTGACCCGGAGGCTGGTGGATGTGTCCCAGGATGTGATCATCAATGAAATTGACTGCGGGACCATTGACGGTATTTTTGTCGAATCCCTCCGGGAGGCCGGGGAAGTGATTCAGCCTATCGGGGAGCGTGTTTTGGGGCGGGTTACCCTGGAGGACATCAAAGATCCTTTTACGGAAGAGGTGCTGGTGGCCGTCGGGAGTGAAATCGATGAGGCAGCCGTGGAGCGGATTGAGGACGCCGGCATAGAAAAGATCCTGATTCGGTCGGTGTTGACCTGTCAAAGCGCCCGAGGGGTTTGTGCCAAATGTTATGGTCGGGATCTGGCCTATGGAAAACAGGTAGATATTGGAGAGGCTATCGGCATTACGGCCGCTCAGTCCATCGGGGAACCGGGAACCCAGTTGACTATGCGAACCTTCCATATCGGCGGCGTGGCCAGTAAACGGGGGGAACAGACCTCCCTTCAATCCAGGACCGAAGGAAAGGTGCAATTTGTCCAGCTCCATACCGTTCAAAACCGGGACGGGGATCAGGTGGTTATGAACCGGAACGGCCAGATTTGCGTGTTGGATGAAAAAAACCGGGAGCGGGAACGGTACCCGCTTATTTACGGGACTTTGCTCAAAGTCAAGGATAAACAGAAGGTACCGGCAGGAACCCTCCTGGCCAACTGGGACCCCTTTACCATTCCGATTATTACCGCCGTATCCGGCCGGGTCAAGTTCGGAGATCTGACTGAAGGTGCGACCCTGGAGGAACGTCGGGATGTGGTTACCGGGAAATCCAGTAAGGTTATTGTTGAATACCGTGATGCCGAGGTCCGCCCTCGAATTTCCATCAAGGATGAGAGCGGGAAAACAGCCCGGCTTCCGGATACCAATTCCTTTGCCCGCTATCTCTTGCCCATTGGGGCCATCGTTATGGTTTCGGAAGGGGATCCGGTTATGGCCGGTGATGTCATTGCCAAAATACCTCGGGAAACCACTAAAACCAAGGATATCACCGGGGGTCTCCCCCGGGTCGCCGAACTGTTTGAAGTGCGTAAGCCCAAAGAGCATGCGGTGATTACCGAAATCGACGGAGTGGTCACTTTCGGGAAACACACCAAGGGGAAACGGAAGGTCATCGTGACCCCGGAAGTAGGCGAGGCCAAAGAATATCTGATTCCCAAAGGCAAGCATGTCAGTGTCCAGGAAGGGGACGTCATCCTGGCCGGGGAACCCTTGATGGATGGATCAGCCAATCCCCATGATATATTAAGTGTCAGTGGCATCAAGGAATTGGCCAAGTATCTGGTCAACGAAGTTCAGGAAGTCTATCGTTTGCAAGGGGTTAAGATCAACGACAAGCATATTGAAGTCATTGTCCGGCAGATGTTGCGGAAGGTAAAAATTAAAGACCCCGGAGATACGGACTATCTGGTAGGAGACCAGGTGGAACGGCAGGTGTTTACTCTGAAAAACCAGGAAATCCTGGCTCAAGGGGGTAAACCGGCCCAGGCAGAACCCCTGCTCCAGGGAATCACCAAGGCTTCTCTTTCCACGGATAGTTTTATCTCAGCCGCCTCATTTCAGGAAACGACCAAGGTTTTAACGGACACTTGTATCGCCGGCGAAAAGGATTTTCTGCGGGGATTGAAAGAAAACGTGATCATGGGAAGATTGATCCCGGCCGGTTCGGGAATGCCGGTTTATCGTAAAATTATCCTGCCCCAATTATTAGAGGAAGGATCTGAAAAAAAGATTGACAATCAATGAAATACGGTTTATATATTTTGATTTTTAGCTTTCAGGCAGTTAGACCATTCAAAAGAGGAAAAAGAACAATTTTATGTCTACTATCAATCAGTTGATTCGTCAGGGCCGAGAACAGGTCAAAGGGAAAAATACGGCACCGGCTTTAAAGGGGTGTCCTCAAAAACGCGGGGTCTGTATCCGTGTTTATACGTCAACCCCCAAAAAGCCCAATTCGGCCCTGCGAAAGGTCGCCCGGGTGCGTTTGACCAATGGGATGGAAGTGACCACCTATATCCCGGGGATCGGACATAATCTGCAGGAGCACTCCGTGGTTCTGATTCGGGGGGGGCGGGTCAAGGATCTGCCCGGGGTTCGCTATCATATTATTCGGGGGACCCTGGATTCCATCGGTGTGGCGGATCGAAAAAACAGCCGCTCTAAATATGGGGCCAAGAGACCCAAGTAGTTAAGCGTTCGGAGTATGGAGTTCGGAGTCTAAAATGCTTCGAACCGTAAGAGTTAAAAGGGAATTAAACCCCCTAATACCAAAAATAACGAGGTCGGAATGCCGAGGAAAAGAGAAGTCATTCACAGAGGGATCTTGCCAGATCCCAAATATCACAGTCTGTTGGTGGCCAAGTTCGTCAATTCTTTGATGCGCCAGGGGAAAAAAAGCACGGCCGAATCGATTCTCTATCGATCCTTGGACTTGATCGGAAAGAAGGGCGAAGAGGAACCGATTAAGGTGTTTGAAAAGGCCATCGAAAATATTAAACCGGTGATTGAGGTTAAATCCAGAAGAGTCGGAGGATCCACCTATCAGGTCCCGGTGGAGGTGAAATCCAGCCGGCGACTTTCCTTAAGTATCCGCTGGGTCATCAATTACGCCAAAACCCGTTCCGAGAAAACTATGGAAGGTAAATTGGCCGGAGAATTGCTTGATGCGGCCAATAACCGGGGAGCGGCCATCAAAAAGAAAGAAGATACCCACAAAATGGCCGAAGCCAACAAGGCCTTTGCCCATTACCGCTGGTAGCCGGTGACGAAGGGCATGTCTGAAACGGGAAATGGAGTTTATTTTTGTCTGAGCAGGTTTTATTATCACGGATTCGGAATATAGGGATCATGGCCCATATTGACGCCGGAAAAACTACAACCACCGAAAGGATCTTGTACTATACCGGGGTATCGTACAAGATGGGAGAGGTTCATGATGGGTCGGCGGTGATGGACTGGATGGAACAGGAACAGGAGCGGGGTATCACCATTACTTCAGCGGCTACCACCTGTACCTGGAAGGATCATCGTATCAATATCATCGACACCCCCGGACATGTGGATTTCACCATCGAAGTCGAACGGAGTCTGCGGGTTCTGGATGGGGCGGTAGCGGTTTTCGACGCTGTGGCCGGCGTGGAACCTCAATCGGAGACAGTCTGGCGGCAAGCGGACCGATATCATATCCCGCGCCTGGCCTTCATCAACAAGATGGACCGGGTCGGTGCTGATCACGAACGGTGCCTGAAAATGATGGAAGAGCGACTGGGGGCCAATCCGGTTTTTATTCAATGGCCTTTGGGAAAGGAAGAATCCTTTCAGGGGATCATTGACCTGATTACCCTAAAAGCCTATTCCTTTGATCAGTCCACCCTGGGGCGAACTTTGGAGGCTGCGCCGATCCCGGAAGATTTAAAGGAAACCGTAGCCTTGTATCGGCGGAAATTAATCGAAGCCCTGGCCGATACCGATGATGCCGTCATGGAAGCCTATCTGGAAGGTCAAGACCTGCCCGAAGAATCGATTATTAAGGCCCTGCGACAGGCCACGCTTAATCAAAAGGTGGTTCCAGTGCTCTGTGGTTCGGCTTTTAAAAATAAAGGGGTCCAGCCGCTTCTGGACGCTATTGTCCGTTATTTGCCGGCCCCGACCGATGTGCCCCCGATGCAAGGGGTGACCCCGGACGGTGAGATCGAAGAAAGAAAAGCCGATGAATCCGCCCCTTTTACCGCACTGGCTTTTAAATTAATGTCCGATCCTTATGTGGGACATTTGACCTTTTTAAGGGTTTATTCCGGTTCTTTGTCTTCCGGAGAAACGGTTCTCAATGTCAATAAGGGGCGGAAAGAGAAGATAGGCCGCCTACTTAAGATGCATGCCAATCAGAGGGAAGAGATCAAAGTCCTGCGGGCGGGAGAAATCGTGGCCGTGGTGGGGCTGAAGAACACGACCACCGGAGACAGTCTCTGTGATCCTAAGGCTCCCCTTCTGCTGGAATCACTGGATATCCCGGTTCCGGTTATCTCGATCGCCATCGAACCCAAGAGCAAAGCCGATCTGGACAAATTGGGCCTGTCATTGCAAAGAATTGCCGCCGAAGACCCTTCCTTCAAAGTCTATACTGAGGAAGATACCGGTCAGACCATTATCTCGGGGATGGGAGAGCTGCACCTGGAAATTATAGTGGACCGGCTTACCCGGGAATTTAACGTAGCCGCCCATATCGGAAAGCCGCAGGTGGCTTATAAAGAAACCATAACCCGGGAAACCAAGGCCGAGGGGAAGTATATCCGGCAAAGCGGAGGGCGCGGGCAATACGGCCATGTCTGGATTGAGGTTTTTCCTCGGGAGCCCGGCAGCGGATTTTTGTTTGAAAATAAGATTATCGGGGGTGTGATTCCCAAAGAATATATCCCGGCTGTGGAAAAAGGGATTGTTGAGGCCATGGAGGGGGGGGGACTGGCCGGATACCCCATGGTCGATATCGGAGTCAGGCTGGTAGACGGCTCTTTTCATGAAGTCGACTCGTCGGAACGGGCTTTTCTCTTTGCTGGTTCCATTGCCTTTAAGGAAGCGACCGCCAGGGCTCACCCCATTCTGCTGGAACCGATTATGGAAGTGGAAGTCGTGACCCCCGAAGAATTTATCGGAGAAGTCATGGGGGATTTAAATTCCAGAAGAGGAAAAATTCTTGGTTTGGAGAGCCGGGGCAAAGCTCGAATCGTTCGCGGTCAGGCCCCTATGGCTGAAATGTTCGGCTATTCAACCAGCATTCGATCTTTAACTCAGGGCCGAGCTACTTTTACCCTCCAATTTTCCCATTATCAAAAGGTTCCTCAATCCGTATTTGAATCTCTTATAAAAGATAAAAGAAGCGGTTAATTCATAAGGCACTGTTTTATGGGAGAGGGAATTAATTTAACCAAAGGGAGGCGGGGAGATGTCGAAGAAGAAATTTGAGCGGACGAAGCCGCATGTGAACGTAGGGACGATAGGGCATATAGATCATGGGAAGACGACGTTAACGGCGGCGATCACGTTATGTTTATCGAAGACCGGGATGGCGAATTATGTACCGTTTGATCAGATTGACAAGGCGCCGGAAGAGAAAGAGCGAGGGATCACGATAGCGACGGCGCATGTGGAGTATGAGACGAAGAACCGCCATTATGCGCATGTGGATTGTCCGGGGCATGCGGATTATATTAAGAACATGATCACGGGAGCGGCGCAGATGGATGGGGCGATCCTGGTGGTGGGGGCGGATGACGGGCCGATGCCGCAGACGCGGGAGCACATATTACTGGCGCGGCAGGTGGGAGTGCCCTATATAGTGGTATTTTTAAACAAGGTGGACATGGTGGATGACCCGGAATTGATCGAGCTGGTGGAGTTGGAGTTGCGGGAGTTATTGACCAAGTATGAATTTCCCGGAGACGAGCTACCGATCATCAAAGGGTCGGCGCTGAAGGCCTTGGAATGCGGCTGCGGGAAAGGGGAGTGCGAGAATTGCAAGCCGATTTTGGAACTGATGGAGGCGGTGGACAAGTTTGTACCGGAGCCGGTGCGGGACATTGAGAAGCCGTTTTTGATGCCGGTGGAGGATGTGTTCAGTATCTCGGGTCGTGGGACGGTGGTGACGGGCCGGGTGGAACGAGGGCAGGTGAAGGTCGGGGAAGAAGTGGAGATCATCGGGATCCGGCCGACGATCAAGACGATTTGTACCGGGGTGGAGATGTTCCGCAAGACTTTGGACCAGGGGCAGGCGGGAGACAATTTAGGATTACTGCTGCGGGGGACAAAGCGGGACGATGTGGAACGGGGACAGGTAGTAGCCAAGCCCGGGAGTATCACGCCGCACACCAAGTTTAAGGCCGAGGCCTATATATTGGCCAAGGAGGAAGGGGGCCGGCACACGCCGTTTTTCAATGGGTACCGGCCGCAGTTTTATTTTCGAACGACGGACGTGACCGGGGTGGTGACGCTGCCGGAAGGGGTGGAGATGGTGATGCCCGGGGACAACGTGTCGGTGGAGATATCGCTGATCATGCCGATCGCCATGGAGAAAGAACTTCGATTTGCCATCCGGGAAGGGGGCCGCACCGTGGGTGCCGGCGTCATCTCGGATATTATTGAATAAATAAACGATAGGTTCAAGGTTCAAGGTTTAAGGAAAAACCTTATACCGTACATCTTATACTTTATATCTGAAGCGTTTAAGAAGAGGTTAGAGGAAATCTTATTATGATGACCAGTCAAAAAATTCGGATCCAACTCAAGGCTTTTGATCATAAACTGCTGGATCAGTCAGCGGCTGAGATTGTGGAGACCGCCAGGCGGACCGGAGCCCGGATTGCCGGGCCGATTCCATTGCCGACGATGATTAAAAAGTTTTGTGTTTTAAGATCCCCCCATGTGGACAAGAAATCCAGAGAACAGTTCGAAGTCCGAACCCATAAACGATTATTGGATATTCTGGAACCGACCCAGGCCACGGTGGATGCCCTGATGAAATTAGATCTGTCGGCCGGGGTGGACGTAGAGATAAAATTGTAATTGGAAGTTTTTTAAAAACGGTTCACAAGAGAAAGATGATCATGCAAGGAATTTTGGGAAAAAAACTGGGAATGACTCGTATCTTTGTTGAAGAGGGAAAATCCGTGGCCGTGACGGTCATTGAGGCCGGTCCCTGTGTGGTGGTCCAGAAAAAAGGGGAGCAAAGCCAAGGACCTGTCTATCAGCTGGGATTCATGACGGCCAAACCCAAGGCGGTTAATAAGCCTATTCAAGGGCATTTTTCGAAAAAAGGGATCCCCCCCATGACCTATTTGAAAGAATTTCCGGCCTCGGGTGATCTGGCTTATAAAGTCGGAGATGAGGTCCGGGTCGACATCTTTCAGATTGGGGACAAGGTGAAAGTCCAGGGAACCAGCAAGGGGAAAGGGTTCGCCGGTGTCATTAAACGCTGGAATTTTTCAGGAGGGAAAGACACCCATGGCTGCACCTCCCACCGGGTTCCTGGTTCCATTGGGTCCAGTGCCTACCCCTCCCGGGTTATCAAGGGGAAAAAACTCCCCGGGCATATGGGCAATCGCCGGGTGAGTACCCTTCACCTTTCGATTGTTGATATCCGACCGGAAAGCAATTTGTTGCTGGTCAAAGGGGCGGTACCCGGGAGCCGTAATAATCTCCTGGCCATTTATAAATAGTTAAATATAGAAGTTAGAATCCAGAAGGAATAACCGAGTATATTCGATATTGAAAGATGAATTATTCTGAATTCTGACTCCTGGATTCCAAAGAGGGAAAAAATGCCAACGGTAACTGTCTATAACCTGACCGGAGAAAAAGTGGAAGAACTTTTTCTAAAAGACGAAATCTTTAACCGGGAGGTTAATCCCCATATACTCCATCAAATGGTCCTTAGCTTTCAGGCTAAACAGCGGGCCGGGACCTCTTCAACCAAGGATCGATCAGAAGTCAGCGGCGGCGGGAAAAAGCCTTTCCGTCAAAAAGGGACCGGTCGAGCGAGGCAGGGAACCAGAACCTCTCCCCTGATGCGCGGCGGGGGGATTATTTTCGGCCCTTCCCCAAGGATCTACGACCTGAAGGTCAACAAAAAGGTCAGGAAATTAGCCATGAAAATGGCTTTGTCCGCCAGGTGGCAAGGGGACCAATTGATGGTTCTGGATAATTTTCATATGGATCAGATCAAGACTAAAAATTTTTCTCAGGTAATGGATCGTCTTCAATTAAAGAAAACCTTGATTGTCACCGATCAGGAAAATTTAAACCTGGAAAAATCGGCCCGAAATGTGAACGGCGTAAAAGTCCTTCGGGCGGACGGGTTGAATGTCCTGGATGTCTTAAGGTACGATCGTCTGGTCCTGCTTAAACCCAGTATCTCGATTATTGAGGAGGCCCTAGGCCAATGAAAGATATATTCCAGGTTATAAAAAGGCCCTTGTTAACCGAAAAATCAACGAGAAAAAAGGAAGAGTTTAACGAAGTGGCCTTTGAGGTGGACCGACGAGCCAATCGTTCTGAGGTAAAAAACGCTGTCCAGACTTTGTTCAAAGTCAAGGTGCAACGGGTCAACCTCATGCAGATGGAAGGAAAGAAAAAGCGGGTAGGAAAAAAGCTTGGACGGACTGCGGATTGGAAAAAGGCTCTGGTCAGGCTGGCCCCGGGTGAAGCGATTGAAAATCTATAAGGAAGGATTCTTGGTAAGGGAGAAGTAATATGGCCATTAGAACATGTACACCAACTTCACCGGGAAGGCGGTTTCAAACCTTTGACACCTTCGATGAAATCACGGGCCGGAAACCGGTTCGGGGTCTGGTGGAACCTTTACCCCGGACGGGGGGACGCAATAATAATGGCCGTATCACCAGCCGTTATATGGGAGGCGGTCATAAAAGACAATATCGACATATTGATTTTAAGCGGGAGAAAATAGATATTCCGGCCAAGGTGGCCGGAATAGAATACGATCCCAATCGCTCCACCCGGATCGCCCTGCTGAACTATGCCGATGGTGAAAAACGATATATTCTGGCCCCGCATCAACTCCAGGTGGGAGACGTGGTAATCAGCAGTGGACGGGCCGACATTAAACCGGGAAACAGCCTGCCCATCGTCAACATTCCTCTAGGTACCTATATCCATAACATCGAATTAAGACCGGGATGCGGCGGGCAACTGGCCCGCAGTGCCGGTACTTATGCTCAACTCATGGCCAAAGAAGACAAATATGCGCAAATCAAGCTGCCCTCCGGTGAGGTTCGCAAGGTTTTATTGACCTGCCGGGCTACTATCGGGCAGTGCGGGCATCTTTTGCATGAGAGGGTTTCTTTAGGAAAGGCCGGTCGAAGCCGGTGGTTGGGGCAAAGACCGAAAGTTCGAGGGGTAGCCATGAATCCGGTGGATCATCCCCATGGGGGAGGGGAAGGGAAGTCTTCCGGGGGCCGGCATCCGGTAACCCCCTGGGGGGTCCCGACCAAAGGATTCAAAACCAGGAAGAAAAAGGCCAGTGATCGGTTGATTGTTAAAAAGAGAAAAACACAGTAACAATTTCGGATTACCAATTTCGGAAATCCGCAATCGAAAATTCGAAATTGAAATGGGGGGAGTTGTGGCACGTTCATTAAAAAAAGGCCCTTTTGTTGACGGCCCTTTATTGAAAAAAGTACAGGAATCCCAGGATACCAAAAGCCGGAAAGTCATCAAGACCTGGTCGCGTCGTTCAACCGTCCTGCCTGAATTTGTGGGGATAACCTTTGCGGTCCATAACGGCAAAAAATTCATTCCGGTTTATGTAACGGAAAATATGGTCGGACACAAATTGGGAGAATTTTCTCCCACACGAACTTTTTATTCCCATTCCGGGGATCGGAAGTCCGCAGTAAAAGGAAAGGCCAAGTAGGAGAGGGTATACTTATGGAAACAAAAGCCCAGGCCAAATATATCCGGATAGCGCCTCGAAAAGTCCAGGTGATCATCCCGGCCATTAAAGGGAAAAAAGTGGAAGACGCCATTGCCATTCTGCAGTTTATGCCGAGGAAAGGGGCCAGAATCCTCCAAAAAGTTTTGCATTCGGCAGTAGCCAATGCTGAACAGAATAAAGTGGATATCGACACCCTGTTGGTCAAGACGGTATTGGTCGATGGCGGGCCCACGTTAAAACGTTTTATGCCCCGGGCCATGGGTCGGGCTTATCCCATTTTAAAAAGAACCAGTCATATAACAGTTTTTTTAGAAGAAGCTTAAGCAGTCATGCCCCACCAGGGGCGTGACACCTCGATACGGTCAGCTTCGCTGACCTCTTAGAAGAGGCCTCAGGGAGGCCGGGATATGAAAACAGAGTTCGTTCGACGACGAACTCTATTTTCGCACTAAAGAAAAGGAGATCGGTTTGGGACAGAAGACACATCCAAAAGGATTCCGACTGGTGGTTAACAAGGATTGGAATTCGCGGTGGTTTGCTGGCAAGGAATTCGCGCAGTTTCTTCAGGAAGATAAAAAGATCCGCGAGTTTCTTAAAAAAAGGTTGTTTGATGCCGGAATTGCCCGGATAGAAATTGAAAGGGCGGCCAATAAAGCAAAAGTTATCATTTACACCGCCAGACCCGGCATTGTCATTGGTAAAAAAGGCGCCCAGATCGAAAGCCTTAAGAAAGACCTGGAAAAAAAGATCCAGCGGGAAATGATTTTGGATATTCAGGAGGTTAGAAAACCGGAGGTTGAGGCCCAGCTGGTGGCTGAAAATGTAGCCTCGCAATTAGAGCGACGGGTGGCCTTTCGCAGGGCCATGAAAAAAGCGGTCAGTTCGGCCAGAAAATTCGGGGCAGGAGGGATCAAAATAGCCTGTGCCGGACGTTTGGGCGGAGCGGAAATGGCTCGAACCGAATGGTATCGGGAAGGCCGGGTTCCCCTCCATACCCTGCGGGCTATTATTGATTATGGATTCGCCGAAGCGGCCACAACCTATGGACTCATCGGAATCAAGGTCCTCATCTTTAAAGGGGAAAAA
>CAZSTT010000012.1:21337-22733 GCA_964609705.1 uncultured Thermodesulfobacteriota bacterium
ATGCTCAGTCCTAAAAAAGTCAAATATCGGAAACAAATGAAAGGCCGGATGCGGGGGGTTGCTTTCCGCGGTTCGGACCTGGAATTCGGCGACTTCGGTCTTCAAGCCCTGGAATGCGGTCGATTAACCGCGCAACAGATCGAGGCCGCTCGTATAGCCATGACCCGTTCCATCAAACGGGGCGGGAAGATCTGGATCCGCATCTTCCCGGATAAACCGTTTACCAAAAAGCCGGCGGAAACCCGGATGGGAAAAGGGAAAGGGGCTCCGGAGGGCTGGGTGGCGGTTATTCGCCCGGGACGGATCATTTATGAGATGGAAGGCGTTTCCAAAGAAGTGGCCGACGAGGCCTTGCGTCTGGCCGCTCATAAACTTCCCATTAAGACTAAAATTGTGCTTAGGAGCTTGTTGTGAAAGCCAACGAACTGAAAGATTTGACCATCGAGGAATTACGGTCCAAGGAAAAAGAAATACAGGAGACTCTTTTTAATCTCAGATTTCAACATGCGACAGGTCTGCTGGAAAATACCATGCGTATTCCCATGACTAAAAAGGATCTGGCCCGGATAAAAACCGTCATTAGATCCAAGATGGCCGCTTAATTAAAAAACTAAACCGTCAGGCCAGGCCAAGAGGCGTGACACAATAAAGCATGAAAATAGAGCATGTTGGACTTTAAACTCTATTTTCGCACCAAAGGGGTTTAAGCAATGGAAAAGAGGGGCAGTCAAAAGACCTTAACCGGAATCGTGGTCAGCGATAAAATGGAAAAATCGGTCGTGGTTTCGGTTGAACGATTGGTGAAACATCCTGTTTACCAGAAGTACATCCGCAGGAAGGCCAAATTTATGGCCCACGATGAAGGAAATGAGTGTAGAATCGGGGATCGGGTCTTACTGACGGAAACGCGTCCTCTAAGCAAGCAGAAACGATTTAAGGTCAGTAAAGTCTTAGAGAAAATGGAGTAAAAGGTAAGGTGATCCCTGATGATACAGACGCAAACTAAATTAGATGTAGCCGATAATTCCGGAGCCAAGAAATTATTTTGTATCCGGGTTCTGGGAGGAACTCGCCGCCGGTATGCCCGGATTGGGGATATAATCGTAGTATCCATAAAAGAAGCTATTCCGAATGCCAAGGTTAAAAAAGGGGATGTGATGAAGGCGGTGGTGGTTCGGACTAAAAAGGAGATTTCCCGCCCAGACGGGTCCTATATCAAATTTGATGATAATTCGGCGGTATTGATTAATCAGCAACGGGAGCCGATCGGGACTCGAATTTTCGGCCCGGTGGCCCGGGAACTCAGGGCTAAGAATTTCATGAAGATTATCTCATTGGCTCCTGAAGTCCTTTAATTTTAATATAAGGTTCAAGGTGTCGGGTGGTAGGTTCGTGG
>CAZSTT010000012.1:22833-37106 GCA_964609705.1 uncultured Thermodesulfobacteriota bacterium
GATAGGGCAAAAAATGAGACTGAAGAAAAACGACAAAGTCATGGTTATTTCTGGGAAAGAAAAGGGAAAGGTCGGTAAAATTCTAAAAATATTTTCCGAGAAAAACCGGGTGATCGTCGAGAAGGTGAATTACATCAAGCGCCATACGCGTCCCGGAGGAAAGGTCAGCAAGGGGGGCATCATTGAAAAAGAAGCCTCTCTTCATATCTCCAATGTGATGCCCATCTGTGGAAAATGCACCGATCCGGTTCGGGTGGGTGCTCAGAAACAGGCGGATGGGACCATGGTCCGTATTTGTAAAAAATGCGGAGAGATTCTGGAGAATAAATAGCCGGGAAAGGATGAAATAAAGGCATGTCCAGATTAAAAACACTTTATGAAACCGAAATTAGACCCCAGTTGACCCAAGAGTTTAATTATCGGAATATCATGGAGGTCCCCAAACTGAAAAGTGTAGTGCTCAACATGGGCTTGGGGGAGGCCATTCAAAATATCAAAATCCTGGATAATGCGGTGGAAGAACTGGCTCTGATCGCCGGTCAGAAACCGGTGATTACCAGGGCAAAAAAATCCATTGCGTCGTTTAAATTGCGGGAAAATATGCCTATCGGCTGCATGGTAACTTTGCGAAGAGACCGGATGTATGACTTCCTGGATAAATTGATTCATATCGCTTTACCGCGAGTCCGCGACTTCCGGGGAGTTTCCCCCAAATCATTTGACGGCCGCGGCAACTATACTTTGGGAATACGAGAACATATTATTTTCCCGGAGATCAATTATGATAAGATTGACAAGATCAAAGGCTTAAATATAACCATTGTAACTTCCTCCAGAACCGACGAGGAAGGCCGTCTGTTATTGAAATTGTTGGGTATGCCCTTTCGGAATTAATAATAAACCGTCAGGCCACGCAGAGGCGTGACACCTCCAGCCGGTTGGCTTTGCCAACCTTAAGAGGAGGCATCCATCCGGATGCCGGGATATGAAAACAGAGTTTGATTGACTTTAAACTCTATTTTCGTACTAAATAATAACCGGGAATAAGAAGGAGAAGATACATTGGCAAAAACGTCTTTAAGGATTAAGGCCAACCGGATCCCAAAATTCAAAGTCCGGGGCTATAACCGATGTCCTCTATGCGGTCGCCCCAGAGGATATATACGAAAATTCGGGATATGCCGTATCTGCTTCCGGCTGATGGCCCTCAAGGGGGATATCCCAGGCGTCATTAAATCCAGTTGGTAGTAAACTAATATTTATTTAGGAAACAAGAAGGAGTACCTATTTATGGGCATGACCGATCCCATTGCCGATATGCTGACCCAGATTAGAAACGGCAGCTCAGCCAAATTCAGCAAAGTGGATATCCCGTCTTCCAAAATTAAGATTCATATCGCCCGGATCTTGAAGGATGAAGGATATATTAAAAATTTTAAGGTCATTAAAGACAATCGCCAAGGTTTGCTGCGTCTTTATCTCAAGTATGACGAAAAAAACCAGCAAGTCCTCTCCAATATTCGCCGGATCAGCCGCCCCAGTCGTCGTTCTTATGCCAAGAAGGATGATATCCCTAAAGTTTTGAATGGGATGGGCTTGTCGATTTTATCCACTTCCAAAGGGGTCATGACCGAGCGAGAAGCCCGAAAACTTGGGGTGGGCGGCGAAATTATCTGTACGGTCTGGTAGGTTGTAAAGAGGCTATTAAGGAGGAAGTTATGTCACGGGTTGGAAAAAAACCCATTCCGATACCAAAAGAAGTGAAGGTTGTGCTGAATGATGAAGGGTTGATGGTCAAAGGCCCCAAGGGAGAGTTAAAACGTATTATGCCTCTCCAATTGTCCGTACAAGTGGATGCGGATCAGATCACCCTTCATCCTCAGGAAGACAGCCAGAAAGTCAAGGCCTTGTTTGGATTATTCAGGACCCTGGTGGCCAATATGGTCAAGGGAGTGTCTGAGGGATTTGAGCGGGTTTTAGAGATTCAGGGTGTGGGATATCGGGCGGAAGTCCAGGACAATCAATTGGTATTGAATCTCGGGTATTCTCATCCGGTTCCCTTTCAATTACCCGAAGGGATTTCCGCCCAGGTGGAAAGACAAACCCGGGTGATCCTCCGGGGTATCGATCGCGATCTTTTAGGACTGACGGCAGCCCGCATTCGAAGGTTCAGACCTCCGGAACCCTATAAGGGGAAGGGAATTAAATATCAGGAAGAAAAAATTCGAAGGAAAGTCGGAAAAACCGGTTCAAAATAACCCGTCAAGCCCCGCCAGGGGCCTGACCCTACGATACGATCGACTATCAGAACTGACAAAGAGGAAGATATGGAATCCTTAAAAAAAAAGAAATTGGCCCATCTTAAGAGAAAAAGGCGGGTTAGGAAAAAAATATGGAGTGATGAAGCAAGACCCCGGCTTTCTGTTTTCCGTAGTGCCAGAAATATTTATGCTCAGATTATTGTTGATACGACCGGGCAAACTCTGGTCCAGGTATCCAGCTTGAGTCCGGAAATCAGGGACAACAAAGTCCCTGGTAAGGTAGCGGTGGCTCAGAAGGTGGGGGCTTTATTGGCCAGGAAAGCCCTGGAAAAAGGGATTAAAAAGGTGGTTTTTGATCGAAATGGTTTTTTATATCACGGCCGAGTAAAAGCCGTATCGTTAGCCGCCCGGGAAGCCGGGTTGGAATTCTAAGAGGGGGCCATATTGACAGACTTCAACTCAACGGATAAGCAATTAATCAATAAGGTGGTTCATATCAGCCGGGTGGCCAAGGTGGTTAAGGGTGGAAGGCGTTTCAGTTTCAGCGCCCTGGCTGTAGTCGGAGATGGAAACGGTAAAGTGGGGGCCGGGTTGGGCAAAGCTAATGAAGTCCCCGAAGCCATCCGCAAGGCTATGGAAAAAGCCAAAAGGGAGATGAAGGAATTCCCACTGATGGAGCAATCCATTCCTCATGAAGTCATCGGCTGTTTCGGTGCTGGCCGGGTTTTACTTAAACCGGCTTCTAAAGGGACAGGCATTATCGCCGGTGGGGCCGTTAGGGCGGTCATGGAGGCCGTGGGTGTTCAAAACATTTTGACTAAATGTTTGGGATCCAATAATCCCCACAACGTGATCCGGGCAACCATTCAAGGCCTGCGAAATCTCCACAGTCCGGAAATGATCGCCCAAAAAAGAGGCAAAACCGTCGCAGAAATCAGGTAACTCTCATGAATGAAAAGATGATCCAAATTACTTTAATCAAAAGTGGAATAGGCCGACCGCCTAAACATCGTCGAACTCTCGATAGTTTGAGATTGACCAAGATGAATAGAACTATCATCCGAAAAGACACACCCGAATTGAGAGGGATGATTCGACAAATATCCCATCTGGTGGAAGTAAAAAGTCATGTCCCGTCAGGGACGTGACACCACGAATTATGAAAATATGGCTGCGCCAGGGTAACCTCGAATCCTATTTTCGAATTAGAGAATGAGAATGGAGTTATAAGGATGGATTCAAAGCCAAAAGGCATAAAATATCATTTGGGCAATTTATCGCCCGCTCCTGGTTCCAGAACCAAGCCAAAACGGATTGGAAGAGGAATAGGCTCCGGACACGGAAAAACCGCTACCCGGGGGATGAAAGGGCAGAAGTCCAGGTCCGGAGGAGGGGTCCGACCCGGTTTTGAAGGGGGCCAGATGCCCATCCAAAGGAGATTGCCCAAGAGGGGCTTTACTCCTATCAGTCGAGTCTGTTTTACGCTGATTAATATCCGGGACCTTAAATCGTTTTCAAGCGGAGCTACCGTGGATGTGCCGGCCCTGATTAAGATGGGGGTCATTCGACACTTAAAAGATGCGGTAAAGCTGTTAGGCCATGGAGAGATCCAAGTCCCTCTGTTTGTTAAGGTAAATAAATGCAGCCAGGGGGCCAAGCAAAAAATAGAAGCCGCCGGAGGGACGGTGGAGGTTATTTAAAGGCAGGATTCAAGGATTCGGAGGGCCCGATTCAAAGCAGGTCCGGGAAAGATTTCAGGAACAAATTTATCTTTATTACCTTAACAAAAGAAGAGCACAATGATCGGCGGCATCCAAAATATAACCAAAATTCCTGAGTTGAAAAAGAAGATCTGGTTTACCCTCGCCATGCTGGCCGTCTATCGAGTGGGGGTGCATATCCCCTCTCCGGGTATCGATTCCATAGCGTTGGCGGCCTTTTTTAAAAGGGCCCAGGGGACTCTGTTCGGCCTTTTTGATATGTTTTCCGGCGGCGCTTTGGAACATATGTCCGTCTTTGCCCTGGGAATCATGCCTTATATCAGTTCTTCGATTATTTTGGACCTGTTAACCGTGGTCATCCCTTATTTGGATAAATTAAAGAAAGAAGGGGAGGCCGGACGTAAGAAGATTACTCAATATGCCCGTTATGGAACGGTGGTGCTCTCTCTTTTTCAAGGATTTGGGATTGCCGTCGGAATGGAAAATATGGCCGGTCCGGGCGGGGCATCCGTGGTTGTCCAGGCCGGCTGGGGCTTTCGTTTAATGACTATGATCACCCTGACTTCCGGGACGGCCTTTATTATGTGGCTTGGGGAACAGATCACCGAACGGGGCATTGGAAACGGGATATCGTTGATCATCTTCGCCGGCATCGTGGCCCGCATGCCAACAGCCCTGACCAATACCTGGCAACTGGTCCGAACCGGGGAAATGAATTTTGTTTTTGTATTGTTACTGTTCCTGTTGATGGCTGCCGTTGTGGGCTTCATTGTTTTTGTGGAGCGAGGGCAACGACGGATCCCGGTTCAATATGCCAAACGGGTGGTGGGCCGAAAAATTTATGGGGGACAAAGCACCCATCTGCCTTTGAAGATCAATACCTCGGGGGTCATTCCCCCCATTTTTGCCTCTTCTATTCTCATGTTCCCGGCCACCATCACTCAGTTTATTCAAATTCAATGGCTGAGTGCTTTTGTCAAGAATTATATGAGCGCCGGCGGGGCTCTTTATTCTCTGATTTACGTGGGTTTTATTTTCTTTTTTTGTTATTTTTACACGGCGGTCACCTTTAATCCGGTCGATGTGGCCGAAAATATGAAAAAATACGGCGGGTATATTCCAGGGATCCGTCCGGGGAAGCGAACCGCCGATTATATCGACCGGATATTGACCCGAATCACTTTCGGCGGGGCCATATACATTTCGGCCGTTTGTGTCTTGCCCACCATTTTGATTTATCGTTTCCAGGTCCCTTTTTATTTCGGGGGGACGGCCTTGCTGATTGTAGTCGGGGTGGCTATAGACACTATGGCCCAGATTGAATCGCATATGTTGACCCGCCATTATGAAGGTTTTATGAAAAAAGGGATTGGTCGAGTTAAAAGGTAGTTTTAAAGGATCAAGGAGGGAGTCCATGAATTTAATTTTATTGGGACCACCGGGAGCCGGCAAAGGGACCCAGGCCAAAATGATGGTGGATTATTATCGAATCCCGCAAATTTCAACCGGTGATATTTTGAGGGCCAATTTGAAAGAACGAACCCCCTTGGGTTTGAAGGCCAAAGAATTTATGGATAAGGGACTTTTGGTTCCCGATGAAGTGGTTATTGATATTATCCAGGCCCGGATAAAAGAACCTGATTGCCGGGATGGATATATTCTGGATGGATTTCCCCGGACCGTGGCCCAGGCCCAGGCCCTGGATAAGGTGCTGTCGGCCATGAATTCGGGTATCGATCATGTTATTTCCATTGATGTGGAAAAAGGGGAATTAGTGAAAAGGCTGACCGGGCGTCGTACTTGTCGTCAATGCGGTCGGGGTTATCATGTGATCTTTGATCCTCCCCTTAATAAAAATCTCTGTGATAAATGCCAGGGAGAACTCTATCAAAGGGATGATGATAACGAGGATACGGTCCGAAATCGCCTGGAGGTTTATGATGCTCAGACCTTTCCTCTTATCCAGTACTATAAAGAGAAAAACCTGGTCCGATCGATCGAAGGACAGGGCGGCATTCAGCAAATATTCGACAGGATAGTTCAGGTTCTTAAATAAGGGTAGCGATGATCTTCCTAAAATCCCCGGAAGAGATCGAAAAAATGAGCGCTTCGGGGAAGTTAGTGGCGGAAATTCTCTCTGAGATTCGAGGCCGAATCAAACCAGGGGTAACCACTCAGGAATTGGATCAGTTAGCCCTTCGGCTTTCTGTAAAAAAGAAGGCCCGTCCGGCTTTCAAAGGATACCACGGGTTTCCTTTTAGCTTGTGTGTTTCCGTGAATGAGGAAGTCGTTCATGGCTTTCCCTCCGGACGCAAGTTGTTGGACGGCGATATTGTCAGCTTGGATTTCGGTGTTTGCCTGGATGGTTATTATGGAGATGCCGCCTTTACCTTGGCCGTGGGGAAGGTTTCACCTCAGGCGGAACGCTTAATTCGGGTCACCCGAGAGGCTCTGTTCAAAGGTTTGGAACAGGTTAAGGCTGGGAGGCGTTTGGGAGATATCTCCTCAGCCGTTCAGCAGCATGTCGAAGGCTACTGTTTTTCGGTGGTCCGGCAGTTTGTGGGGCACGGCATAGGCAAAGCCCTTCACGAAGACCCCCAGATTCCTAATTTTGGAGAATCGGGACGGGGGATCCTCTTAAAGCCGGGGATGGTTTTGGCTATAGAGCCTATGGTCAATGTCGGAGGCAGTGAGGTGGAAATCAAGGCCGACGGCTGGACCGCGGTTACCAAAGATAAGAGTTTGTCGGCCCACTTTGAGCATACGGTAGCCATTACTGAGAATGGCTGTCGAATTTTGACTCAGGATTGTCAGGGGACGGTCCTTTTTTAGGAATTATGCCCAAAGAAGACACAATTGAAGTGGAAGGTACGGTTGTTGAAACCTTACCGAATGCCATGTTCAGGGTTAAACTGGATAATGGGCACCGAGTCCTGGCCCATATCTCTGGAAAGATGCGTATGCATTTCATAAAAATATTACCGGGAGACCGGGTGACGGTAGAATTATCACCTTACGATTTCAACCGGGGTCGAATAACGTACCGATCGAAATAAAAATAAAGAGGGGTCCAGGATTCAAGGGGCCCAGGATTCAAGGGGTTATTAGTTTTCGGGCAAATCGCTTGAACCCTCGAATCCTTGAACCCTCGAACCTTGTCTGAGGAATATTATGAAAGTAAAGGCGTCCGTAAAAAAAATCTGCAGTAAATGTAAAATAATTCGGCGCAAAGGGGTGGTGCGGGTCTTATGCGAAAACCCCAAGCATAAACAGCGCCAGGGATAAGAAGGGGAGGACCGGTTTGGCCAGAATAGCTGGAATTGATTTACCAAAAAATAAGCGGATTGAAGTAGGCTTGACCTATATCTATGGTATTGGACGGGCTACTTCAAAAAAGATATTAGGGGAAGCCCAAATCCCTTTGGACCTCAAAACCGATCAATTGACGGAAATCCAGATAGCCCAAATTCGAAAGGTGGTCGATAGTACCTGTCGGGTGGAAGGGGATCTGAGGCGGGAAATTTCCATGAGCATCAAGCGCTTGATGGATTTAGGCACTTACCGGGGGCTTAGACACCGAAAATCCCTTCCGGCCCGCGGACAACGTACGCATACCAATGCTCGAACCCGCAAGGGCCCGCGTCGAACGCTGGCTGGCAAGAAGAAAAAATAACTTTCTGGGGGAACCATGGCCAAAGAGGTAAAAAAGACCGTTAAGAAAAGAAAAGAAAAGAAAAACATCCCCATCGGGATTGCCCATATTCAGTCTACCTTCAATAATACGATCATTACGATTACGGACCCGGTTGGAAACGTGGTCTCCTGGGCCAGTGCGGGAACGCAAGGGTTCAAAGGGTCTCGAAAGAGCACCCCTTTTGCCGCCCAATTGGCCGCCGAGGAGGCTGCCAAAAGAGCAATGGAAAATGGGATGCGTTCTGTGGATGTTTTCATTAAAGGACCGGGGGCAGGCCGGGAAGCGGCTTTGAGGGCTTTGCAGGCGACCGGTTTTCAGGTCAAGTTGATCCGGGATGTCACCCCTATCCCCCATAATGGGTGTCGTCCCCCCAAAAAACGACGGGTTTAATCCCATAATCATCCATTCATAGGAGGAAAAGGTTGGCTAGATATAGAGATTCGGTCTGCCGATTATGCCGGCGGGAAAATTTAAAGATGTTTCTTAAGGGGGATCGGTGTTATTCCGACAAGTGTGCTTTCGAACGTCGAAGTTATGCACCGGGACAACATGGTCAGGGACGGGGCAAGCGATCTGAATACGGAATTCAGCTTCGGGAAAAACAAAAGGTTAAATGGATGTACGGGTTGCTCGAATCTCAATTCCGGGGAACCTTTGCCCGGGCCGACCGTTTGAAAGGGATTACCGGAACCAACCTTTTAGTGCTTTTGGAAAGAAGGTTGGATAATGTAGTTTATCGATTAGGTTTTTCCAACTCTAGAACCCAGGCTCGACAGTTAGTGCGTCATAATCATTTTCTGGTGAACGGGCGACGGGTTAATATCCCTTCCTTTGTTTTAAAAAAGGGGGATACGGTGTCCGTCAAAGAGAAGAGCCAGAAAATCGCGTCTATTATCGAATCCATGGAGGCGGTGGCCCGAAGAGGAGTTCCACAATGGTTAGAACTCGAGAAGACTCACTGTTCCGGAGTCGTTAAATCTTTACCGGTTCGTGAAGATTTAACCATGCCCATTCAAGAACAGCTTATTGTCGAACTCTATTCCAAGTAATTGTCACCTCTATTTGGAAAAGATTAAGGAGAGATTATGTATCGGAACTGGCGAGAATTGATAAAGCCCAAAAGACTGGAAGTAGACCCGGAAGGCCACAGTCGATTCTACGGGAAATTTATTTGCGAACCCTTGGAACGAGGCTTTGGGATTACCCTGGGGAATGCTCTGCGAAGGGTGCTTATTTCTTCACTTCAGGGGGCGGCCATTGTCTCTGTTAAGTTCGATGGGGCTCTCCATGAATTTTCCACTCTCCCCGGGGTGGTGGAGGATGTTACCGATATCATCTTGAATCTTAAAGCGGTCCGTTTAAAAATGCACGGGGAAGAGCCTCGAACCATCAAGCTCAATGCCGGTAAGGAAGGGCTGATCCGGGCCAGGGATCTTATTTGTGATCCTCAGGTGGAGGTCTTAAATGCCGATCTCCCTATTGCCACTCTTTCCGCCGACGGCCGATTAAAAGCCGAAATGACGGTTAAAATGGGGAAGGGGTATGTTCCCTCGGAGAGGAATAAAGTCGAAAATGTCCCCATTGGGACGATTTTTGTAGACAGTTCATTTTCACCTGTAAAAAAAGTTACTTACGTTGTGGGAACCGCTCGTGTCGGTCAGATTACGGATTATGACAAGCTGACCTTGGAGATTTGGACCGACGGCAGCATAACCCCGGAAGATTCGGTGGCCATAGCAGCCAAGATATTGAAAGAACAGTTGACCCCCTTTATTAATTTTGAAGAGGAGGTCGAAGAGCCGGAACGGATAGAGGTTCCTCATCCGGAAGAACAGATTAATCAAAATCTATATAAAAGTGTTGAAGAACTGGAGCTGTCCGTCCGATCGGCCAATTGTCTTAAAAATGCCAATATCCGGTATATTTGGGAGCTGGTCCAGAGAACAGAACCGGAAATGTTAAAAACAAAAAATTTCGGCCGAAAATCATTGAATGAGATCAAGGCCATATTGGAAGAAATGGGTTTGCATTTGGGGATGAAACTGGATGGATTCGATGCTCCCCCCCCATTAGAAGAAAAGAAGGAAGACGACAATGAGACATAATTGTTCCGGAAGAAAATTAAGCCGTGATACCAGTCACCGGAAGGCTTTAATGCGTAATATGGTCACTTCTCTGATCGAACATGAACGTATCGAGACGACACTGGCCAAAGCCAAAGAACTGCGGATCGAAGCCGACCGGATGATTACCCTGGCCAAAAAGGGGGATCTGCATGCCCGACGGCAGGCTCTGGCCTATATACAGGACACCCAGATGGTCCATAAATTATTTGCCGAAATCAAAGACCGCTTTTTGGAACGAAACGGCGGCTATACCAAGATCACTAAACTCCGCTATCGCAAAGGGGACGGCGCTCCGGTTTCGGTGATCGAATTGGTCGATCGTCCCGAGGCCAAAAAGAACAAAAAGAAAAAGAGTAAGGCCGGAGAAGCCCTGGATAAAGTGAAAGGCATGATGCCGGGCCAGGGGAAAAAGGAAGAGGCCGGCGAATAAGAAAACAGGTTTTCCCCTGATTCTTTTATAGTGTTCGAAAAAAGGCAGGATCTCTTGGGAGTCCTGCCTTTTTTATTCTGAAAAATATTATCTGGGCCTATTACCCTTATTTTTACCCTCTTTTAAGATTAATACCCTTTCTTTGCCATAAGGCTCCCGGACCTCGGCCCAAGCACTACCTCCCGGTGCAGGATCTTGATCTATTTCGGTTGTCACAGTCGGCTTAGGGCAGAAGAAGGAAGATGGGAAGTCCCGGTAGAAGTGCAAAGGCGATTACTTCCCGAACTCAGCCGCGTTTGCGGATATACTCCGACAGATAGCTCATGCCCAGGAAGAATACGAACAAGCTGATGATACCGGGGTAGGAGGTGCGCTGGAAGAACCAGCGGCTCAGAATGATCGCCAAGCCGAGACTTAAGACAGATCTTATTAATAATTTCACCCAAGGGAGCATAGGATCAATTCCTTTTCCACTTTTTCGGTTACCGGGTTCAATCCTGCAATAGTTTCCTTCTCAACCAATCCAAGGCCATGACCGCCACCCGGTCGGGCAGGGTCTCGGCAAAACCGCCGATTCTATAAGAAAAGGTTTCTTTCTTTTTTCCGGTCAGGGCCAGGAAAAGGGTCTGCTCCCCTGCCGGGCCTTCCACCCAGACCCCCAGTCCCAATGATACAGAAAATATTTTCCGAATCTTTTCCGCCAGGAAGGCAGCCATGGCTTCCTTTTCCAAGTTTGGTTTTGGGAAAGGCCATTCGGGGCCGGAGGTCAATATCAGTCCACCCTTAAAAAAAGGACTGCCCGTGGCCTGGAGCCTTTGGCTGATCCTCCCGGCGGTGAAGGTTTCCGCTATACTCAGAGACCATTTTTTCTGTTCCAGCAAACGGGCCGATACCCCTTCCAATGTTTCATCCCCCTGGCCGAAAACCAAGGCCCCCAATCGTTCCCGAATCTTGACTTCCATACCGGCAATAATCGCCCGCGTTTCTTTTAGGTCACGCCCATAAGCGGTAATTCGAATCCGGATTTCTCCCAATGAAGCCAGCAGTCCGATAACCGGGTTTTTGTTTTCTCTGATAAGATCCCCGATCTGTTCATCCACCCGGCTCTCCCCCAGTCCGCAGACCTTAAGGACCTTATATTCGATCAAACCTTGGTCCGTCCCCAGCCTCTTTTTAAAAAAGGGCAGGACCGTATCCTCCACCATCCTTTTCATTTCCCGTGGAACCCCGGGCAGGACGGCGATTACTCTCCCCTTCCCGGGTTCCACCATGAATCCGGGGGCCGTTCCCTGGAGATTGGGAATGAGGCGGGCTCCTGCCGGCAGATAAGCCTGCTTGCGATTGTTGGGGGCCATGACAAAACCGGCCCGGTCAAAAAAAGATTTGATGAGTCTGAATAATTTGGGATGAAAAATAAGTTTCTTCCCGCAAACCTCGGCCACAACCTCCCGGGTCAAATCATCTTCGGTGGGGCCTATTCCTCCAGTGGTCATGATAAATTCTGAACGGCCAAGGGCCCGGCGGATCACTGAGATCATTCTTTTTCGATCATCCCCGACCATGGTTTGAAAAGCAGTTTCCAGACCGATCTCCTGGAGCCGGGAGGCCAGATAGGGAGTGTTGGTATCCATGATCTGACCCAAAAGCAGTTCCGATCCGATGGCGATAATTTCTGCTGTATTTTTATTTTTCATTTCCAGCCGTTCCAATGATTGAAAGAGTTATAATTTTCGGACTTTTTTCCAGTCCGGTTTTCTTTTTTCGAAAAAGGCGGAGATGCCTTCTCTCTTTTCTTCTTCCGGGACCTGGTCTTCAAGATAAGCTCCCATGGCCCGGGCCTCGTCATAGGGCAGGTTATACCCCCTGAGGAGATGTTCTTTCCTGGCCCTCAGGTGGGAGGGGCAATTACCCAACAGTATCTCGGCCATTTCAAAAGCCGTCGGCATTAAATCCTTTTGGGGAACGATTTTATGGATGATTCCCATCCGCAGGGCCTCCGAGGCATCGATCCTCAATCCGGTGAGGCTGAGGTACATGGCATTGGACATCCCGATATTACGGGCCAATAAGTGGGTTGACGAGGGCGAATGAGCGCCGAACCTGACCTGCTGCAAGCCAAAAGTGGCGTGTTCCGCGGCAATCCGGATATCACAGATCAGGGCGTGACACAACCCGCCGGAGAGGCAGTAGCCGTTGATGGCCGCAATAATCGGTTTATAAATCTTGATATCCCCTTCATGAAACATCCGTCCCCTGGGAAAAGGGATCGGAGCCGCTTCCCCTTCTTTGGGGGGGACCATCCCTCTCATGTCGGCTCCGGCACAGAAGGCTCGGTCTCCGGTTCCAGTGAGAATGGCGACGTAAAGATCAGGATCATCCCTGAAATCGCAAAAAGCATCCCCCAACCGTAAACAGACCTCTCCATTGTAAGTATTCATCTTCTCCGGACGGTTGATGGTAACCAGGGCCACCGGACCTTTTTTCTCGTAAAGCACTAAGGACTCAGACATGATTCCCTCCTTGTCTTTGGCTGAAAAATTGACAAGATTATATTTTTAGCATAAAAGAGTATTAGATTGAAAAGGCAGCGTCAAGAGGAAAAGAAGGGAAAACAAAGCCATGAAGTATCGACCTTTCGGCAATCTCGATTTTCAGGTTTCGGCTTTAGGGTTTGGGGCCATGAGACTCCCGGTAATCGACGGGGATCAGGGAAAAATTGATGAGCCCGAGGCAATCCGGATGATCCGCTATGCCATCGATCATGGAGTTAATTATGTGGACACCGCCTGGCCGTATCATGGCGGGCACAGCGAAGGCGTTGTCGGAAGGGCTCTGCAAGACGGGTATCGGCAAAAAGTAAAACTGGCCACTAAATTACCGGTCCGGTTTGCCCAAACTGCCGATGACTTTGACCGTTTTCTAAATGAACAATTGAAACGCCTGCAGACCGATCACCTTGACTTTTATCTTCTCCATGGACTCAACAAGAGGACCTGGCCTAAGGCCCGGGATCTGGGGGTATTAAATTGGGCCGAAGGGGCCTTAAAGAGCGGAAGATTCCAGCATCTGGGATTTTCTTTTCATGATGAATATGAAGTCCTTAAGGAGATCATCGAAGACTATGACCGATGGGAGTTCTGCCAAATCCAATACAACTACATGGATACGGAATATCAGGCCGGAACCAAAGGACTTCAATATGCCGCCGGCAAAGGTTTGGCCGTAGTCATTATGGAACCCATAAGGGGCGGGGCCCTGGCCAAAAAACCATTGGAGATTGTGGCTAAGATATGGGAAGAAGCCTCCCATAAAAGAACACAGGCCGAATGGGCACTCCAGTGGGTCTGGAACCAACCGGAAGTCTCAACGGTATTGAGCGGTATGTCCACCATGGATCAGGTGGTAGAAAATATTGAATCGGCCGATCGTTCGGGGATAAATATCCTGACCCAGGAAGAATTATCCCTGGTGGACCGGGTCCAGGAGGAATACAGGAAACGATCCCCCATCCCCTGTACCAATTGTAAATATTGTCTTCCCTGCCCTAATAACGTCAATATCCCCACCATCCTGGGTTTGTACAACGATGCGGCCAAGTATGGGGATGTTAAGAGGGTCCAGTTTCTTTATACCATTCGGGTCCAGGAGGGCGAAAAGGCCGATCAATGTTTGGAATGCCGGGATTGCGAAGACCTCTGCCCCCAGGGGATCGCCATTTCGGATTGGATCAAAAAAGCGGACGAGCTACTGGATCCCAAGAAGGGATGAGGGTTTAAAGTCTAATCAAACCTATTTGAAATTGGCGGACGGACGAAGGGGGATCTTATATTTGGGGATTGTCCACCCTAACGCCTGCGCTTCTTTGCCGGGCCAAATTGTTTACCTAAGTCTAAAGCAGGCCTTCACCATTGCCTGCAACGGGCGAAGGTGTAGGCCCTGCCTCGAATCAAACTTTGCCGGACGGGCCGGGATTGGGCGATAAGTTACCCTCTGGACAATCCCCCAAAATAAGACCCCCTTGGACCTTAGTACCAAAAGTTA
>CAZSTT010000013.1:0-37078 GCA_964609705.1 uncultured Thermodesulfobacteriota bacterium
CCGAGGCGGCCCGCTGTCTGTCCTGCGGCTGTCTGGATGTTATGGACTGCCGCCTGCGCTCCTATGCCGACACCTATAAGGTGGATATCGATAAGCTCCCGGTCTGGAGTCAAAGGAGATATCCCCTGCAAAGCGACCATCCCTTCATTACCGTGGACCCCAATAAATGCATCACCTGCCGGCGGTGTGTTCACGGCTGTTCGGAATACCAGATCCAGCAGGCCTTTGAACTCCGGGAAGTGACCAAGGCCGGTGGACCGCCGGCCTATACGCCGTTCATCAATGAGCGTTGTGTTTCCTGCGGGCTGTGTGTGGCCAATTGTCCTACCGGCGCTTTGACCGAGAAGCCCGATGGTCTTCCCGGTCCCTGGGCCTTGAAAAGGGTCAGGACCACCTGCACTTACTGCGGGGTGGGCTGTCAACTGTATCTGGAAAAAGTCGGCGACCGCGTTGTCCGGGTCACCGGGGTGGACGCCCCACCCAACTACGGTCATTTATGCGTCAAGGGACGCTTCGGCTTTGACTTTATAAACCATGAGGACCGATTGAAACATCCCCTGATCAAGGAAAACGGTCAATTCCGTCAAGCCTCCTGGGACGAGGCCCTAGACCTGGTGGCTAAGAGGTTGTTAGAGATCAAAAATCAATATGGACCTGATTCTTTAGCCGGCCTTTCCTCAGCCCGGGCCTCCAACGAAGATAATTATTTAATGCAAAAGCTGGTCAGGGGGGCCTTTAAAACCAACAATATAGACCATTGTGCCCGTCTCTGACACTCCACTACCGTAGCCGGTCTGGCTGCGGCCTTTGGAAGCGGGGCCATGACAAATTCCATTGCTGAAATCGAACAAACCAAAGTGATCCTGGTTACCGGTTCCAATCCTACCGAAAACCACCCGGTGATCGGTGCGGCCATCAAGCGGGCCGTTGTTGACCACGGGGCCAAGCTGATTGTGGTTGATCCGAGAAAAATTGAGTTGGCGGAAATGGCCACCTTGTGGTTAAGACCCAAACCGGGAACCGATCTGGCCTGGATCAATGGCCTTATTCATATTATTATCAATGAGGGTCTGCTGAACTCGAATTTTATAAAGGAACGGACCGAAGGATTTGAAGAGTTAAAAACCGCTGTTGTCGAATTTACTCCTTCTAAAGTATCGCAAATAACGGGGGTTCCGGAAAAAGAATTGTTTGAGGCCGCCCGTTTATATGCCGGCGACCCGGCGGCGATTTTTTATGCCATGGGTATTACCCAGCACAGCCATGGTACGGATAATGTCAAGGCTCTGGCCGATCTGGCCATGATCTGCGGAAATGTCGGGGTTCCGGGCGCGGGGATCAATCCGCTCCGGGGCCAGAACAACGTCCAGGGGGCTTGTGACATGGGAGCCCTTCCTAATGTTTTTTCCGGCTACCAGAGCGTAACCGATCCGGTGATCATCGAAAAAATGGAGAAGGCCTGGGGCGTGAAAGGCCTTTCGGATAAGCCGGGCCTGACTTTGATGGAAATGACCGAAGGGGCCAGGAATAAGAATGTTCGTGGGCTCTATATCTTTGGAGAAAATCCGGTGCTTTCCGACCCGGATACCCATCACCTGACCGAGGCCCTTAAGTCTTTGGACTTTTTGGTGGTTCAAGATATCTTTTTAACGGAAACCGCCCAGCTGGCTGATGTGGTCCTGCCGGGGGCTTCTTTTGCCGAGAAGGAAGGGACCTTCACTAATACCGAACGGCGGGTTCAACGGGTGCGTCAGGCCATACCGCCCGTCGGCGAAGCCAGACCGGACTGGAAGATCATTGCCGATTTGTCGACCCGGTTGGGACTTCCCATGCCCTATGAGAACCCGGAAATGATTTTTGAAGAAATGCGTGCTATCACCCCATCTTATGCAGGGATTACCTATCAACGAATTAACCGGACAGGAATACAATGGCCCTGTCCCACCCTGGACCACCCGGGGACCCCTTATCTTCATCAGGGCCAGTTCCCAAGGGGTCTAGGCAAGTTTCATGCCTTGATCTATCAGGGACCACAAGAAAACACGGATGCCGAATATCCTTTTATCTTGAGTACCGGTCGTATCCTTTATCACTATCATACCGGGACCATGACCCGAAAAAGCAAAGGGCTGGAAGAGAAGGCCCCGGAATGTTTGGTAGAGATTTCGGCTGCAGACGCCCAATCCCTGAAGCTTGTCGATGGGGAGCGAGTCAGGGTTGTCTCCCGTAGAGGGGATCTGGAGTCCAAGATCAAAATTACCGAACGTTCACCTCAAGGGACGGTGTTTATCCCCTTTCACTATGCGGAAGCTGCTGCCAACCAACTGACCCTGACCGCTATGGATCCGGTGGCCAAGATTCCGGAGTTGAAGGTTTGCGCCGTACGGATTGAAAAAACGTGAACAGATAAGATCATTTCCACACCCGGGGAAGAAGCGTTTCATGATTTAATTCAGTCACTCTTCCGGACTTTGATTTTTTGAAGAAATGAAATAAAGGACCCTGTCCTCCATTGATCTTTTAAAGGCCTATCGGGGCGAAACCCCATGGGCCTTTTTTAATTTTCTGAAAATAAGAAATGAATTATAATATGAAAATGTCTAACCTCGACTCCTCCCAAACCCGATATGAGGTGATTGTCGTCGGGGCCGGCCATGCCGGCTGTGAAGCAGCCCTGGCAGCGGCCCGGATGGGTTGTCAGACCCTTCTTCTGACGATCAATATTGATCATATTGGGGCCTTGTCCTGCAACCCGGCAGTCGGGGGCTTGGCCAAGGGGCACCTGGTCAAAGAGATCGACGCCCTGGGCGGGGAAATGGCCAGAAATATCGATGCTACCGGTATACAATTTCGAAGATTGAACACGCAAAAAGGACCGGCTGTCTGGTCTTCCCGGGCCCAGGCCGATATGGATGACTACAAGCAACGTCTTCGCTGGGTGGTTGAAAACCAGAAGGGCTTGGATGTTAAACAGGCCATGGTGGATTCGCTCTGGGTGGAGGAGGGGAGAATCAAAGGCCTTCAAACCAGCCTGGGGCAAATTTTTGAGGCTGGGGCGATCATCCTGACTACCGGGACTTTCCTGCAGGGTCTGATCCATATTGGTTTTAATCAGTTTCCTGCCGGCAGGATGGGCGACCCGGCCTCCCAATCCCTCTCGGATTCCTTGAGGGCCTTAGGCCTTGAGCTGGGGAGGCTTAAAACCGGGACTACGCCCCGCTTGCAGGGAAAAACAATCGATTTCAGCTCTATGAAGATTCAAGGAGGGGATGACCCCCCCGTTCCTTTTTCTTTCACTACTCAGTCTATTTCCCAGGCCCAGGTCCCCTGTTTTATGACCTATACCCGGCCTGAAACTCATGAACTTATTCGAAGGAATCTGGATCGTTCCCCCCTTTTCAGCGGCCGAATCCAGGGAACCGGAGTTCGATATTGTCCATCCATTGAAGACAAGATCGTTCGATTTCCTGAAAAAGTCCGACATCAGATCTTTTTGGAACCAGAGGGACGGAAGACCACAGAATATTATCCCAACGGGATTTCAACCAGCCTGCCGGTGGATGTTCAACTGGCCATGATCCGTTCCATCCCCGGTCTGGAAAGAGCAGAAATGGTTCGCCCGGGATATGCGATAGAATATGACTATGTCGATCCGCTGCAGTTGGATCCCACTCTGGAAGTCAAATCCGTGGCCGGGCTTTATCTGGCCGGACAGATTAACGGCACCTCCGGTTATGAAGAAGCTGGAGCCCAGGGTCTGATGGCCGGAATAAACGCCGCCTTAAAAATTAAAAAACGCTACTCTTTGATTCTGACCCGTTCCCAGGCCTACATCGGGGTCCTGATTGATGACCTAGTGACCAAAGGCACCCGGGAACCTTACCGAATGTTCACCTCCAGGGCTGAATTCCGTTTATTATTGAGAGAGGATAATGCCGATTTGCGCCTGACCGACCTGGGAAGAGAAATAGGGCTGGTGGATGATGAACGGTATCTTAATTTCTCCCGAAAAAAAAATGAGTTACAAAAAGGTTGGGATTTACTGAACTGCATTCAGTTTTCCCCCACCCCCGAGAATAATCAAATTATGGAAAATCTGGGCAGTCCGGCCCTTAGGAAACAAATGACTTTAAAGGAGCTTTTAAGGCGACCGGAATTAAGCTGGACAGACCTTTTTCCCTTTTGTCCGGAATTATCCCAAATGAAATCCGAAGTGGCCGAACAACTGGCCATCCAAGCCAAGTACGAAGGTTATCTGGAAAGACAGGAGGAACAAGTAAAACGTTTTGAAAAAAATGAACAAATTCCGATTCCAAGTCATTTCGAATACCAAAATCTTGCCGGTCTATCCAATGAAATAAAAGAAAAATTAAAAAATATCCGCCCCGGGACATTGGGCCAGGCCTCCCGGATTTCCGGAGTAACCCCGGCGGCTATAACGATTCTGCAAATTCATTTAAAAAAAATAAACAAAAATACTTGACAAGGTCATTTCCTTGGAGCATATTAAATTCCATTTTAAATTAGATGGGTTATGTTATAATTGACATCGCTTGAAAAATTTTCCGGAAAAATGTTTTAAACGATTAAGGTTCTGATAGAGAAAAGGAGAGAGAGAATGGCCCTGACCAAAGAAAAAATTATCGCTACCATCTATGAGAAAATTGGTTTCAGCAAAAGTCAATCGAGAGATGTGGTGGAGCAATTATTGGAAATTATGAAAAAATCCCTGGCCAGCGAAGAAAATATCCTTATCAGCGGATTTGGCAAGTTTGTAGTCAAGAGAAAGAGGGCCCGGCGGGGTCGAAACCCTCAAACTAATAAGGACTTACAACTGAAGGCCAGGAGGGTGGTGGTCTTTAAAACCTCAGGTGTGTTACGAAAAAAGGTCAATACCGCTGTCTAAAGTAACGGGCAACCCTTCTTTTTTATCAAAATAAAAGATAATAGTCCTGGTTAATCGGCCACGACCAGGGCTTGAGAAAAACCTTGGCCCTCCAATTGTTTTTGCAAGCGGACTGCTTCCTGTAGTTCGGTACAATGAGCCAGACGGACCCGGAAAAAGATTTCTCCGGATCGAACCGTTTCTGAAATTTCAATCTGCGGATATTCTTTCTGCAATCTCTCTTTTAAGACCAATGCCTTTTGTAAATCCTTGAAGGCCCCAATCTGGACAGAAAAGTCTCCTTTTTGGAAATCGACTTGCTGGACCAAGCGGGTCACTGTCTTTCCGTTTTCTTCAACCTCCTCCAGAACACCCAGGGCCTCCAATTCAATCAGGGCCGTTCCCGGACCGACGAGTCCCAGTTCCCTGGCCCCGGTATAGGAAAGGTCCAGGATACGGTCCTTTAGAAAAGGACCGCGATCGTTGATTCTGACTAAAATTTCTTTTTTGTTGGAAGGGTTTTTGACCCTCACCTGGGTATTAAAAGGTAAGATCCGGTGGGCGGCGGTATAACCGAACTGGTCGTAAACTTCTCCCGAAGAAGTCGACTTTCCGTGAAAATCGGGTCCGTACCAGGAACAAACCCCTTTTTCTTTGTACGCAGCGACCGAAGACACCGGGAAATACCACTTGCCATTGACAGCATAAGGTTTTTCTTTGCGTTGTTTTTTTGCAGGGGGACCCGGTGGGACTTTTTTGATTGAAGGAGGAGTTTTTTCAGGGGCCGGCGGGGGTGATGAAACGGAGCCGGGAGGCGGGGTGATGATAATTGTTTTGGAACATCCGGTTACAGCAAAAATGATTATAACGAAAAAAGGAAATAAGAGAAGTCGCCGGTTCATATTGTTATAATAACAAATCTGAAGCGTTGAAGACAACCCTTTTTTGAGCGTTCTCAAATTCCGAAATCGAAGATACGCAATCAGCAATCCCAAATTATACCATTATGCCCCTGCGGGGCACCACGATACGGTTGGGCCGCTCGAGCCGCTCGACTTTGTCGAGCTTTGAAAGAGGCATCCCTGCGGATGCCGGATATCGAGCTTTTGAAGAGGCATCCTGTCCGACTCCTTCCAGGAGTCTCCCCAAAAGATCGGCAAAGCCGATCGGCCGGATGACGTATGCCAACCTAAAAAGAAGACTTCCAAAGGAAGTCGGGACATGAAATCGGGACAGGAAAATAGTTTTCGCTGAAAGACGAACGCTGAACGACGAACGGTTTTTTTATATTAAAGGGGTTCTTCAATCCCGAATTTTCTCAAAAACCTGGGGTTTTTGCTCCAGTCCTTTTCGACCCGGACCCATAATTCCAGGAAGACTTTCATTCCCAAAAGGGTTTCCATATCCTCTCGAGCCTGCTGACCGATAGTTTTCAGCATTATCCCTTGTTTCCCAATCAGGATTCCCTTCTGAGAAGTGCGTTCTACATGAATCGTAGCCTGGATATCAATAATGGGTTTGTCTTCCCGTTCTTTAAAACTTTCAATGGTCACCGCCACCCCATAAGGGACTTCCTGGGAGATCAGGCGAAAGACCTTTTCCCGGATCAGTTCTCCCACCAGAAACCTTTCCGATAGGTCGGTTACCATATCCTCCGGAAAATAGGGGGGGCCTTGCGGAAGGGTTCGGCTGATGCATTTTTCCAAGACATCCAGTCCCTCTCCGGTCAAGGCCGAAACCGGAATGATTTCTTGAAATGGAAAGGCCCGGGAAGCCTGATCGATGAGGGGGAGCAGGTTCCTTCGATCAATCAGGTCGATTTTATTGATGGCCAGAAAGACAGGGGTCTTGGTCTTGCTTAACCGGTATTTAAGATCCTCAGAAATCAGAGGGTGGGTGGAAAAAGGTTCGATCAGCAGGATGATCAGGTTGACATCGGATAGGGATTTTAAAGAAGTCTGGATAATCGCCTTATTTAATAGGCCCTTGGGTTCCAGGATTCCGGGAGTATCCAGGAAGATAAACTGGCCGTCCGGAAGATGCTTGATACCCAGAATACGGTTCCGGGTGGTTTGGGGGCGTGAGGAAACAATGGAAATTTTTTGTCCCAGAAGGGCATTGAGCAGGGTCGATTTTCCCACATTGGGTGCTCCGATCAGGGCGATAAATCCGGATTTAAAGGACATGGGGATTCTCTCTTTTAATTTTTCCAAAAAATCTTATGGTAGGGACTCCCCCCGGGTTTGTCAAATTATTTCAAACCTGTCGGGACAGGCTTTTGAAGAGGGATTCGGGGGACCAAAGAATAACCTGGACCCCGGCTTTCGCCGGGGAGACGATTTTGAAGGGTTTTGGTTTTTGTTTTTTTGAGCCCCTTTGAGGGGCTATTATTTTCATAACTCCGGCTCTGCCGGAGTTATGGTGACTAAAGTTCAGAAAAACCAATGCCGGGACAGGTCGAGCCGCTGGCTCGCGGTTTATTTTATATCCTGATGATAGCTCTGCAGGGAGCGGACCTGGCCGTGGCCGCTGCGAAAGGCGGTGATCCCCCGGACGGCGGCTGTGGCTGCAGCAAGGGTAGTGATATAGGGGACTTTGTACTGAATGGCCGCCTTCCGGATATAGGAGTCATCATACTGGCTCAGTTTCCCGCTGGGGGTGTTGATGACCAACTGGATTTCCCGGTTTTTGATGCCGTCCACGATATTGGGACGCCCCTCGTGCATTTTCAGGATAGGCTCACATGTTATCCCCTGACCCAATAAATATCTTTGGGTCCCGTTGGTGGCCCGGATCTTGAAGCCCAACTCCTTAAATCCGCGGGCCACTTCCACTACCCCGTCCCGGTCTCTTTCCGATACGGTGATCAGAACGGTCCCTTCGGAGGGGAGGACCTGTTGGACGGCCTCTTCCGCTTTATAAAAGGCCAGACCGAAAGAGTCGGCCAATCCCAGGACTTCTCCCGTGGAACGCATCTCCGGTCCCAGCAGGGGGTCCACCTCGGGAAACATATTAAAGGGGAAAACCGATTCTTTGACTCCAAAATGACTGAAAGTTTTGGGTTTTAAATTCAGATCTGAAAGCTTTTTACCCAGGATGACCTGGGTGGCCAGCCGGGCCATGGAAATATTGCAGACCTTGGAAACCAAAGGCACGGTCCGGGAGGCCCGGGGATTGGCCTCCAATACATAGACCCGGTCTCCGGCAATGGCATACTGGATGTTCATCAAACCAACCACATTCAGTTCGATGGCGATTTTGCGAGTATAGTCGTTGATAGTCTCCAAATGTTTGGCCGGGATGCTGATAGGGGGGATGACACAGGCCGAGTCCCCGGAGTGAACTCCGGCCAGTTCGATGTGCTCCATAACAGCCGGAACAAAGGCATCGGTTCCATCAGAGATGGCATCTGCTTCGGCTTCGATGGCATTTTCCAGAAATTTGTCGATCAGAATCGGGCGCTCCGGGGTCACATCCACGGCAGCAGTCACATATTGCTCCAGCATGGGGCGATCATAGACCACTTCCATACCCCTTCCCCCCAAGACGTAGGAAGGCCGTACCATCAGGGGATAACCGATCTTTTCGGCTACCTTCAAGGCCTCTCCCATATTGGCCGCCATACCGGATACCGGCATGGGGATTCCCAAACGTTCCATGGAGTGCCGAAAACGATCCCGGTCTTCGGCCAGATCAATGGCTTCGGGAGAAGTTCCCAGGATTTTGACGCCGGCCTCAGCCAGATCTTTGGCGATGTTTAAAGGGGTCTGACCGCCGAACTGGACAATGACCCCTTCAGGGTTTTCTTTTTGATAGATGCTGAGCACATCTTCAACGGTCAAGGGTTCAAAATAAAGTTTGTCGGAGGTGTCATAATCGGTGGAAACGGTTTCAGGATTGCAGTTGACCATAATCGACTCATAGCCCTCGTCCCGAAGGGTGAAGGCCGCATGAACACAACAGTAATCGAATTCAATCCCCTGGCCGATCCGGTTCGGCCCCCCGCCGAGGACCATGATTTTTTTTCTTGAGCTGGTCTGGACCTGATCCGGAGCATTATAGGTGGAGAAATAATAGGCGGCATTATTTACCCCGCTGACCGGTACCGCTTCCCAGGCTTCGGAGACTCCCAGGCCCAATCTTTGCTGCCTGATTTCTTTTTCCTGTCGCCCCAGCAGTTTTGCCAGATACCGGTCGGCAAATCCGTCTTTTTTGGCTTTCTTAAGCAGATCGTCAGGAAGGGCTTTTCCTTGATAGCGGAGTATTTCCTCTTCCAGTTCCACCAACTCTTTCATTTGACCAATGAACCAGGGTTTGATGAAGGTTTTTTGATAGAGGGTTTCAATATCTGCCCCTTTGCGCAAAGTTTCATACATGAGAAACTGGCGTTCGCTGGTGGGCTCGTTTAAAAGCTCCAGAAGTTCTTCAAGAGATTTTTGATTAAAATCTTTGGCAAAACCCAGTCCATAGCGGCCTGATTCCAATGAACGAATGGATTTCTGCAGGGCCTCTTTATAATTTTTCCCGATGCTCATGACCTCTCCCACGGCCCGCATCTGGGTGCCTAACTTGTCTTTGGCATCCTTGAATTTTTCAAAGGCCCAGCGAGCGAATTTGACGACTACATACTCCCCGGAGGGGGTATATTTCTCCAGGGTGCCGTCGCGCCAGTAGGGGATTTCGTCCATGGTCAGACCGGCGGCCAGCTTGGAGGAGATCAAGGCGATGGGGAATCCCGTGGCTTTGGAGGCCAGGGCCGAGGAGCGGGAGGTCCGGGGATTGATCTCAATGACCACGACCCGACCGGTTTTCGGATCATGAGCGAACTGGATATTGGTTCCCCCGATGACCTGGATGGCTTCGACAATATCATAGGAATATTTTTGGAGCCGCTTCTGCAGGGCCGGGTCGATGGTCAGCATAGGGGCGGTACAATAAGAATCCCCGGTATGAACACCCATGGCATCCACGTTTTCTATAAAACAAACGGTGATCATCTGATTTTTGGCATCCCGGACCACTTCCAACTCCAGTTCCTCCCACCCCAGGACCGACTCTTCGATCAGTATCTGTCCTACCAGGCTGGCTGATAAACCGCGAGCAGCGACGGTTCGAAGTTCTTCGACATTATAAACCAAGCCTCCTCCGGTTCCGCCCATGGTGTAAGCCGGGCGGACCACTACCGGATATCCCAGTTCGGAGGCAATATTTTCCGCTTCTTCCACACTAAAGGCCGGGTCGCTTTGGGGCATCTCAATACCCAACCGATTCATAGTGTCTTTGAAGGCGATCCGATCCTCTCCCCGTTCGATGGCATCAATATCCACCCCGATTATTTTTACCCCGAATTCCTTCAATACGCCGGTCCGGGCCAGTTCCGAAGTGAGATTCAATCCGGTCTGGCCGCCGAGGTTGGGCAGCACGGCATCAGGCCTTTCTTTTTCAATGATCTCTTTCAGGGTCTGGAGGTTCAGGGGTTCAATATAGGTGACATCGGCCATGCCCGGATCGGTCATGATCGTGGCCGGATTGGAGTTAACTAAAACTATTTTATAGCCCAATTCCCGGAGGGCCTTGCAGGCTTGGGTGCCCGAATAGTCAAATTCACAAGCCTGGCCGATAATGATCGGTCCTGATCCGATAATCAAAACTTTCTTTATGTCTTCCCTTCTTGGCATAATAGAGTCCCCTAAGTGTTTTATTAATAATTTTTATTAATTATGATTTATTTTTCCGTTCTGAAACAGGCAGAGTATAGAAAGGGTCTGTAAATGTGTCAAGCTAAAATAATCAATAAAATTTAAGTAAAACTTATTTTTTGGGCTCTATGCTGATTTGTTGAAGGCCGCCATCCCAAGAAAAAATGGCCTCTATTGACGGCTGACAGTTCTCGTCCGAAAATATCATTTCAGTATCAGAACTATTCAATTTATTTAAAGTTACCCAAGAGATAAATAAAAATGGAAGCTGAATTTAATGTTGACATTACAAGATCAAATCTCCTATATTCCATAATCAAAATAGGGGACTCTATCCCATCAAACCGTGGTGGAGATGGTAGGGTTTCATTAACTGTTGATAACCGGTGACCCCAGTGGATCACCAAAAATGATGAGGTGTTATATGGCTGATTTAGAGGAATTCAGAGCATCTGTTCGAAGCTGGCTGGAGGAAAACGCCCCTAAGTCTATTCGGGGCAAGGTGAAAGATCCTGCCTTGGCCTATTGGGGGGGGAAAAGAACCCCGTTACCTTTCCCTGAAGCCAAGGTCTGGCTGGATATGATGGCCGAAAAGGGCTGGACCGTTCCCTTCTGGCCCAAGGAATACGGGGGGGGAGGTCTCAACAAAGAGGAAAATAAAATATTCAACCAGGAGATGGCTCGATTGGAATTGCCGCCTCCGGTGACCGGATTCGGAATCACCATGATCGGACCTACGGTTCTGCAGTACGGGGACGAAGAGCAGAAAAAGAAGTATATCGGTGAAATTGTACGGGGGGAAGTCCGCTGGTGCCAGGGGTATTCCGAACCGAACGCCGGATCGGATCTGGCCAATATCCAAACCAAGGCCGTGGTCGACGGGGATGATTATATCCTCAACGGGCAAAAGATATGGACCAGTTATGGCGATCTGGCGGATTGGATGTTCCTGCTGGTGCGAACCGATCCGGGCGTCAAAAAACAGGTAGGCATTACCTTTTTACTGCTCGATATGGAAACCAAAGGAGTTGAGGTAAGACCCATTAAACTGATTAGCGGCAGCAGCCCTTTTTGCGAGGTGTTTTTTGAGGATGTCAGGGTCCCCCAAAAGAATATCCTGAATAGGGTAAACGGCGGCTGGGAAGTGGCAAAAGCCCTGTTGGGTCATGAGCGAACCATGATCGCCAATGCTTTCGGCGGCCGGGTTGCACCGGAAAAGGCTGAAAATCCAATGGACGCAGCCGCTCGAAAATACATTGGTCTCCGTGACGGTAAGGTCGCCGACCCGGTGATCCGGGACAGAATGGCCCAAAACCAGATGGATGAATCCTGCTTCCTGCTTACGGTCCAACGAAACAGCGATAATATAAAGGCCGGCCACCGTCCCGGACCGGAAACATCCATTTTCAAGGTTTATGGTACCGAGTTGAACCAGAGGAGGATGGAAATGATGCTTTCCATCCTAGGCCCGGAGTGCCTGGGGTGGGAGGGAGAAGGATTTGATCAGAACGAACTGGATTTATGCCGGGTTTGGCTCCGCTCCCGGGGAAATACGCTGGAAGGCGGCACTTCGGAAATTCAGTTAAATATTATTGCCAAACTGGTGCTGGGGCTTCCCGACAAATAGAAAGAAACCCAAGCGCTCTACCGATACTTTTAAAATAAAAATAGGAGATATTATCATGGAACTAGTTCTCAACGAAGAACAGACCATGCTGGACCAGACTGCCAAGAATTTTATTAAAGATAATTCCCCCATCTCTCGAATGCGAAAAATTAGAGATGATGGGGATCCTCTCGGCTATTCCAAAGAAATGTGGAAGAAGATGGCCGAACTGGGATGGACTTCCATCCTTTTTTCAGAAGAGGATGGTGGTATGGGTTTGGGCATGGCCGAAGTGGTCCTGGTGACCGAGGCCATGGGAAGAGGGTTGGCACCGGAACCCTTTTTTTCAACCATCATGTTGGCCGGACAGGCTTTGTCGATTGAAGGGAGTCCGGAACTCCGGGAACAATGGCTGGGTCCGATTATCGAGGGAGAAAAGGTCTTAGCCGTGGCTTACCAGGAAAAAGGCGGCCGTTATGATATTACCCGAATCAAAACGAACGCAAAAAAAGGTAGCCGGGGTTACCTTCTGAACGGGGAAAAAACACAAGTCCTGGATGGCTTCGGCGCCGATGGCATTATCGTCTCGGCCCGAACTTCCGGAAAAGATGGTGACCCCGAGGGAATCACCCTCTTTCTGGTCCCCGCCGGTACCCCCGGGATGACTGTCACCCGTCAATGGCGATTGGATTCCCGAAATGCCGCCCTGGTACAACTGAAGGATGTGGAAGTCGCCGAGCCCAATGTCGTCGGCACGGTTGAAAAAGGCGGGCAGTTGCTCGGCCGGGTCATCGATCAGGCCACCGTAGCCCTGTGTGGTGAAATGTTGGGTGGGATGAGCTTTGCTTTTGATCGCACCCTGGGTTATTTGAAGGAACGGGTTCAATTTGATGTAGTGATCGGGACCTTTCAGGCGCTTAAACATCGAGCGGCCAGGATGTTCATGGAGATTGAGCTATCCCGTTCCGCAGTGATGGCTGCGGCCCGTGCTTTGGACGAGAATCAAGCCGGTAAGGAAATTCTAATCTCGACCGCCAAAGCCCGCTGCTCGGACGCCTACATCCTGGTAACCAATGAAGCGGTGCAGATGTTGGGAGGAATCGGAATGACCGATGAGGAGGATACCGGTTTCTTTATGAAGAGGGCCAGAGCCGCGGAAATGACCTTTGGCGATGCCGCTTACCATAGAGATCGATTTGCCGCTTTAAAAGGGTTTTGATCGACCAATAGACAGGATTTACAGGATTATCTTGATCTTTGTTGCCCTTCGGGAAAAAGGCAACAATCGAATTATTCCGCGGATTACCCCGCTGGAAGCGGATCGAAGCTGCTCAGGGTCCTCCGGAGCCTGGGTAGAACAGATAAGCCCTGTTAATCCTGTCGTTTTTTTAAAGGGGCCTCAAGGCTGGAGAGGCTTTTTCCAATTGGAACAGGGCCTTTTCGGCCGCCTTTTGCTGGGCTTCTTTTTTGGTCTTTCCTTTTCCAACGGAAATAACTTTTTCCCGGATGATGACTTCCATAAAAAATATTTTTTTGTGATCCGGTCCTTCTTCCCGAAAGACTCTATAATCAGGGACTGTTTTCAGTATTCCCTGACAGTATTCCTGCAAAAGGGTTTTAAAGTCTTGCGTGGAAAAGGGTTTGGTATCCTTAAACTGAGACCGAAAGAGGCGGTCAATAAAAGACAGGGCCGCATTAAAACCCCCATCCAGATAGATGGCCCCCAAAACGGCTTCAAAGGTGTCGGCCAGAAGAGACGACTTTTCCCTCCCTCCGGTCCCTTCTTCCCCCTTGCCGATCAACAGGTAGGCCCCTAATCCCAATTGCCGGGATAAGGAGGCCAACTTTTTCTCGTTAACCTGGCTGGCTCGAATTTTGGAAAGATGACCTTCAGGGAGATCGGGATATTGGTCCAAAAGCATAGTACTGAGGGATAAATTTAGGACGGCATCACCTAAGAATTCCAGTCGCTCGTTGTGTTTCGCTTCCCGGCCCGCGTGTTCATTGACAAAAGACCGATGGGTCACCGCTTGTCTTAATAGGGAGATATTATTAAAAAAATAAGCGAGGGAGTTTTGGAGAGATTCAAGATCTATGATTTTATTTTCTTCCACAGAGGAAAGCCTCCAAAGAGTTCATGGGGAAAATATATCTTACTAACCAAAATTTTTCAAGGGTCCTTAATAATTTTCTTGACAAAAACAGGTTTTTAAACTAATTTAGTCTTTTTAAATTATGGAGTTACTGAACAATGAAAAGCTACATACCAAAAAAGAATGAAATAAACCGGAACTGGTGTCTTTTTGACGCCGAGGGAAAAATTTTGGGCCGATTGGCCTCCGACGTGGCCCAGCGGCTGAGAGGGAAAAATAATCCCGGGTTTGTCCCTTATGCCGATACCGGAGATTTTGTAGTGGTAGTCAACGTCGAAAAAGTTATTTTGACCGGAAAAAAGATGGATCAAAAGATCTATTATCATCATTCCGGGTTCATCGGAGGCCTTAAATCCATTACCGCCAAAAAGTTAAAAGAGAAAAAACCTGAAGAACTCCTTCGTCAGGCAGTCAAGGGAATGTTGCCAAAAAACAGCCTGGGTCGAAAATTAAACAAAAAATTAAAGGTTTATGTCGGGGCTGCTCATCCCCATGAGGCCCAGCAACCTGTATTAATATCTTAAACTGCAATTGAAAAAACACCACTGGAGGGTGCTTTCTCGCAGGTGATTAAGAATTTGGAAGGGAATATGGCAGATAAAGAATTTTACGCAACAGGAAAAAGAAAACTGGCTATCGCCCGTACCTGGTTAAGACCGGGGGCAGGACAAATAACGATTAACGGTCGTCCCATAGACCGGTATTTCGGCCGGGAAACGGCTAAAATGATAGTTTTACAACCTCTGGAACTGACCGAGACCATGGGTAAATTTGATATCCTGGTCAATGTTACCGGCGGGGGTCTTTCCGGGCAGGCCGGGGCTATTAAACATGGAATCACCAAGGCCTTACTGGTTTATGACCCTCAACTGCGAACGGTTTTGAAGAAGGCCGGTTTTATCACCAGGGATTCCAGGGTTAAAGAGCGGAAAAAATATGGTCAAAAAGGGGCCAGGGCACGTTACCAGTATTCCAAGCGTTAAGCCTTTACAAAAAAAATAGTCGAACCTAAAAGGGGGGCCCAAAAAGCTTCCCTTTTTTTTTCTTCAGAACCAGAGAGACTCAAAAAACAAATAGACCCCCAAAACACCATGACCTTAATGGAACGTAACATTCGACTTTTGATTGCTTATGACGGTACCCAATATCAGGGCTGGCAAAGACAAAAAGAGAGCCCGACCATTCAGGGGACCATTGAAAATATTCTGATCAAAATAACGCAACAGCCGGTTTCTCTGCACGGGGCCGGAAGGACGGATTCCGGGGTTCATGCCTGGGGGCAGGTGGCCAGCTTCAAGACGGCTTCCCTGATGCCGACGGCTACCATAAAATCGGCTCTAACCGCCCTTTTGCCCAAGGATATTTTAATCCGCCAGGTCGAAGAGGTTGAACCGACTTTTCATGCCCGATTTTCCAGCCGGGCTAAGGTTTATGAATATTTGATCTGCGATCATTCGCCCCCAACCCCTTTTTTTCGCCACTATATCTGTTTTTTACCTGCCCCGGTTGATCTGGATTTGATAAAAAGGGGCTTGTCCCTTTTGGCCGGGGAGCATGATTTTTCCAGTTTCCAATCACAGGGCAGCGAGGTTTCCCATTCGGTGCGCAACCTTTATCAGGCTATTCTTCTTCCCGGACCGTGGGGCAGTTTCAAGTTGAGGTTTATGGCTAATGGTTTTTTAAGGCATATGGTTCGAAACATGGTGGGGACTTTGATGCGGGTCGGTTTGAAAAGAATCTCCATCAAAGAGCTGGAAGAGATCCTAAACTCCAAAGACCGTTCGCAGGCCGGTGAAATGGCCCCGGCCCGGGGATTGTTCCTGCGGAAGGTCCTTTATAGAGACCTGAAAAACATCCCCTTTTGACCATTCTCTGCGGTAGACTCAAATTTTAATCCTCGCAATACTAAATGTATGCCCGTGGTTAATCCCGCCTTGGGCGGGATCATCTTCCTTGACCTTGAACAAAATTGAATGTTTTTCAAAGGTCTCTCTTTTAATAATTAGGGAAGGGTCATAGCCCCGGGGCTTCAGCAAGGAATTTCCGCGATGAAAGGAATGACTTAGGTGCCCCAATACCTGGACGAGAAAATTTTTTTTTCGCAGGGTGTTTTCTATTATTGGGAAGTCGAGGCCTTTATTGTCTCTTGAACCGTAGAATAAACAGATTTAAAGGCTTCGTCAAAGCTGGTTAAGGGCAAGCGCCCGATCTCAATATACTTGATCACGATTTCCTTGGTCACTTTCAGGACCATTTCCTCTTCAGGTTTCATGCCAGCTAAACCTCCCTCTTAAGTATTAAGTATTTTCCCTTTGGAAATTATGATTTCCGGCGGGAGAGGTAATTTGGGAATAATTCGGGCCTCTGCTGCGGAAGAAGGCGTTTCTTTCAGCAGAGGCCCAGTAAGAAGAACCTGACCAGCCCTCCTTACCGAAAACGTTACCTTATGACTTGAAAGGAAATCAAGGATTTTGTTTGAAAATTTAGAATGTCGCCTTCCGAATGATTTCATAGAAAAACTCATAGCCGATCATGGAGGCTTGTGTTATATAGAAAAGAAAATTCAGAGTGAAATAATAAGCGATAACTTAGGACATGAGCGGTTCAATCCAAATTCTTCCTGAATCCTTGATCAATCAGATCGCTGCCGGTGAGGTGGTTGAAAGACCCGCATCGGTAGTCAAGGAATTATTGGAGAATGCCGTTGACGCCGGAGCTACCGATATTCAGGTGGATATTCTCCAGTCGGGAAGGTCTTCCATTCGGGTCACGGATAATGGCCGGGGTATGACCAAGGAAGACCTGGTATTGGCCGTAGAGCGGCATGCCACCAGTAAAATCAGAGAATATGCCGATCTCATATCTTTAAAGTCGATGGGCTTTCGAGGAGAAGCCCTGCCCAGTATTGCCGCGGTCAGCCGAATGACGATACTTTCCACCCCCCAAAAGGATTTGTCCGGTCATCGCCTGGAGATTTGGGGCGGTAAAAAAATAAGTTTGGAGGAAATGGGTGGGGCCTCCGGTACCACGGTGGAGGTGCTCGATCTTTTTTATAACACTCCGGCGCGGATGGCTTTTTTGAAAAGCCCGAGGATGGAGTGGAATCAGATCCAGATGGCCTTCGAACGGGTGGCTCTGGGTTTCCCTCAGCTTCGATTCGAACTGACCCACAATGGAAAAAAGATTTTTCAGCTTTTTCCTGCCCGGGAGTTATTGCTTCGTTTGCAGGATTTGTGGGGATCGGAAAAGACGAATGAATTGTTATCTGTGGATTTGAACGAAGATCAGGTCCGGATTTATGGTTTTATCTCTCCGCCGCACAACCAGCAAAATACCTCCAGAAACATCGCCTTTGTCGTCAATAAACGATGGGTGCGCAGTCCGCTTTTGTATCCCCTGGTTTTGAGGTCTTATGCCGGTATGATCCCTTCCGGGCGTTTCCCCACCGCCGTCCTTTGGCTGGAGGTCCCTCCGGAACTGATCGATATCAATATTCACCCCTTTAAGCAGGAGGTGCGCTTCAGTCAAACAACCTGGATTCAAACTTTAGTCGGAAAGGCTATCGGACAGGCCTTAAAAGGCTATGTCCCCAGGCCGGAGGAGAGGGAAAAAAGAATTTACCCAACCACCTGGTCCCCGGTCTCGGCCCAACCTTTTCTTTTCAAAGAATCTGACCTGCCTCCATTCCTGACCTCTTTAAGCCGGAAATCGGATTCAATTCCCTGGGCTGCTGAAAATTTCGATAGTTCACTGGATCAAAAGACATCGATGATCGATCCAGTTTCGGATCTGGGCCCTCCAGGAGAGAAAGAAGGGGGATTTGCTCAGTTATCGGTCCTTTGCCAAATTCAGGGAACCTATCTGGTGGCCTTGATGCCCCAGGGGCTGATCCTGATCGATCAACATGCCGCTCACGAACGGGTTCTTTATGAACGATACCTTGGTCAGTGGCAGGCCGGAGGGATTTCGTCTCAATATTTAATCATTCCCATTCTGGTGGAGCTGCCTCCGGGATGGTCCATCGATCTGAATACGATATTTTCGGAAACGGAGGCCTTTGGATTTGAGATCGCTTCGGCGGGCGGGAACACTGTCTGGATTAAAGCTATGCCGGCCGGTCTGAATTCAGGACAGGGAGAAGCCGCTTTAAAAGAAATCCTGGAAGAAATGAAAACAGGAAGCCAGTCCATCAGGCCTGAGGATTTCTCCCAATCCATGATTAAACTCCTGGCCTGCCATAGTGCGATCCGGGCCGGACAGGTGCTGAGTCCGGAAGAAATTAAGACCTTATTGAATCAATTGGATCAAGTGGAGTCGCCTTCTCATTGTCCGCATGGACGTCCGCTGTGGATCCTGTTTTCCTGGGAAGAGATTGAGAAAAGATTCAAACGAAGATGAGTTAAAACGGAAGACGGCAAAGAGCAAAGAGCATAGTAGGGTTTAAGGATTCTAGACAAACCGACTATAAAAATTTCTCTTGCCCTAGGCTCTATGTCCCTTGCCTTTTGCTTGAGCAAACTGACCCAATAAACCAGATAGATCGAACAGACCCAACCAACCTGAATGAGGCTGCGTCCAAAACTAATTTTTATCACCGGACCGACGGCAGTCGGGAAATCGGGACTTGGCCATCAACTGGCCCGGGAGATGGGCGGAGAAATTCTTAATGCCGATTCCATGCAGGTATTCCGCTATATGGACATTGGCACGGCTAAACCAAACCGGTCGGAACAAAGGGAAGTCCCCTATCATCTAGTTGATATTCTCGATCCGGACCAGCCCTTTAATGTCTCTGAGTTCAGGGTTCGGGCTCAGCCGGTGATTGAAAAACTCCATCTCCGCGGGGTACCGATTCTGGTTATTGGGGGGACCGGTCTGTATCTAAGGGTCTTGCAAAGAGGGATTTTCCCCTGTCCCAAACCCGAGCCCGAGATCAGGCAACGATGGCAGCGAGCCGCCTCCGACCAAGGTCCCGAATTTCTGTGGTCCACCCTAAATAAAGTTGATCCCAAGGCTGCCGACCGAATTCATCCCCGGGACACCTTTCGACTGATCCGGGCACTGGAAGTGCTGGAGTTGACCGGACGTCCCATTTCGGAGTGGCAGCAGTGGCGAGCGGAGGCCGAATCTGATTTTGACATCCTTTGGATCGGCCTTTCTCTGGAGCGAGAGGCCCTTTATCGGAAGATTAATATCAGGACTGACGAAATGATGACCAAGGGCTTTCTGGCCGAGGTCCGGGGACTTTTGGAAAAAGGATATTCCCCCGAATTAAAACCTATGCAATCCTTGGGGTACCGCCATTTAACCAGGGTCATAAAGGGAGACTTGGATTTAGAAGAGGCCCTTGGCCTGTTAAAAAGAGATACCCGCCGTTATGCCAAGAGGCAAATGACCTGGCTGAAGAAAGAAGCCAACTTAAGCTGGTTTTCTCCTAAAGAATTTGATAAAATTCAATTTACAATCCACGAATTTCTTGATAAATCATAAGTCCATGTCCATTCCTAATTTCTTAACCCTGATTCGAATCGTTTTGATTCCCTGGTTCGCCATCCTGCTTATCAATGGTTCCTTCAAGCAGGCCCTATGGGTATTCGCCGGGGCTGCGGTGACCGATGGACTGGATGGGTTCACGGCCCGATGGTTTTCGCAAAAGACCCGCTTGGGTGGTTTGTTAGATCCCATCGCCGACAAACTGCTGCTGTCCACGGCCTTTATCACCCTGGCGATCATGAAAGAAATCCCGGTTTGGCTTTCAGTGATTGTCATTAGCCGGGATGTGGTGATTGTCCTGGGAGTGGGAATCTTGTTTTTCAGTCAAATCGAGGTGGAAATGAAACCGACCTTATACAGCAAGATGACCACGGTCTTTCAGTTGTTGTTGATATTACTCGTCCTTTCTTCCGGCTATGTTCAATTTAGCGATTGGGTGAGACAAGGGCTGGTTTTAACGACCTTGATTTTTACCATCTTTTCAGGTTTCCATTATCTCTATACCGGCCTGAAGATTTTGACTTGATCATTTGGAATTATTCCTCGGACAGGGTCGGGGATTTGGGGATGCCGATTTATCAGGTATAAAAAAAAGGAAGGGTTTTTGCTTGACCTAACAATCAAAATTGTTTAAAAGAATAGTCAAACAGGCACGTAGCTCAGGGGGAGAGCGCTACCCTGACACGGTAGAAGTCAAGGGTTCAAATCCCTTCGTGCCTACCATGCAAATCAAGGACTTAATCCCGCTATTCCAAGGGGATTAGGTCCTTTTTTGTTTTTATGACCAGCATTTCCAAGTAACAGTTTTTCAGGCTTCCCTGGATTCCCCCGGGAGATTTAAATGCTCGGAAGGAGATTCAGGCCGTCTGACTCAGGAAGCGATATGGAATCTGACGATGGCCCGTCGGCGGTGCGGGATTTAACATTCATAACTTTCAGTGAAGGGAGGCAGCGATGGATTTCAGATTTACCGAAGAGGAAGAGGCCTTCAGAAGAGAGGTCCGCGAATGGATCAAACAGGAGGTCCCCCAGCGCTGGTACGATCTCGGGCCGGGCATCTGGGAGGAAACCGAAGAATCCTGGGCGATTTCAAGAGAATTTCAGAAGAAGCTGGGGCAGAAGGGCTGGCTGGCGCCGGGATATCCGAAACAATATGGCGGTTCCGAGATGTCCGTTGGCAAACAGCTCGTCCTGAGCGAAGAACTGGCCCGGGCCGATGCGCCGATCGGCGTAGAGACCTCCATCGCGGTCGGATGGGTCGGCCCGACCATCATGCTTTTTGGCAATGACGAACAGAAGGAGAAGTACGTCAAGGGGGTAGCGACCGGCGAAATCGTCTTCTGCCTCGGATACAGCGAGCCCAATGCCGGATCGGACCTGGCGGCCTTGCAGACAACGGCTATTGGAGATGGAGACGATTACCTCGTTAACGGACAAAAAATATGGACCAGCTATGCCCATTATTCCGACTACTGCTGGCTGGCCGCCCGAACGGATCCGAATGCCGCGCGCCGATACGACGGGGTCAGCATGTTCGTCGTCGATATGAAATCTCCAGGCATCACGGTCAACCCCATCATCAACTTGCTGGAAAGGCATTCCTTCAACGAGGTCTTCTTTGATAATGTCCGCGTTCCCGGGAAGAATCTGGTGGGGGAAAAGAACAAAGGGTGGTACGAGCTGATGATCGCCCTGGACCATGAACGTTCACCCAGCGGCGGGGCCGCGGGTTTTGCAAAAACATTAGAAGTGTTTATCGATGTCGCCAAGAAACGAAATATCAACAAAGATTCCCACATCCGTCAAAAGATCGCCCAGATCGCTGTGGAAATGGAAGTGGCTAAAGTGCTCGCCTACCGGGTGGCCTGGATGTACGGTAAAGGGCTTCATCCCAGTTACGAAGCGTCCATATCCATCATGAAAACAAGTGAAGTCTTGCGAAATCAGGCCGAGGTGGGATTGGCCGTCCTCGGTCCCTATGCGCAACTGCAACGGGATTCCAAGTGGACCGTGGAGCTGGGCAAGATTGAAAGGCTGTTGCTGAGTTGCCTGTCCATAGGTATCGGGGGCGGGACAAACGAGATCCAGCGCAACATCATCGCTCAGCGGGCACTGGGGCTACCCCGGGGAAAATAAATAAGACCAATGATAGCTGTAATCATTTATTAAGGAGGAAGATATGGATCTGGGATTTACTCAGGAACAGGAAATATTGAAAAAATCGGCCCATAGTTTCCTTGCCAGAGAATGTCCGAAAAAAAGGACGAAGGAACTGGATGAGAGTGAGACGGGTTTCTCCCTCGAACTTTGGAAAAAAATGGCAGATCTGGGATGGATGGGCTCCATCCTGCCGGAAGAATACGGGGGCAGCGGGGGCAGTTTTATCGATTTGATTGTACTACTGGAGGAGATGGGGTACAACCTTCTGCCCGGTCCTTTTTTCTCGACCATGGTCCTGGGGGCGCTGCCGATTCTTAAGGCCGGTACGAAAGAGCAGAAGGAATTCTATCTGCCCGCTATCGCCGGCGGTAATAAGATCTTGACCATGGCCCTAACCGAGGTCAGCGGCCAATACGATGCCGCCTCGGTCACGGTCACGGCCACACCCGATGGAGAGGGGTACCTTATCAACGGTATTAAGCTTTTCGTTCCCGACGCCCACCTGGCGGACTATATCCTCTGCGTCGCCCGCACGAAAGACGGAGCCGATCCCGAGGACGGGATCACCCTCTTCATTGTGGATGGGAAGGCACCGGGGATCAAGACGTCATTGCTCAAGACCCTGGCCGGGGATAAGCAGACGGAAATCGTCTTCGACCATGTGAAAGCAGGCAAAGACAGCATCCTGGGCGGACTGGATTGCGGTTGGACCATTGTGACGGATGTTTTACAAAAGGCGGCCGTGGCCAAAGCAGCCGAACTCGTGGGGCATTCCCAGGCGGCACTGGAGATGGCCGTCAACTACGCCAAGGAAAGAGTCCAGTTCGGGCGACCCATCGGAAGTTTTCAGGCGATACAGCATTATTGCGCGAACATGCTTTCCGATGTGGACAGCGGGCGCTTCCTTACCTATGAGTCCGCCTGGATGATCAGCGAGGGTTTTGAAGCAGCCAAACAAGCCGCGATGACTAAGGCCTGGGTGGGGGACGCCGCCCGGCGGGTGACATTGCTAGCCCATCAGATCTTCGGCGCCATAGGCTTCACTATGGAGTTCGATATCCACCTCTACTATCGGCGGGCATTGGCGGGATCCCAGGCCTTCGGCGACAGCGATTACCAGCGCGAAATCGTAGCCACGGCCATCGGTCTCTGATTAAACTGTCGTGCCCCCTCAGGGGCGTGACACGACGATCCGTCGCGGGTCGGAGAATTGGTTTCTGAATACTAAGATCAAATGCGCCCTAAAGCCTTATGGAAAAAGCTTATGATTCCTTATTTTTTTTTAATATGAAAAATATCAGATGGTTATAGTTTTCCCCCGGAGAAAGAAGGGGATGGGAAAACATTTTCCAAAATCGGAGAGTTCCTTTTTCCAAAAATCGGTAAATGTTTTCATAAAAAGGGAAGAAAATCAATTTCGCAAAAGTGTAAAATAATTTCCCAGGATTTACCTGCCGGCGGGTTTTTGAATTTTCGGCTCTATGTTCTCCCAGGCGGAAGGACGGGAGGGCATTTCCACCTTTCAAATAAGGGGACCATTTGGATTGCCATTATTTTTTAAACTTCCTCCTAATCCCAACAAGACCCAAAAGCCCCGAACCAAGAAGGAGCAGGGTAATTGGTTCGGGAACCGATAGAGTGCCATCAACATAATCATTGGCGCAGGTAGCCACCGGCCAGTGGAGCCCAATAATATCCACAGGGATTAAATCCCTGGCTATGGCAACGTCAATTCGATAAAGGGGATTGGAACCGATTGTATTCCAGGAAATGGCAGCATCCCCGATATCGATCCCGGTGCCGATGGTTACCATTTGGTTTTTATTATAACTGTAACCGCCTGGAGCATATGAATTGGATAAATTCCAATTAGTAACATTATATACATTTCCGGCAACAATGCCGTTATGATCGGTTAAAGCGATTCCGTATTCATAGGATGGACCGCCTGGTAAGTCAATCGCTAAATCACCGGAAAAGGTAGCCCATGAACCCACCGTAATACCTCCCCGGGGATAATTGGTGAACAAACTGAAGATTATTTGGGAAGGATCGGATATATTAATATCAATTCCATAGGCTTCAAAACCGATACCGCCAACCCTGTCACCAGTCAGGTCATTAATGGTATAACCAAAAGAAATTCCGACCAAGAAAATAGATAACAATATCCCTCGCGAAACATATTTACAGTATTTAGTAATCACCGGATTCTCCTTTCTTTTCAGAAAAAAAACTTAAACACTTTGCAGTCAATTTATAAAGTTTAATTCTTTCCCAACCACTATGCTCACTCATTCATAAGGCGCGATCCAGTTCTAATCTGACGGCTTGTCCCAATTTTTCTATGACATAAGGTTTTCTGACGTAACTTCCGGCCCCCAGGGCCTGCGCCCTGTTCACCCGATCCGTTTCCGAAAACCCGCTGACGATAATTGCTTTCTGTAGAGGATGAATTTCAAGGATCTTTTTGTAGGTTTCCAGCCCGTCCATCCCTGGATCCATAATCATATCCAAAACAACCAGATCTGCTTTTTCCTGCCGGATCATGTGAATGGCTTCCTCGCCGCTGATTGCGGGTTTAGCCCTATAGCCGAGTTGGTTCAGGATACGGGTAGCGATTTCCCGCTGTTCCTTTAAATCGTCAACCACCAGAATCGTTTCACCTTGACCTCGGTAAAGATCGACCGAGTCGGCTTTGGTCGTGGGAATCCTATCCTCACGAGTCCCGGGCAGGTAGAGGGTAACCGTTGTTCCTTTCCCCAGAGTGCTCTGGATAGTAATATATCCCTGATGGTCCTCAACCGTCCCCCAGACGACGGCCATTCCCAATCCCGTTCCACTCCGACCCATCTTCTTTTTGGTATAGAACGGTTCGAAAATCCGGGAAATATCTTCAGGTGAGATCCCGACTCCCATATCGGCCACCTTTATAACCGTGTACTCTCCCTCCCGAATCTCGGTGTATCCGTTGACCGGTCGGTCAAGGTAGGTATTATGAGAGGTAAGCATGATCTCCCCCCCTTTGGGCATGGATTCAGCGGCATTAGAAACGAGATTCATAATCGTTTTCGACAAATGAATCGGGGAGCCCATGATATTTTGAAGTTTAGGATCCAACCGGATGGTTACCGTCACCAAGGGGTGAAAGGATTTCATCCGCTGAAACTCCGGACTAATCAGATAATTCTGGATAACCTCGTTCATTTTTACAACCTCTGACACCGATACGCCCCGTCGGGCCAGGGTCAACAGGTCCTGGACAATGGCCGCCGCCTTTTTCCCGGACTCCTGGATGGTTTCAATGGGCCTTCGCAGAGGGCTTTCCGCGGGGAGCCCCCAAAGCAGCAGATCGGGATAGCTGACGATGCCGGACAGGACATTATTTAGATCATGGGCCACCCCTCCGGCCAATTGGCCTATGGCTTCCATTTTTTTTGACTGGTTTAGTCTTTCCAATAGTCTTTCTTTTTCACGCTGGGATTTATTCCGTTCGGTGACATCCCGGGTAACACCGAGTATGCCCATGGGCCGTCCGTTTTCGTCCAGGAGAAAGGAGGCGGTCACTTCGGCCCAGACCGTGGTCCCATCCTTATGATATAATTCCACTTCCAAGGTTGTTGCCCGGCTGTACCAGTTGGTTCGGGCTACCTCCACTATTTCCTGTTGGAATATTTCATAGACCTGATTCAAAGAGCTCGGCACCACAATCTCTTTCAGATCCAATTTAAGCATCTCTTCCGCCGTCCAACCCTGTATGGCCTCTGTGGACGGGCTGACATAAGTAAATCTCAAATTAAGATCCAAGGTCCAGATGACATCCTTGATATTTTCGGTCAGGGTGCGGTATAGACGTTCCCTCTTCTGAAGGGCCTTCTCAGACTGATGACGAATTTCAATCTCCTGTTTCAACTTTTCCTTGATCGAGATCAACACTTCTCTTTCCTTCTGCAGGTCGGCGGTGGCTTGTTCCGCTTGCCGGTTCAGGTTTTGAAGCCCGTTGACCAAGGTAGCCACCGAGGCCGCTGAAACAATGTTTAAAAAAAGAAAATTGGCCCCTGCCGTGAGAGAACGGGGCAGGGAATTTATAAATTCCTGTTCGATCAAGTTCTGGGAAGAGGTGAACCAGGCAAGAATGACTAAGGCCGCCCCATTCATCAGGGTTGCCGTGATGGCGGCCCTTAAGCCCAACAAAACCCCGGATAAGACCGAAAAACAAAACAGCCAGGCGGTGCCTCCGCTTAAGAAGCCAACCTGGTGGATAATAATTACCCCCACATAGAAAGTAATGGACAAGGTAATCATAGCCCGGAGTCTCAGATTCCGGCGGGGGCCAAACAAAAGAAAGCCCAGCAGGGTCAAAGAGATACCAGCGTTGATGAGCAGGATCCACAATTGACGGGTAAGGGCTAAATAAATGGCGGGAGCCAGGGCCAGCAGACTTAACCCGCTTCCAACCATCAAGACGGCGTCCAAAATCCGTTCCCGCCAATAATTAAGCCCGTCCAATGAAGGGTTGGGATGGGGTGTCATTCTTTTTTGAATAAAGGCCAAGGGGACCATCTCTTCTAGCACCTTAATTATCCTGGAGATAAGCCCGGCATGGAATTGGCTTTAGAAAGATCCGAAAGCGAAGGCATCTCTCCCTCTGAAGTCTAATCGGAAGTTTTTTTGAGAAACTTTAGAAGTTTTCGAAATAAAGGGAAGAACTGATTTGGATAAGAAGGCACCACCCGAAAGAGATACTTCCCGGCAGGTAGCGACGTAACGGAAGACAACTTAATACGGAAGATCCCTCCCGTGCCATAAGGGCTTGCACCAATTATTCGATCAACGGCTGCTCTAAAGAAGACCCGGTTACCGATAGCTTTTCAACCCGGTTTCTCCCGAGATTCTTGGCTAGGTACAGCGCCTGATCCGCCCGCTGTAATATTGATTCTACATTTTCCCGGTTGCCTGAGAATTCTGAAACTCCTATACTTATTTTTATGCTGATTTCTTTGTTATCCGCCTGAATAACATGATTCGCGACTTTTACCCGGAGCCTCTCCAATAGGGAATACGCCTCTTGAAGGGTACAATCCGCCGTTGTGACGGCGAATTCCTCTCCACCGATTCGGCCTAAAATATCATAGGTCCGTAGATTATCTTTGATGATGGCAACCAATTCTTTAAGAACAAGATCGCCAATCGAATGCCCGTAGAGGTCATTGACCTTTTTGAAGTTGTCAATATCAATCATAGCTATTGAAAGGGGGGCTTTTGATCGCCGGGCACGATCAATTTCTTTTTCACTCATTTCGATATAATGCCGGCGGTTAAAAGTGCCGGTGAGAGGATCGGTGGTAGCCAGGATTTCTAACTTGTTCTGCATCAGCTTCAGTTGGGTAATATCCAGAAAACTTTCCAGAAGGTGTTTTTGGCCATTGAAGTTGACTGAAGCCACGGTTTTTAAGATCGGAATTTTTTTTCCGTCAAGGGTTAACAAGACCCGCTCGGAATTATCCACCGGTTGACCTTTGTCCGTAATGGGACAATTTCCGATCTCGGATGGACAAATAAAGTTATGGCAGATTCTGCCGACCACCTGATCTTTCGAAATTCCCATTAATTTTAAGGCTTCCGGATTAGCATCAACAATATGATGGGTTTCTGCCTCGACGATGATAATTCCGGCGTGAATGGAATCAAGGATAAACCTTGTCCTTTCCTCGAGTTCACGAATGGTCTCCCGGGCTTTATAGAGCTCTTTCATTAAAGTGGCTGCATCTAACTCATGACCATCCATTGTTTACCTCCGATGTAGTCTGTCTGGTTATTTTGAACCCGCAAGTCTTCTTTTCTATAGCAGGGGAGTGTTTTGGTATCGTCTTTTAAGATTACTCGTCCCATCAATCGGAAATAAAGGTAATGACTAATAATGACTAATAGGGATGGTCTGCGTTTCAAATCATTGAATGGCTAGAGTATAAAATAAGAAAGAGAGGGGGGCAAGAAGAAAAATGTGGATAATAATGGACTTAAGAGGGTTTGACTTTATTGGTTTGAGTCATAGGGGTAATCGTTCTCCCCAAATCCGGCTAAGGGAATAAGTATTAGAGATTTAAAGTTCTTACAAAATATGCCGATATAGGGAATAAAACCTGATCAGGTTAACTGCCTGGGATTAATAATTTAAGAAGTCTATTGACCAATGAGCATTCCAAAGGGGGATACCTAAATAATGCCTTCTCTCGACCTGAACGCATCACCGCTAAAAAAGATTCTAGAACACCCTGAGAACCTGCCCACCCTACCGGGAATCGCGCTGAAAATTCTTGAAGCGGTCAAGAATGAAAACACCAATCTGGAGGACCTGGGGGAGATCCTCTCCCTGGATCCACCTCTCTCAGGTAAAATCCTGGGTTTGATCAATTCGGCCTTTTATGCCCTGCCGGTAGAAATCACCTCTGTCTCTCACGCCGTAAGGTTGCTCGGGTTTAATACGGTGAAAAAGGTGGCCTTGAGTTTTTCTCTGCTCCATTTGGTGAAGCCCGGAGAGGATGATTTCAATTACGCCGAGTTCTGGAGGAATTCAGTGATGGCCGCCGTCGTGTGCCGCTTTCTGGCAAAGAAAATCCTTCCATCCCTAGCCGAAGACAGTTTCACCCTCGGATTACTTCACGATATTGGCCGGCTGGGGTTGAACCAAGCCATCCCGAAGCAATATAATCTGGTCCTTAAGAAACAAAGGGATACCCAATGTGATTTTTATGAGGCGGAAAAACAGATCCTCGGATTTACTCATATGGAATTGACCGGGGTATTGATCAAACAGTGGGGTCTTCCTGTTTTTTTTCGTGAACCAGCCGAGAACCATCACCTTCCTGAAGTGTTGGAAACTTTTGCCTACCCCATGGGTTTGCTGGGCAAGTTGCTGTTTCTGGCCAACCAGGTGGTGGACTATTTCTCCGGCAGCCGGAAAACCCTTCCTCTGGGAATTTTGAAAAATTATCTGGAGCGTTGGGGATTTGACAAGCAAATTCAAGGGGATGATCTTATTGAAGAGGCCCACCGGCAGACCAAGGAGATCTCCGGATTGTTTGAAATTCACTTGAAGGAGGAAAAGGAATATCTGGAGCTTATTGAGATGGCCCGCCAGAATCTGATTCAAATTTCCGACGTCATTCTACAAGAGATGCTCGTCCAGCAGAACCGGGTAAAATCCCTCCAAAATGAAGTCATGCAGGATGGCTTGACCGGTTTGTTCAATTACAAAAGTTTTCATTACTTCCTGACTCGGGAATACGAGCGGGCCAAAAGATACCAGACCTCTCTGACCTTGATCATAGCCGATATCGATTATTTTAAATCGGTCAATGACACCTTCGGTCATTCGGCCGGGGATAGGGTGTTGCAGGTCGTTTCCCAAAGGTTCAAAGACTCTCTAAGAAACTCGGATATTATCGCTCGTCACGGGGGGGAGGAATTCGGGATCCTGTTAACCAACACCCCTCTCCCCGAGGCCCTGGTGGTGGCTGAACGGTTAAGGCTATTAATCGAAAACATGGATGTGCCGTATGAAAGTCGGGTGATCAAGGTAACGATGAGTTTCGGACTGGCCTGGCTCCAACCGGAATCAGACATTTCCAAAGAAGAATGGGTTAAAAGGGCCGATCAAGCCATGTACGAGGCCAAGCGCCGTGGTCGGAATCGGGTATGGGCTGACACTTATTCCTGCCGGGAGCAGGCCCAGGCTGCGGCGGGAAGAAGCTAAAGGATTGTTCTATGACTGAAGAAAATAAAACATCAGGATCCTCTACCGTCTTTTTTACCAAGCAACCGATTCTTGATGCCCATCGCAGCATCTGGGGTTATGAACTGCTGGGTGGAGAAGAAAAGGGGGGGTTATACGAAATCTTTCCGCAGCAGGAAAGCACGGTCGGCCTCTCCTCCAGTACTTACCTGGCCTTGCAGGAGCCTATGGAACGAGGTAAGAAGATCATGGTCGGCTTTGACGAAACCGGAATCCTGACCGGGGTTCCTTATGCCTTGCCGTCCACCAGCGGCGTGGTGCGGGTCTTGGCCGGGGAAGGGGTCCGGGCTCCCGGTCTGGAGACCGCTCTTCAGGCCCTTCGAACGGATGGGTACCAGATAACCTGGGAAGTCCGGTTCGACAGGCCGCTGCCTGATGCGTTCTGTGCCCCGGGGGATATATTCTCTTTTGATCTCTCCTGTGGAAAGCCCGACCCGGCCTGGTTGGTCCGGGGGGGGCAACCCTCCTCCCGGTGGCTGGCGCGCGATGTCAAAACCTATGAACAGTTTTCGGCTGCCAAAGACCAGGGCTTTAACCTTTTTCAAGGCCCGTTTTTCAAGAAACCGGAATATGTCCCGGGCCGCCAGCTTGGTTCCAACCAGGTGACGCGTTTAAATCTTTTTCATATCCTTGAAACCGAAGACCCGGATGTAAAGGTCCTGGCCGAAGCTATTCTCTCCGACGTGTCCATCAGTTTTCGCCTGTTGTCTTACCTGAACAGCGCCTGGTTTGGATTTCGACACAACATCCAGTCTATTGATCAGGCCATCATGATCCTCGGCTGGGTCAAGCTTAAAAGCTGGCTGCAGGCCGTGTTATTTGTTGATCTGTCCGGCAAAGAGGAGGTTCCCCGGGAAGTGGCGGCCCTGTCCCTGCAGCGTGGAAAATTTTTGGAACTGCTGGCCAGGGAGTATGATTATTGGGGGTATAACCCGAACACCCTTTTTCTCCTGGGATTATTCTCCCTGCTGGACACCATACTGGGACTGCCCATGGAAAAGATTGTTGAGCTGCTGCCCTTGGAAGTTAAACTGAAGTCGGCCCTTCGGCAGGATCTTAATAATGAGTACCTACCCCTGTTTGAGTTATTGGATTCCCTGGAGGTTGGGGATTGGGCCGCTCTTGATTCTCTGACCCGAAATCTCCTGCTGGACCTCAATCTGGTCAAGGGTTTCTTCGCCCAGGCCCGGGATTGGGCGGGTGGTTTTTTTACTCAGATTGGCGGTCATCCCGTTGGGACAGGTTAGTGCAAAAATAATGTTTTCAACGCCCTTAACCTCAATTGGGACCTTGTAGGGGCGGGTTTCAAACCCGCCCCTACGGGTCATTTTCATGTTTCGTGGTGCCCCAAAGAGGCATGCCGTTTTAATATGAAAATAGAGTTCATCACCCAACGAGTTCTATTTTCATGTCCCGGTTTCGAATGGATGTCTCTTTCTTAGATCAGCGAAGCTGATCGGCTGGTGGTGTTACGCCACTAAAAAGCGTGGCCTGAAGGTTAATTCCCCAGGGGTTGAATTCCCCATATCTGTTGGGCATATTGCAACACGGCACGATCACTGGAAAAATAACCCATGTGGGCTGTGTTGAGGATGGCCTTGCGGGTCCATTCTTCCTGATCCCTGAACAGCGCATCAACCCGATCTTGGGTGTCCAGATAACTTCGATAGTCCGCCAGAACCAAAAAATAATCGCCCTCCCGCAACAGAGCGTCTACGATCGGGGTGAATAGGGCGCTTTCTTTGGGTAAAAAAAATCCGGAACTGATCTGGTCGATAACCTGTTTGAGTTCCGGATCGCCCTGATAATATTGAAACGGATTGTACCCTCCCTGGCGAAGCTGTTCAACCTCTTCAGCCCCCAGTCCGAACAGGAAGAAGTTCTCAGCACCAACCTCTTCCCTTATTTCGACATTGGCCCCGTCCAGGGTTCCGATGGTTAAAGCTCCGTTGAGGGAGAATTTCATGTTGCCCGTGCCGGAGGCCTCCATTCCGGCCGTGGATATCTGCTCCGAAAGATCAGCGGCGGGAATGACCTTCTCGGCTTGGGATATGCAGTAGTTGGGTAAAAAAAGCATCCGAAGCCGGCCTTTAACTTCAGGATCATTATTGATCACATCCGCCACGGAATTGAACAGCTTGATGATCAGTTTTGCCCGATAATAGCCGGGCGCTGCTTTTCCACCCATGAGCACCGTACGCGGGACAAAGGACCCGCCGGGATTCTCCTTGATGCGGTTGTAACGGGTCACTACCTGCAAAATATTTAACATCTGGCGTTTGTATTCATGCATCCTTTTGAACTGGCAGTCAAACAGGGTGCGGGGATTAATGGCCATCCCCAGTTTGCGCAGCACATATCGAGCCAACCTTTTTTTGTTGTCCAGCTTGGCCTCGGCAAAAGCCTGACGAAATCCCGGATCATCGGCCAGGGGTATGAGTTCTTTAAGTTTACTTAAATCGAACATCCATTCGGGACCGATTGCTTTGGTGAAGAGTCGGGATAAGGCCGGGTTGGCTTGCAACAGCCAACGGCGAGGGGTAACTCCGTTGGTAATGTTCTTGAATTTACCCGGATAGAACTGATGAAAATCGCTGAACAGGCGTTCTTTTAAGATTTGGGTGTGCAGCGCGGCCACACCATTGACCGAATGACTGCCCACGATGGCCAAATGAGCCATACGGATCCGGCGTTCCGGCCCCTCGGCGATGATGGACATCCGGGACCGACGCAATCCGTCTCCCGGATAAAGGATGTCAACCTCTTGTAAAAACCGATGATTGATCTCGTAAATGATTTCTTGGTGACGGGGAAACAAGCGGCCGATTAAGGACACCGGCCAGGTTTCCAGGGCCTCGGGCAGGACCGTATGGTTGGTGTAAGCAAAGGTCCGGTTGCAAATCTCCCAGGCCTGGTCCCAGTCCAGTCTTTCCTGGTCCATTAGAAGACGCATCAGTTCGGCAATGGCAATGGCCGGATGAGTATCATTCAACTGAACCGCATTGTAGTCGGCCAATCCGTTTACCGTGCCATGCTGCTTCTTGTGCCGGCGCAGGATGTCCTGGAGTGTTGCCGCTACCAGGAAATATTGCTGCTTTAACCGTAATTCCTTGCCTTGCTCCTCCTGGTCATCCGGGTAGAGCACCTTGGAGATGTTTTCGCTCATAATTTTTTCATGCATGGCCCCGGCATAATCTCCGCGGTTAAAAACAGTCAGGTTGAATTCCCTGGTCGACAGGGAAGCCCAGAGCCGCATGTTGGTTACATGCTCGCCGCCGTAGCCTGGGATCAGGATATCGCAGGGGACGGCCATGACCTTTTCGGTATCCACCCAGCGGTAGCGCTGAAATCCTTCGGCATCCCGGTAGGCCTCGCTTCGGCCGTTGAAGTTGATCTCGTAGAGATGCTCGTGCCGTACAATCTCCCAAGGGTTTCCCTGGCGGCGCCAGTTGTCGCAACTTTCTTCCTGATAGCCATTGACGAGGTTCTGGTAAAAGATGCCATAGTCATAAAGAATGCCGTAACCGTAACCGGGGACCTTGAGGCTGGCCATGGAATCCAGATAACAGGAGGCCAGTCGGCCCAGTCCCCCGTTGCCAAGACCGGGATCCCATTCCACCTCTTCAATGTCCTCCAAGACCAGGCCGATCTTTTCCAGCACTTCCCGGCTGCTTTGCTCCAGGCCCATACTGATCAAATAATTCATCAGGAAACGGCCGGGGAGAAATTCGAGGGAAAGATAATAGACCCGTTTGACCAGACCGTCGTAGTAGGTGCGCTGGGTATCAATCCAGGACTGGATCAACCGGTCCCGGAGGCTGTAGGCCAATCCATTGAAATAACGAAAATGATTCTTACCGTAAATCTCTTCACCCAGGTTGGAAATGATGTGACGGTTGATCTCTTCGGCCAGGATTTCTTTGGTCGTCTTTTGATCTGAAGCTGAAAATGATTCTTGTTCCGGCTGGGATTGACCATCATCAGGCATGGGGATTCCTCTATTTTAACAGGATCGTTAATCCGAAAAAGGGTTTGAGCGACTCGTTGATCCGGCTTATTTTTATCCGGCTTCTGTACAGAAGTCTTTTCTCAGGTCGGCAGAACCGACCGGTCCGGCTTCCAAGGGAAGCCTCCTATTTAGTTCTCATCCGGAAAGGATCTTTCCGGATGAGAGAACACACAGCTGCCGGCTATTACCTATGGCCAGAACCCTCCTGCTCGGCTTAGCCGAGCTTTTGTTAAGGTCGATGAAGTCGACCGATTGAAAAAGGGTTTCTGGCGAGAGCTTCGTCCGGAAATCCAGGTGTTTTCACCCGGAAATTCGAATTTCCGGATGGAAACTAATTAGGGCGACGAAGTCGACTGGCTCGTGGTGTCACGGCCTTCCTTGTGCGGGCATCACGCCCCTGGTGGCTTGACCGGTTACTTGTTGTTTGGTGAGTGGAGTATAAAATCAAAAACGGCAAGGAGCAAGAAAAAAAGGCCGAAGGAAAATCAATAGAAGAGTTTCCCTGAAGAAGATGGGAAAAAGTCAAGCCTGATTTTAATGAAGGATTTCAAGATTCCCTCCAAGCCTGTTTCCCTTATGGACTTTTCGTTTTCCGAAGGCGGATAGACTGAGGGGTTACTTCCACCTGTTCATCTTCATTGATGTATTCCATGGCTTGTTCGAGGGTGAATCGACGGGGAGGAACCAGGCGTAAGGCTTCATCGGCATTGGCGGCCCGGATATTGGTCAGTTTTTTTTCTTTGGTGATATTCACCCGGAGGTCTTCCGGCCGGGAATTTTCACCAACAATCAGGCCGGCATAAACCGGATCTCCGGGGTTAACAAAAATAACGCCACGGGGTTGAAGATGAAAGATGGCATAAGACACGGCTTTCCCCGGCCGGTCGGAAACCAGGACCCCGTTCGGCCTGGAGGGAATGGCCCCGGCATAAGGGGTATGGCCGATGACCAGGGTGTTGAAAAGCCCGGTACCCCGGGTATCGGTCAAGAATTGACTTCGAAAACCGATCAAGCCCCGGGAAGGAATTTCAAATTCCAGACGGACCCGGCCGGAACCATGATTGATCATCTTGGTCATTCGACCCCGTCGGGAGCTCAGTTTCTCGCTGACGACACCCACATGGACCTCCGGGATGTCCACCACGGCCAGTTCCAGGGGTTCCATCAGCTTCCCCTCGATCTGTCGGGTAATGATCTTCGGTTTGGAAAGGGAAAGCTCAAAACCCTCCCGACGCATCATCTCCACCAGCACGGCCAGTTGCAATTCGCCGCGGGCACTGACCTTGAAGGAATCACGCTGTTCAGCCTCTTCAACGCCGATACTGACATTGTAAAGCAGTTCTTTGTCCAGGCGTTCTTTAATGTGGCGGGAGGTTATGAGCCGTCCTTCCTTTCCGGCCAGGGGGGAGGTATTGACGGAAAAAACCATAGACAGGGTCGGTTCCTCTATAAGGATGCTGGGTAAAGGCCTGGGATCTTCCGGATCGCCGAGGGTATCCCCGATAAAAACATCATCCACCCCGGCTACCGCGGCGATATCGCCGGCTTCGATCAGGTCCCGCTCCACCCGGTGGAGTCCTTCATAGGAGTAAACCTGGCTGAGGCTGGCTTTGCCGGCCATCACCCCGCCCTTAAGAAGAGCCACCTCTTGTTTTAGTTTTAAATGACCACTGACTATTTTTCCTACAGCGATTCGACCCACATAGTCACTGTAATCGAGATTGGTTACCAGGAACTGCAAGGGGGCCTCCGGATCACAAACCGGTGCCGGAATGGCCTTTAAGATGGCTTCAAAGAGAGGGGTCAGATTTTGCCCCTGATCATCGGGATCGGTCAAAGCGATGCCGGCTCGGGCATTGGTATAGAGGACCGGAAAGTCCAGTTGGTCTTCAGTGGCTTCCAGATCGATGAAAAGATCGTAAATTTCATCCAGGACCTCCTTGATCCGGCGGTCCTGACGATCGATCTTATTTATTACCACAATGGGGGGAAGCCTCCGCTCCAGGGCCTTGCCCAAAACAAAACGGGTCTGGGGCAAGGGACCTTCGGTGGCATCCACCAGAAGCATAACCCCATCCACCATGTTCAGAGTCCGTTCCACTTCTCCTCCGAAGTCGGCGTGCCCGGGGGTATCGACAATATTTATTTTGACTCCTCGGTAGACGATGGCCGTATTTTTGGCCATGATGGTGATGCCCTTTTCCCGCTCCAGGTCCATACTGTCCATGACCCGCTCGACCACCTGCTGGTTCTCCCGGAAGACACCACTCTGCCAGAGCATGGCATCCACCAAGGTGGTCTTGCCGTGATCGACGTGGGCAATAATAGCCAGATTTCTCAGATCTTTACGGGGTAACATCACTGCTTATTCGATCGTTACTTTTTCCATAATGACCTGGGTAACAGGACGATCATTGGGATCTGTCGGGCTGCAGGCGATGGCGTTTACCACCTCCTGACCCTCGGTGACCTGTCCAAAGATGGTATAGTTGGGTGGCAGGGGGTAATTCACATGCATGATGAAGAATTGAGAACCATTGGTATTGGGACCGGCATTGGCCATAGCCACTGTTCCGGCTTGGTAGCCCTTTTGATAGAGATTTGAAGCCGGATTGATTTCATCGTCAAAACGGCCGCCCCAGGCTGATTGGCCCCCTCGCCCGGTACCGGTGGGATCTCCGCCCTGAATCATAAATCCTTTAATGGTCCGGTGAAAAATAACCCCGTCGTAGTACCCTTTTCCCGCCAGGGTGATAAAATTTTCGGTTGTTTTCGGGGCTTCCGTTTCCATTAGTTCAAAGCGAATGGTCCCTTGATTGGTTTTTATGACGGCTTGGCGATTGGCCATGTTTTATTCCTCCTTAAAAATGAAAAAGGTAGGCAACGTTATAATTGAAAAGGCGCTCCTGATAATCAGGATTTCCCTGACGCCCCGGGACAAGGTCTCAACCCCGGTATTTGGACCGCTAATCATTGCCCACCGGTTAAAATAATAACATTTTAAGTAAGAAAGGCAAGGAAAACTTTTTTCTGTTCGAATACTTCGATTCAGGAAAAGGTCCGTAAGCCATCGTGTTTCTAGGAATTTAAGACAAAGGATTTCAGTTTTTTGACTTGCGGACCGATATAATAACAGTTTGGATTTCACCTAAAAGATCTCCAGAATTTACGAAAAACCCTGAGGCCTTTGGCGTGGTCTTAATTAGTTTCCATCCGGAAATTTGAATTTCCGGATGGAAACACCTGGATTCCCGCATGAAGCTCTCGCCAGAAACCCT
>CAZSTT010000014.1:0-2585 GCA_964609705.1 uncultured Thermodesulfobacteriota bacterium
ACTAAAGGTTCGCCTATGGGTAGAAAAAACTATTTTAAACTTCTGTCCTTGACCATCGCCGTAGCCGCACTTCCTTTTTTTGTCCGTGGCGACTATTATCTCAGTATCCTGATCTTCATGGGCCTTAACGGTCTGATCGTCATGGGATTAAGCCTGTTGATGGGCTATGCCGGGCAGATTTCTCTGGGACATGCCGCCTTCTACGGGATCGGGGCTTATTGTACCGGGGTTTTGACGACCCACTTCGGCTGTTCGATCCACCTGGCCTTCTTAGCCGGGATCCTCTTGTCGATTATAGTAGCTATCATTGTTGGCATTCCGGCTTTACGCTTAAAGGGGCATTATTTGGCGGTAGCCACCCTGGGAATCGGCGAGATTGTTTTTATTATTTTCAACGAGTGGGTTGAATTTACCGGAGGTCCTTCGGGTATGTCCAATATCCCGGGCGTCCATCTGGGAAGTTTTCAATTTAATTCCAGCCTCCGGTTTTATTACCTGGTCTGGGGCATTAACCTTCTGGCCCTCTTTTTTTCATTAAACCTTATTCACTCACGGATCGGCCGGGCCCTGCGTTCCATGCACGGCAGCGAAACCGCGGCCAATGCCATGGGGGTCAACTTATCCTTATTAAAAATTCAGGTTTTTGTCCTGAGCGCTGTTTTTGCCTCTATTTCAGGAAGTCTTTACGCCCACTTTGTTTCCTTCATCTCTCCCAACAACTTCGGCCTGATGGTTTCCGTGATGTTTCTTCTGATGGGGGTCATCGGGGGCATCCATACTATTTGGGGAGCCCTGTTGGGGGCCTCCTTGTTGACTTTTCTTCCGGAATATCTACGGGTTTTTAATGAATATGACATTCTGGTTTACGGGGCGATCCTTTTAGCCATATTATTATTCATGCCCGAGGGAATCCTGGAAGGCACGCCGGTTTTATTCCGGAAATTGTTCCGGCAGAGAAAGCGTTGAATTTGGCCGATCCCATTCTAAAGATCAATAATCTGAAAAAGGCCTTTGGCGGTCTGATGGCTATCGTCGATTTATCCTTTCAGGTTGAATCCAGCCAAATCAAATCGGTCATCGGCCCTAACGGAGCCGGAAAAACCACCCTGTTCAATCTGATTACCGGGGTCCATCCGGTTTCCGGAGGCCGGATCGTTTTTCAGGGAAAGGACATCACCAATCAGAAACCCCATTATGTGGCCGGGATCGGTATCTCTCGTACCTTCCAGACTGTTGAACTTTTTGGAAATATGAATGTCTTGGAAAACGTTATGGTGGGTTGCCACAGCCGGTTTACCAGCGGGCTTTTGGCCTCCGGTCTTCGGCTACCCCGCATGAAAAGGGAAGAAACGGAGATTTTTGAACACTCCCTGCAGTTGCTGGAGAGGGCCGGGTTATCTTCCAAGGCGGAGCTTCCCGCCGGGAGCCTTCCACTGGGAGAACAAAAGACTCTGGAGATCCTCAGGGCCCTGGCTACCGGACCCCAATTGCTCCTTTTAGATGAACCGGCGGCCGGATTAAACGAATCGGAAACCGACGGTTTGTCGGAGCTGATTTATTCCATTCGCGACCAGGGAATCACCATCCTTCTGGTCGAACACGACATGCGCCTGGTCATGAAAGTTTCCGATGAAATCGTGGTGGTCAACTACGGACAGAAGATCGCTGAAGGAGCTCCCCATGTGGTTCAGAACGATTCCCTGGTCATCGAGGCCTATTTGGGTGGAGATATAGAGTATGCTTAACCTGGAAGGGATTAATGCCTTCTACGGCACCATTCAGGCCTTAAAAAATATCTCCATTAAGGTGGGGGTAGGGGATATCGTTACCATCATCGGGGCTAACGGGGCCGGAAAGACCACCTTGCTTAAAACCATATCCGGGGTCATTCAATCACCGGGGGGGGCCATCTGGTATCAAGGGACCGACATTAACCATTTTTCTCCGGCCAAGATTGTCTCCCTGGGAATTTCCCAGGTCCCGGAAGGTCGACAATTGTTTTCTCATCTGACCGTATTGGACAACTTGCATTTAGGGGCCTACCTCTACCATAATCGAAAATTTAAGGCTGAAATCGAAGAAAAGCTGGATTGGATTTACACCTTATTTCCCATTTTACGAAAAAGAGCCAAACAATTGGCCGGAACCATGAGTGGAGGAGAACAGCAGATGGTGGCCATCGCCAGGGCGTTGATGTCCCGACCCAAACTCCTTCTGTTGGATGAACCTTCCATGGGACTTGCCCCGTTGTTTGTCCAAGAAATATTCAAAGTAATTCGCCGCCTCAACGACCAAGGAACGACCATATTGCTGGTGGAGCAAAATGCCCGGGCCGCTTTGCAGATAGCCCGATACGGATATGTTCTGGAAACCGGATGTGTTGCCCTGGAAGGACCGTCCCAAGAGCTGCTGGCCGATGATAAAATCCGCCGCGCCTATCTTGGCAAATGAGTCCTCGGGATTATCTCTTCTAAAGAGTTGGTCTCGATTCAAGAATTCTAAGGATTAAAGGTTCAAGGTTCAAGGTTCAAGGAAACCCATATGCGGCACCCCCCCCCCTTCCTTATAACGATAATTCGCTTTAA
>CAZSTT010000014.1:2685-16919 GCA_964609705.1 uncultured Thermodesulfobacteriota bacterium
AGGAAACCCATATGCGGCACCCCCCCCCCTTCCTTATAACGATAATTCGCTTTAATCATCGAAATCTTGATTCCTTAACTTCTTTGTGACGGTCATGAATCAAACTCCTTCCGCCAAAATCGGATCGGTCTTGATTGTCGGGGCCGGAATCGCCGGTATGCAATCGGCCCTGGATCTGGCCAACACCGGATTCAAGGTTTACCTGACGGATCAGAGTGAAAACATCGGCGGGGTTATGGCCCAGCTGGATAAAACTTTCCCGACCAACGATTGCTCGACCTGCATGATCTCCCCCCGGTTGATCGAAGTCGCAGGCCATCCCAATATTGAAATCCTGACCCGCAGCCGGGTAACCGGAATTCAAGGGGACCCCGGCCGTTTTCAGGTCGATCTTTTTCGGGAACCCCGTTTTGTCAAAGAAGTGGTCTGCACCGGTTGTGGTGAATGCGTTAATGTCTGCCCGATAGAAATCCCCGCTGATTTTAATCAGGGATTAAACCGCCGAAAAGCCATTTATCGTCATTTCCCGCAAGCCGTCCCTTCCGCTTTTGCCATAGACCGTCGCGGAACCTCTCCCTGTAAGGCCGCCTGTCCGGCTCATATCAGCGTTCAGGGTTATGTGGCGCTGATCGGCCAGGGAAAGTTTAAAGAGGCCCTGGCCCTCATCCGGCAGCAAAATCCATTGCCTTTTATCTGCGGATATGTCTGTACCCATCCTTGTGAAGAAAACTGTCTGCGTGGTGAAGGGGGTGAACCTCTGGCCATACGGGACTTAAAACGGTTTGTCGCCGATTATGAACGATTAAGCGGGCCGATTGTTACTCCCCCAAAAAATGAAAAAAAAACGGAAAAGGTGGCGGTGATCGGTTCCGGTCCGGCCGGTTTGACTTGCGCCCATTATTTGGCCCTGGAAGGATATGGGGTTGAAATTTTTGAAGCCCTGCCGGTGGCCGGGGGGATGCTGGCCGTGGGCATACCGGCTTACCGTCTTCCCCGGGAAGTGGTCCAAAGAGAGATACAGGCCATTGAAAATCTGGGGGTGACCATTCATTTGAATGCTCCGGTCGGGCCGGATCACCCGCTGGAAATCTTGAGTGAAGAGGGGTTTAAGGCCGTTTTTATCGGGGTCGGGGCCCACCGGGGAATGCGCCTGAATATCGAAGGGGAAGAACTGGATGGGATTGTGTCCGGGGTCGATTTTCTGCGAAGAACGGCCCTGGGAGTTCCGAAACCTTTGGGGAATCGGGTGGCGGTGATCGGCGGCGGAAATGTGGCCGTCGATTCAGTTCGCACGGCCCTTCGTCTGGGGGCTAAGAAGGGTATGATTTTATACCGCCGAACCAGGGAAGAGATGCCGGCTTATGCTGAAGAAATAGAAGAGGCCCTGGAGGAAGGGGTCGTCATTCATTTTCTGACTGCCCCGGTTCGTTTTCTCGGTGATGAATCAGGCAAAGTCAAGGCAGTGGAATGCCTTCGTATGGAAATGGGAGAACCCGACGGCTCCGGACGACGAAAGCCCGTCCCTGTTCCCGGATCGGAGTTTCGGATAGAAGTGGACGGGGTGATTACGGCCATCAGTCAACAGCCGGAAATAAGCTCATTAACTCTGCCCCCGGCTGTTCAGGTCAGCCGGATGGGGACCTTGGAGGTTGATCCGCTTACCCTGCAGAGCCGATTGCCCTGGGTTTTTGCCGGGGGGGATGCGGTTTCAGGGCCGGCAACGGTCATTGAGGCCGTGGCAGCGGGAAAAGAAGGGGCCCTTTCTATTGATCGTTATTTAAAAGGAGAGGATTTGGCTTTAGACCGGGAAAAGGTCTTCCAGTTGGCCGGACCTGAAATCTCAGGAATCGACAAAACCCGTCGCTATAAGCCCCATCGAACGGATCCGGATCTCCGCCGGACCCATTTTGAGGAAGTGGTCGGGGTCATGACTGAGGAAGAAGCCCGGGAAGAGGCGGCCCGCTGCCTGGCCTGCGGGATTTGCTCCGAGTGCTATCAATGTCTGGAGGTCTGCAAGCCCGGGGCTATTGATCATACCATGAAAGGGGAAGAGATCTCTCTGGAAGTCGGGGCCGTCATCCTGTCTACCGGTTTTGAAATTTTTGATGCCCGCCTCAAGGGTGAATACGGGTACGGCCGTTATCCCAATGTCCTGACCAGTCTGGAATTTGAAAGGGTTCTCTCCGCCTCCGGTCCTTTTATGGGGCATATCCAGCGGCCTTCGGACGGCCGGGAACCCGGGAAAATAGCCTGGATCCAGTGCGTCGGCTCCAGGGATGCCTCCATCGATCAGGATTATTGCTCCTCGGTCTGCTGTATGGCCGCCACCAAACAGGCCGTCATTGCCAAAGAACACGAGGCCTCGATCGAATCGACTATTTTTTTTATCGATCTGCGGGCCCAGGGCAAAGGCTTTGACCGTTATGTCGAACAGGCTAAAATAAGGCACGGGGTCCGTTATGTGCGGAGCATGATTTCCAGGGTTGCCGAAAATCCCAAGACCCATAACCTTATCATTTCCTATATCGATGAGGCCAATCAGTTTCAAGAGGAGGAATTTGACCTGGTCGTCCTTTCGGTCGGCATGATCCCCCATTCGGAATCAAAGGCGCTGGTCCGGACGCTAAAGGTGGAAACCGATCGTTTTGGTTTCTGCCAAAATCCTTCCTTAAACAGTGTCGGAACTTCCAGACCGGGTATTTTTGCCGGCGGGGTCTTTCAAGATCCCAAAGATATCCCCGAGACCGTTACCCAGGCCAGCGGGGCGGCCGGTGAAACGGCGGCTTTGCTGTCCGAGGTCAGGGGCACCCAGATCAGGGAATTGACTTTTCCGGAGGAACGGTCCGTTGCCGGAGAGGAACCGAGGATCGGCATTCTCATTTGCCATTGCGGGATCAATATTGCCGGAGTGGTCGATGTGAATCAAGTCACGGAATATGCTCACACCCTGCCCGGGGTGGTCTATGCCGATCATTTTCTCTTTAGCTGCTCCACAGACAGTCAGGAACAGATGCAGCAGGTGATTCGGGAAAATCGATTGAACCGGGTTATTGTCGCCTCCTGTTCCCCCCGGACCCATGAGGGATTGTTTCAAGACACCCTGAGCAAAGCCGGATTGAATAAGTATCTTTTTGAAATGGCCAATATCCGTGATCAATGTTCCTGGGTTCATCAACAGGAGCCGCTCCTGGCCACGGAAAAGGCCAAAGAGCTGGTGCGGATGGCTGTGGCCAGGGCCTCTTTGCTGGAGCCCCTGGCAGACTTTCCGGTTGAGGTCATCCAGAAGGCCCTGGTTATCGGCGGCGGCGCGGCCGGGATGACCGCGGCCCTCAATCTGGCCGATCAGGGTTTTGAGACTTTTCTGATCGAACAGTCCGACCATTTGGGCGGACAAGCCCGGCGGCTGCATCAGACCCTGGAGGAGCCAGGGGTGCAGGATTATGTGAAGCGCCTGATTGACCAGGTTTCGCTTCATCCCCGAATTCGAATCTTTCTTCAAAGCCGTGTTATAGAAACCAAAGGATCGGTAGGGCAGTTTACCAGTACTATTTCCAGAAAGGAAGAAAGCATTTCGGTGGATCACGGTGCGGTGATCGTCGCCATCGGCGGGTCCGAATATCGGCCGGAGGAATATTTGTCCGGATCGAATCCTTCGGTAATAACCCAGCTCGATTTCCAGGAAATTTTGTTTCAGCTGCCTGAAAAAATACGGGAAGGAAAACGGATCGTCATGATCCAGTGTGTCGGGTCCCGGGAAGAAGCCCATCCTTACTGCAGCCGAGTCTGTTGTTCGACGGCTGTGGCCAATGCCCTAAAGGTCAAAAGACTCAACCCGAAGGCTGAGGTCATTATATTGTATCGGGATATCCGGACTTACGGACGGAAAGAAATCTATTACAAGCAGGCCCGGGAGGCCGGGGTCCGATTTATCCGTTTTGAACCAGAGGCCAAACCCCTGGTCCGGGAAGAACAGGGGAGGCTGGTTGTTACGGTTCTGGATCAAAATTTAAAGGCGCCTCTTATCCTTCGGCCTGATTTATTAGTCCTTTCGGCGGCTATCCGTCCGGGCCCGGAAGCGAAAATCCTGGCCGGGACTTTAAAGCTTCCTCTTGATGGCGACGGCTTTTTTCTGGAAGCCCATATCAAGCTCAGGCCCCTTGATTTTGCAGCGGCCGGGATGTTCCTTTGCGGACTGGGGCATGGTCCTAAATCCCTGGAGGAAAGCCTGGTCCAGGCCAAAGGAGCCGCGGCCCGGGCGGCAACGATCTTATCCAAAAATGAGATTCAGGTCGGGGGAAAGACCGCCGTGGTGGATGAAGAATTATGTGTCGCCTGCCTGACCTGTTTGAGAGTCTGTCCCTTCGGGGTGCCGGCGATGAACGAGCGTCATTTTGCCTGGATGAATCCGGCAGCCTGCCAGGGCTGCGGGAACTGTGCCAGCGCCTGTCCTCAGGGGGCCATCCAGGTGGGCCATTCTAAAGATAGTCAATACCTGGCGTTATTGGAAGCATGTTAATAAACGTTGATAATTCAAAGTGCAAAATGAAAAATGAAAAGTTTAAAATGGAAAATTTTTCGAAAATGAGGCAACGCTGGTTGCATTTTGCATTTTACACTTTTAAATTTGAATTTTGAATTGAATGGACGTCTATGTCCCAGTCTTTTGAACCAAAAATAATCGCTCTGGTCTGTACCTACTGCACCTATACGGCGGCGGATACGGCCGGTTCCTTGAGGCTTCAGTACTCTCCCTATGTCCGAATTGTGAAATATCTATGCACCGGCAAAATCGATATCCTTCACCTGCTTACGGTTTTTGAAAAGGGGGCCGACGCCGTTCTGGTAGGCGGCTGAGAGATCGGCGACTGTCATTTCCTGGAGGGAAATCTAAGGGCCAAAGAAAGGGTTGAATATACTAAAGAGCTGTTAAAGGAAATTGGTTTGGAACCCGAACGATTGGAGCTGTTCCATATCGGCGCCTCCGATGCCCCGGCCTGGGTCCGGGCGGTGACCGAGATGACCGGCCGGGCCGGGAAGCTGGGGCCGAACCCGTTAAAAAAAACTATTGCGGATTGCGGAATCCGGATTGTGGAATAACATCAAATAAAAACTGTAGGATATTTTTTATGATTGTGGCCGTTCGAAAACCTTTTCAAGAAATAAAAAGCAATGTGGCTGACTTTCAGAATATCCTGGTGGTCGGCTGTGGAACCTGTGTCGCCGTCTGCCTGGCCGGCGGCAAAAAAGAAGTGGGGCTCCTGGCCAGCCAGCTGCGGATGAGCTTCGCCCTGGATAAGAAAAAAATACGAATAGCGGAAGAAACCCTGGAAAGACAATGCGATCATGAGTTTCTGGAAGCCCTGCGAGAACCGATCCAGGAGGTTGATTGCCTGTTATCCCTGGCCTGCGGGGCCGGTGTTCAGTTCCTGGCTGAAACCTTTCCTGAGAAAAAAGTTTTTCCCGGGGTCAACACTTCTTTCATCGGCGTAACCGAAGTCGCGGGTTTATGGACCGAACGCTGCCGGGCCTGCGGCGATTGTCTGCTGGCCGTCACCGGCGGGATTTGCCCCAGAACCCTCTGTGCCAAAGGGTTGGAAAACGGCCCCTGCGGCGGGATGATGGCTGGAAAATGCGAAGTAGACCCTGAACAACCCTGTGCCTGGGTTTCCATCTATGAAAGGCTGACAGCAGAAGGAAGACAGGACCGGATTGAATCCATGCTTCCCCCGGCCGACTTTCGCCGCCGGACCAAACCGGGGAAAGTCACCCATCTGGCCTATCTCAGGAGGTATCATGCCGGCTCCAAGTAAGTTCGCTCAATCCTTAGGGTCTGATTCCTTTATTGTGACCTGCGAGCTGGATCCTCCGAAAGGTTTCACCCCGTCATTGGCTGACCGGAAAATTGCCGTCCTGAAAGATAAAGTTCAGGCCGTGGTGGTTTCCGATAATCCCAGGGCCCGGATGCAGATGGCCCCGTTGGGATTTTGCCGGTATCTTCTCGAACAAGGTCTGGAACCGATTATGACCATGACCTGCCGGGACCGAAACCGTTTGGCACTACAGTCCGATCTTTTGGCGGCGGCCGGTTTGGGTATTCAAAATATTCTGGCCGTGACCGGGGATTACGTCACCTGGGGAGACCATCCGGAAAGCAAGCCGGTATATGATTTGGATTCCACCCAACTGATCTGGGCCATTTCCCAATTGAATTCCAACCGGGATATTTCGGGAAATGTTATTGAAGGTCCCCCTCCGTTATTTACCATTGGATCGGCCGTAACCTTGACGGGAACCCCGGTTGAACCTCTGTTTTTGAAACTGAGAAAAAAAGAAGGGGCTGGAGTCCATTTCTTTATGAGTCATCCTGTTTTTGACCTAGCTGATGTGGAAGATATTTTCAAGCAGGGTCCCGGAATAAAAACCCCGATATTGGCCTCGGTTTTTTTGTTAACGGAAGAACAGGTTCGAGGATATGTCTTGGGAAAATATCCCGGATTATTAATTCCTGAGTCTTTGTCGAATAAATTAAAATCCGTTCAATCAACGGAATTCCAATCCAGGATGATAGAGTTCGCGGGTAATTTAATGGAGGCCATTAGAAAAGACGGGCGTTTTCAAGGAGTTCATTTGATGCTTCAGGGAGCTGAAGAACGGATAGGGGAGTTGATTTAAGTTCGGAGTTAAGAGTTCGGAGTTCGGAGAGAAAAGCTTCAATAACTCAAACTCCGAACTATTTGATTTTAACTGATCTGGGATTTTAAACATTTGACGGCTCAAAACTTAGACAGAATCGACTCTCAAGTACTGATACTCGGTGGCGGCCTGGCCGGCATCACGGCGGCCTTGGCCCTGAGCCGTTTGAGTATTGCCGTAACCCTGGTAGAAAAATCAGAGAAGCTGGGAGGCATGGTCCGCCATTTTTGTTGTAAGGCTACCGATGTCTGCCAGCATTGCGGCGTCTGCCTGTTAAATGATTCTTTGCAAGCCCTGGGTAAAGCCGACAATATCGAAGTCCTTTTGCAGACTGAAGTAACTGACCTGACCATGGATGCCAAGGAATTTCTCTATACCTTTAGCCGCCCTGGAGGGGGTGGCGAGGGGAGGGCCGAGGCCCTTCTTCTGGCAACCGGTTTTACCCCCTTCAGGGCTGAAGACAAACCCCAGTATCGATATGGACTATTTCCGAATGTCATAACCGGCCTGGATCTGGAAAAACAGCTTCGGGAAACCGGGGCCGTTCTCCGACCGTCCGATGATACCTTTCCCTCCTCCATGGCTTTTATCCAATGTGTCGGCAGCAGAGACCTTCATTTGAATCACCCGTTTTGCTCCCAGGTCTGCTGTGCCTATGCCCTGCGGATGGCCAATCTCATCAATCATAAAAGGCCTCAAATCGAAATCACTTTTTTTTATATGGACCTCCAGACCTTCGGTAAAGATTTCCCTCTTTTTATCGAAAAGGCCAAAAAACAAATCCGATTCATCCGGGCTATCCCCGGGGAGATACAAAAAGGAGAAAATGATCAGGTCCAGTTGACCTTCCAGGACGACGACGGAATTTCCAGCCGGAAAGAGGCTTTTGATCTGGCTGTACTATCCATTGGTATCATGCCCGGAACGGGCCTTGAGGTTTTCAGGGAAAAACTGGGAGTGCCTTTGAATCCGGACGGTTTTTTAGACCCTGGGGATGAAAAGCTTTCCTCCAAAGGTATTTTTCTGGCCGGGACTGTTGGCGGACCAAAAGGGATTGCCCGGAGCATTACCCAGGCCTGCGGTACAGCGGAAGAAATAGCCGCTTATTTGAAGGCCAAACCCCTATGACGGCCCCTCAGGAAGAATTCCGAAAAATACTCCGGGTGCTTATCTGGGGACAAGGCCTTACCGCCGGAGAAACGGCTTCCCGGCTTAAGGTCTTAGGCTATGAGGTAACGTTGGTGGATCCGAATAACGGGATTCAGTTGCTCAGCGTTGAGGGTTTTGCCGGAGACTTCCGGGTATCCTTCAGACAATCCCTTTCTCCATTGACCCAAGGAGGAGAGAAGCGGGTTTCGGGAAAAAAATGGACGGAAAATTTCGGGGCCATCGTCTTTGCCCCGGAGCTGGTATCTGAAGGAAATTTCCCCGCTGATCTCTCAGCTCCTTCTTCACCCGTTATAACTTTGGAAGAAATTCAAAAAATATTAAACCCGGATTCAGATGAGATTCAGAAAGGCGGTCTTTTAACTTCTCTCTCACCCCAGGACTCCGGCAGGGAAGAGGAAATACCGGCGACGCTCAAACCAACCTCCTTCGTCGCCTTTGCGGTCGGCCTGAACAACGAGGGAACTGTTTTTGATATGGCCGGGACCTTAAAGGCCGCCCTGGAGATTCGAAGACGAACCCAATCGCAGGTCTCCATTTTTTGCCGGCAGGTCAAAGTAGCCGGGGATGGGATGGAACGGCTTTATCAATCCTGCCGGGATGAGGGGATTTTGTTTTTCAAGTTTGATCGTGAGGGACCGGTCCTGTTGAAAGAAAAGGAGAGGCTGGTGATTCAATTTGAGGACGGCATTTTGAAGCTGCCCTTTGAGTTGGCCCCCGATCTTCTGATCGTTGATTCCAGGCATTCCTTACCGGAGGAGGTCCGGGAAGGGGCCTTATCAGCCGGAATAGGCATGGATAAAAGCGGCTTTCTGCAGCCGGCCAATGTTCATTTCCTGCCCCAGACTTCCCTGAGGGAAGGGCTATTTATCGCCGGTCCGGGCAAGGGTCCGATACTTCCCCGGGTCTGTCTGGAAGAGGCCGGGGCTACCGCCCTTTCGGTTCATCATTTTTTCGAAGGGCGAACTTCCGAACCGATGAACCAGGAGGTAACCGTGGATAAAGGACTTTGCACCCTTTGTCTGACCTGCCTGCGGTTTTGCCCCCACCAGGCGGTCGGTTTTACCCACCGGGTTTTTATTCATCCCCTGGCCTGCCGGCGCTGTGGTATCTGCGCCGGTGAGTGCCCCATGGACGCTATCCAGATTAACGGTTTTTCTGATGAGGCGGTCGAGACCAAACTTGAGATGATCCTGGAAAGATGGGATCAGTCTGAATCCGATCAATCCCGAATCATCATTATTGGATGCCAACGTTCGGCCGGGGCGGCCTGGGAAGCGATTCAAAGTTCAAAGTTCGAAGTTCAAAATAAGGTAGAGTTCATTTCACTTCCCTGTGCCGGGAAACTGGATCCCGCCCATATATTAAAGGCCTTATCTCTGGGGGCGGAGGGGGTCATGATCCTGGCCTGTCCGGAAGAAAACTGCCGATCCGTCTATGGAAACAGCTATGCCCGGGATCGTATCCAGGAAGCCCGGGAATACCTGGACGAGGCCGGAGTCAATCCGGAAAGAATCCGTTTTGAAAATATTTCGAGCAATATGGAATGGTTTTTGAAGGAAATCATTGATGATTTCATAAAACAATTAGCTGTCGTTTAAAGATGCTTCAGGCAAAATTGGCATTATTGTAGGGGCCGGTTTTAAACCTGCCCCAAATGAAAGAAGAATGAAATAAACGGGCGAATTTGAAACCCGCCCCTACAAAGAACAACCTTTGGTTTTGGCAAAATGGACCCTATTGATCTTAGAAAATTAGATCCCGATTTCAAACACCGGGTGGCCGGCGAAATAGGCGGCGAACAGATCAAAAAATGTTTTTCCTGCGGGGTTTGCTCGGCCCGCTGTCCGATTGAAAAAATCGAACCGGAATATAATCCGAGAAGGATTATCCGCATGATCCTTCTCGGTATGGAGGAAGAACTGCTCCAGGAAGAATTTCTCTGGCACTGTTCGACCTGTTATACCTGTCAGGAGAGCTGTCCCCAGGAGGTCGATTTTACCGAGGTTGTTTTTGCCTTGCGCAACCTGGCCGTCCGTAAGGGACTGGCGCCTCCCGGTATGGGGGCCGCCCGAAACCTGCTTGAGCAACAGGGGCGGATGTATGAGGTGGGTGATTTTGAAAATGAAAAACGGAAGGAATTGGGATTGCCGGAAATTAAAGGGGATTTCCAAGATATTCAAAAGATTTTGAAGTAAACTCCGGCGGGAATGGATCGAAGGGATAAAATCACAGCCGGGGGCGGCTGTGCTACAAAAAAACAGGGATGTCAGATATTAAATGAAATATGCTTTCTTCTTAGGTTGTACGGTTCCGGTCCGTAATCTGAATTACGAGCTTTCCGCCCGTTGGGTGGCTCGCCAATTGGGATTGGAGCTGGTGGATCTCGATGATTTTCAATGCTGCGGGTTTCCATTGAAATCCATCAATAATTTTGATTCCCTGGTGGTGGCCGCCCGCAACCTAGCCCTGGCTGAACAGGCCGGTCTCCCGGTTTGTACCTTATGCAGCGCCTGTGGCGCCTTTTTAAGTGAGGCCAATCATCTGCTTCAACAGCGCAACGATTTGCTGGGTCCGGTCAATGATCGTTTGAAGATTGCCGGGTTGGAATATAAGGGAACGACCCGGGTCAAACATTTTATCCGTATCCTCTATGAAGAGATTGGCCTTGAAAAAATTCGGGAAAAAATCACCCACCCGCTTTCCGGTTTTACTTTTGCCCCACACTATGGTTGTCACTATATCAAGCCGGCCCGAACCGCTGGCGGGATCGATCCGGTGGAGAGTCCTAAATCATTGAGCGAATTGATTGAAGTCACCGGGGCCAAAGCCCTCCGGTATGAAACCCTGCTGGATTGTTGCGGGGGCAGTGTTTTGGGGATCAAGGAAGATCTGGCCAATACGCTGGCCGGTAACAAACTCTCCGAAGTGGACCGGTTGGGAGGAAACGGCCTGGTCCTGATCTGTCCTTTTTGCAATGTCATGTTTGAAAACCAACAAAAAAAAATCGAAAAGAAAATGGAGAAAAAGCTGAAAGTGCCGGTCTTCTACTATCCCCAGTTGTTGGGGTTGGCCCTGGGGGCCTCCCCGGATGAATTGGGATTTAAATTGAATCGGATCAAGGATAAAGAATTATTAAACCGTTACGCTCCCCAAGGGGCGTGACCCTGCCATTTAAACCAGTTTGAAACCGCCAGGCCCTGCCTTTTGGGGCCTGGCACCACGAACTATGAAAATAGGGCTAGGCGTGAGTGGCCTCGAATCCTATTTTGAACTAAAAGGAGGGATTGATTATGGAATTGGAAGGGTACTTTTTTCCGGATGATTTATGGTATGATAAAAATCATTTCTGGGCGCGGATCGAAGAGGGCAGCGTGATGATGGGAACCACCGACTTCGCCCAAAAGCTGGCCGGTGATATCGGATATGTGGAACTGCCGGAAGAAGGGCGGAAGGTCCAGCAGGGCAAACCGTTCGGGTCCATTGAATCCGGAAAATGGGTGGGCCGGATCTATGCGGTATTTTCGGGTGAAGTGACCGCGATCAATGAGGCCCTGGAGGATGAGCCGGAACTCATTAATGTTTCTCCCTATGAACAAGGCTGGATTTGCAGGATCACTCCCGATAACCTGGAAGTGGAAAAACAAAACCTGATGGCCGCCGCTGATCTGAAGCCCTTTATTGAATCGGAGATCCTCCGGGTGAAAGAGCTGATGAACAAATAAAGGCAGGCAAAAGGCGTGAGGCGAGAGGCGTGAGGCCGAAAAAAACAGAAAACTAAAATCCTAAGAGGAGTATTTTATGGGGTATATTGAAGAATTAACGGCCGTCGTCGGCCAGGAAAATGTCCATACCGGCCTGATCGATCGCATCGGTTTTTCCCGGGACATGTCGGTTCATGAAGGTATTCCCGATCTGATCGTTTTTGCTCAAACCACGGATCAGGTCAGCCGAATCGTCAGGATTGCCGCCTCCCAAAGCATTCCGGTTGTGGCCCGTGGGGCCGGAACCAGTGTGACCGGTGCCGTATTATCGCCCAAAGGAGGCATCGTGCTGGATCTTTCCCGGATGAATCAAGTCATAGAATTGAATAAAAACGACGGTTATGTGATCGTTGAACCGGGCATTATCTGCAACGCCTTGAATGCCCGGCTGGAACCGACCCATTTTTTCCCCCCTGATCCGGGCAGCGCTCCGGCTTGTACCGTCGGCGGTATGATTGCCTGCAATGCCAGCGGGGTCCGGGCGGTTAAATACGGGACCACCAGGGATTATGTCAAGGGCCTGGAGGTTGTCCTGGCCGACGGCCAGGTGATCCGAACCGGGACATTGGCTCCGAAAAGTTCGGCCGGTTATGATCTGACCCGTCTTTTCTCAACTTCAGAAGGGACCCTGGGAATTATCACCGCCGCCACCTTGAAGATCCTTCCTAAACCGGCCTACCTGGCTTTTGCCAAACTGCTCTTTCCTTCCGTCGATCAAGCCGGGGAGGCGGTGGTCAAGATACTGACCTCCGGGATCCCCTTGTCCGCCTGTGAGATCCTGGACGAAGTGTCCATCGGGGTGGTCAAACAGGCCATGAAACTGGAAATTCCTTCCCAGGTCAAATGCCTCCTTTTTGTGGAGATTGACGGACACCGTCAGGCGGTTGCCGATCAGATGGCTCAAATTGACGCCATTTGCCAGGAATTTGGAGGACTGGGGAATGAATGGTCCGATGATCCGGCCAAACGCCTGGTCATGTGGTCAGCCCGACAGGGGCTGGTTCCCTCCCTTTCCCGGGTCAAACCGGGTTACCGGCAGATTCCGATTGTCGAAGATTTTGGAGTGCCTATCAGCCAAATCAAATCCATCATCCATGAAATCCAAAAAATAGGCCGGGAACATGACTCCCCCATTGCCACCTTCGGTCATATCGGTGATGGAAATCTCCATGCCGTGCTCATTATGGATGTGCGGAAATCCAAGGAATGGGAAACCCTGCGCAAGATCAGTCAGGATTTTCTGGCCCTCACCCTGAAATATAAGGGGACCCTGACCGCGGAACATGGTCTGGGCATGGCCAAATCTCCCTTTATCAAGGAAGAGCTGGGGGCGGGTCTGGAGATCATGAAAACTATAAAAAAGGCTTTGGATCCGCAAAATATTCTGAACCCGGGAAAGCTGGGTTTTGAGGACAGTATCCGGGATATTTATGAAAAGTCGGCCTATGCCCATTTGATAGAAAAACCGGAAGAGATTAAAAGCTTCGGAGAAAAGATCGACCATGAAATCATGGCCTGTATTTTATGCGGATTCTGCCGGGCCGGATGTCCCACCTATTCTCAAACCGGCCTGGAAACCATGAATGCCCGGGGCCGGGTGCTCCTGGCCTTCAACCTGATGAGCGGGTGTCTGGAGCCTTCCGAAGAGATGGCCGAGCGGTTGTACCAATGCACAACCTGTCTGAATTGTAAATATACCTGCCCTTCCCGGGTGGAGGTAGCCGAGGTGGTCCAGGGGGCCCGGAAGAGACTGGCGGACAGCGGTTTCCTGCCGACCGTCTTTCAAGGCAGTTCGAAAAGTATCGCCCAATACGGCAACCCTTTCGGTGAACCCAGGGAAAAGCGAACCGACGTCTTTCCTGCCGGCTTTAAAACGGGAGGGAAGGGGGCCGAGGTTCTGCTCTTTGCCGGGTGCGTGGCTTCCTATCAGGATATCAATATGATCCCGAACCTGATGACCATATTGGACCAGGCGGGAGTCAGCTATACGACCCTGGGACAGGCGGAGGACTGCTGCGGGTACCTGAGCTATCTGATCGGGGCCGAAAAAGACTTTCAAACCTGCGTTACAGCCAACACCCGGAAATTTTCAGACCTGGAGGTCAAGGAAATCGTTACCAGCTGCCCGGGGTGCTTTCGAACCCTTTCCAAATTATATCCGGAGTATGGAGGGAACAAAGCAATCAGGGTCCATCATGTGGTCACTTATCTCAATGAACTGATGAAGCAGGGAAAGATCCCCCTGAAGGACAAGGGAAAGATGGTGGCGGTCTATCATGATCCCTGCGATCTGGGGCGTCATATGCAGATCTTTGAAGAACCCCGGGATCTGTTAAAACAAATTCCGGGAATGGAGTTGAATGAATTTAAAATGAATCGCCTTCTGGCCAAGTGCTGCGGGAGCGGGGGAGGGGTCAAGGGTTTTGATAATCAACTCAGCCAGGACATTGCCTATGACCGGGTCCTCCAGGCCCTGGAAGTGGGGGCCGAAGTGATCGTCTCCGCCTGCCCCTCCTGTAAAAGTAATCTGACCCAGGGGGCGGCCCGGTTGCGGAAGGAAAAAAAGGGAAAAATCAAAGTCAAAGACATCACTGAGGTGATTGCCTCGGC